>DASRUB010000441.1:0-4631 GCA_035655635.1 Rhodanobacter sp. | reverse complement strand
GCCGAGAGCATCCTGACCCAACGACACCGATGCAACGGTCGCACGCATCAGCTCGACCCGCGCCAGCACCTGGTCCAGCGCACACTCGGGCAACAGCATGCCGAACTCCTCGCCACCGAGGCGACCGAACAGGTCGGTGGAACGCAGGTGAGCCTGGCAGGCCGCGACCGCGCGCTTCAGCGCCCGGTCACCCACCGCGTGGCCATGCGTGTCGTTCACCGCCTTGAAGTGATCCAGGTCGAGCAGCACCACGCAGGCATCGCGCGCCGAGTTGCGGCAGTACTGCAACTGCCGCTCGGCCTCGTTCACGAAATGCTGCCGATTGAAGATGCCGGTGAGGCCATCGCGCCGGGCCAACTTCATGAAGCGCAGTTGCGAGCGCTTGACCCGATACGCCCACAGCGCGATGAACGCCAGCACCAGCAACAACAACACGATATACAGTCGACTGGTTTCCACGGCTTTCTTGTTGAGCTTGTGCTGCAGAGTGAGGATCTGGTTCTGCTTGTTCAGCGTGTCGATCTGCAGCTTTTTCGCGAGCACCTGTTGCTTGACGATTTGATAAGCAAGCGCCTTCGCGCTGAGTCGACTCACGTAGCCGTCGTGAGCAACGAGATACTTTTCAAGGTTTGCCAGGGCCGCATCGCGGTCGCCCGCTTTCTTGTCGACTTCGTAAAGCACCTGATAGGCGCTCGCGGTCGACTCCGAATACGGTCGGTTGGCATTGCTGACCAAGGCGCGGTTGGCAAATTTCTGCGCCGAAACGAGATCGCCACTCTTTGAGTATGCCTTGGCCAACGTGGCCTCGAACTCCGAAACCTGCGGCGGAAAGCCTGCTCGAAGCACCTTGGAATAGCTCGCTTGCAGCACATGGATTGCCGGCTCAAGGCGTCCCTGTCGCAGGTCGAAACTCGCCAGCAATTGCTGGAAACTGAGAGAAAACAGCGTATCGCCCGCCTTTTCGCATGCCTCCATGCCATGGTGAAGCTGATCGGCGGGCAACTGTGCGCCGCCACTCTCAAACAGCGCAGCGGACTTGTAGAACCAGCCCCTGCACGCACTCCGGGCGTCGGTGCTTTCCTTGATTATTTGATCGGCATAACGAGTGGACGCATCGTATTGGCCTGCCTCGTTGTACAACTGTGCCGCAACACCAAGCCCCTGCATGCGGACATCGGGTTCCTTGATTTTCGGCAACTGGTCCAGCAATGGATTGAGCCTGGCAAAGGCTTCCTCATAGCGGGATTGGGCCACCAACAGGTCGATTACCGTAGCACCAGCGCGAAACGCCAGGACGGGATCTGCCGTTTGATCGGCGATCCCAATCAACGATGGCAGGGCGGTGGCGTAGTGGCCCGCAAAGGCGATCTCCCGTGCCTCGAGGTAGCGCAGATGCAACTTCTGTTGCGGTGAGAGCCTCACCGCGACCTTGTCGAGTCGACCCATCAGCTCGTTGAACTCGGCGTGATTGGAGGGCTCGACGTTTTCAGCTTGTCGCAGCAGCTGCGCAGGATTGCTGGATACGGGATCGTTGGATACGGGCGCAGTCGCAGCAACCGCGCCCGCTACAAATAAAAGCAGAAGCGCGACGCACGCGAATACCCACCTGTACCTGCCCGCCTGGTCCATGAGCTAGTCAACAGCTGCAGGCGCAGGAACGGCAAGTCGTGAAGCCTGGTCCTTAATCTTCATCCCTCTTGTCCTTCTCCTTGTCCTTGTCGTTCTTCTCCTCCTCACCCTCTTTGCAGCTGCCGTCACACTCCTCCTGTTCCTCGCCGGGTTTGGCAGGATTGATCAGGCAACAGAAGGGAACCTGCCCCAGCAACGCCTGCAACCCCTGTTCATCCCTGGCAAGGATCGCAGTCCGCAACGCCGGATCAATCTGCGCCGCAGTCAATGCGGCGGCCAGCACTTCCTGGTCCGCATGACGCCATTGTGCGTCCTGGCCGACAGTTTCAAGAAAATCGATCACGTCAAACATTGACCACCCCTTGCGCTGATAATTTTGTGCCGCCCTATGTTTCGTGCCGAACCTGCTTTTCGCGCGGCTCCCCCACACTGGCTTATGCCTGCCCGCAACCGCATCTTGCCTGCATCTCCGCCAGATGCGTTAGCCGGCCTCGCCAACGGTATCAGACATCACTCTGTCCAGAACGTCGAGTCTCGCCCGCATTGCATGATCCACCTGCATGGCTCGCGCTGGCGGAATCACCACCGTATCGGCCATGCCGATATCCGCCTGCGGCAGCGCGCCCAGCGCCACCCGTTCGATCCGTGCCTGCTGGATCGGCAGCGTCGCGGTGCGATAAATGATCAGCTCATGCTCCAGCGGGTAGTCTCGGGCCAATACGTCAACCAGCAACTGCTTGTAAGCGGGGCCGGTGGAGAAGCGTGCCAGCGACTGATCGCCGACCAGGCCCACCTGCCACAGCACCAGATAGGCGGTCGGATCGATCCGCCGCTGGTAGAACAGCAGCTGGCTGGCCTCGTAGTGCTGGCAGCCGAAGCGACCCGGATCGATGCCCAGATCCGCGTACAGGCAATCCTCGGCGGAAACACCCGGTTCCATGTGCGCGGCAAAGCCCTCGCGGCGGGCGACCTCGATCGCCTTGTGCGGCACCCAGGCGAACACGCCGGGATGGCCGTAGAACACCCCGCAAACCTTGCTGCCCGCGCGCACCTCGGCAAGCATGGCCTCGACCATCTGCCGATAGGTGTGCATGCGCGACGTGCCCTCGCGGTAGTACGGCTGCAGGCTGCGCACGTCCTTGTGCATGCGCTGCAGCCACAGCTCCACGATGCCGTCGGAGAGGCCCGCAAATACCACGTCGGCCTGCTCGATGTGGCTGCGCGCCAGTGGGCCGAGGTGCGAACCCAGGGTCATGCCGAGGCCCACGCAGACCAGACTGCCGGTCAAGGGGATGACTTCCATCGTGCCTGCTCGTGCTGAACGGATCAGTCCCTTGTACCTGAATCCCGCTTCGACGGGAACGCCTCCATCAGCGGCCTGATCAGGTCCAGTGGCAGCGGGAACACGATCGTCGAAGACTTGCCGCTCTGGGACATGTCCGCCAGCGTCTGCAAATAGCGCAACTGCAGCGCCTGCGGCTGCTGCGCCAGCACCCCGGCAGCATCGCGCAGCTTTTCGGCGGCCTGGAATTCACCTTCGGCGTGAATCACCTTGGCCCGGCGCTCGCGCTCGGCCTCGGCCTGACGCGCGATCGCCCGGATCATCGTTTCGTTGATATCCACGTCCTTGATCTCGACGTTCATGATCTTGATGCCCCACGGGCCGGTGGCCTCGTCCAGCGTCACCTGCAGGGTGTGGTTGATCGTGTCGCGCTGGGCGAGGATCTCGTCCAGTTCATGCTGGCCCAGCACCGAGCGCAGGCGTGTTTGCGCGAGCTGGCTGGTGGCCTGCAGGAAGTTTTCCACTTCCAACACGGACTTGTCCGAATCGACCACGCGGAAGTAGACCACCGCATTGACCCGCACCGACACGTTGTCCAGCGAAATGACGTCCTGCGGTGGCACGTCCATCACCGTGACGCGCAGATCGACGCGGATCATGCGCTGGACCACGGGAATCAGCAGGATCAGTCCGGGCCCCTTGGTGCCGGTATAGCGGCCCAGGGTCAGGATCACACCGCGCTCGTACTCCGGCAGGACCTTGATCGCGGAAAACAGCAGCAGCACGACGATAATGATTAAAACACCGACAAATCCGAACATGGTTATCTCCCAACCTTCATGAAACGCCTGTTTCGGCTTGCGCCGGCTCAACCCACAGCAATAGTCCCTGCCGCGACAACACGCGCACCCGGGCGCCAGCAGGGAGCGCCGTGGCGCTGCGCACGCGCCAGCGCTCGCCTTGCAGCATCATCCAGCTCTCCCCGTCAGCCGCGACCGGCTGCAACAAGCGGCCGACCTCGGCCAGCATCGCCCCGTCGCCGATGAACGGCCGGGCACGGCGCGCGTGGAACACCAGCCACACGATGAGCCCCAGCAAGGCGGCGAACGCCACCGCGATGCCGGCGATCACGCCCAGATTGACCGCATAGCCGGGCACCCCCGTTTTCATCAGCATCACCGATCCGATCACGAACGAGACCACGCCGCCTACCCCGAGTGCGCCCACGGTGGGGTTGACCGCCTCGGCCACCAGCAGGCCGATGCCCAGCGCCATCAGCGCCAGGCCGGCGTAGTTGACCGGCAGGAGTTGCAGCGCATACAGCCCGACCAGCAGGCAGATCGCCCCCACGATGCCCGGCAACATCGCGCCGGGATGCATCGCTTCCAGTCCCAGGCCGAGGATGCCGCCGAGCAACAGCAGATACGCGATCGTCGGATTGGTGATGATCGCCAGGAAGCGCGTGCGCGCGCCCGGCGCGTAATCGCGCACCGTGGCGCCCTTGAGTTGCAAGGTGACGCTGCGTTCGCCCACCTGCAGCTTGCGCCCGCTGGACTTGGCCAACAAGTCGGTGATGTCGTTCGCGACGAAGTCGATCACATGCTGCTGCGCCGCCTCGCTGGCAGTCAGCGTGGCCGCGCCGCGCACCGCCTGCTCGGCCCATGCCGCGTTGCGCCCGCGCAACTGTGCCAGCGAACGGATATAGGCGATCGCGTCGTTC
>DASRUB010000440.1:0-10704 GCA_035655635.1 Rhodanobacter sp. | reverse complement strand
ATCACCACCCTGCCGCTTCAGCAGGCATTGCCGGAAGCCCGCGCGGCGGCGAACAAGGCCTTGGCGCTGGATCCGCGCAACGCGGCTGCCGTAACGGCGCTGGCCACTGCCGATTTCCTCGCGGGAGATACCGCCAAGGCTCAGGCGGGCGTTGCACGCGCACTCGAACTCGATCCCAGCAATGCCATGGCGCACCTCATATACGGCGAAATGTTGCCGCTGAAGCAGGGCTTGGTGCAGGTCAAGGAGGCCGCGCGCCTCGCCCCTGACAACGAGAGTGCGCAGAACACGCTGGCGGTAAGTTACACAGACCTCCGTGACTGGCCAGCTGCCCTGCGCACGTTACGTACGCGAAACAAGGTGGCACCGAATCCGGTAGCCAACGCGGTCGATCTCGCCTACGTGTACAGTCAAATGCAGCGTGACCAGCAAGCCGTGGAGGTTTTCGATCAACTCCATCCCACGACGTCCGTCGGCAAACAATGGGTCGCCGCTTTCAAGCTGACCTATCAGGCACGACTCCAACCCGCGTTGAAGCCCCAGGCGCTCGCGGCAGTGGACAAGCTGCCCGGTAAAAAGACGGCCGCCGCCGGCGTTTTGCTCCAGCTTTACATGGCACTGGACGCCAAAGCGCCCGCGATGCAGCTGTTGCCAGGCTTCTGCGCCATAGACCGATTCAACTGCGGCGATCTTGGCGTGAGTCCCATGTTCACGGCGTTGCACGGCGACCCGCGCTTCGAAGAGCTGGTCAAGCAATATGGCACGGTGATGGACAACGCTGCGCCCGCTTCCGCCACGTCCCGTTGACGCGGCAAATAAGCTCTGGCTTCCGCGCTACAGGATCAGGCCGATAGCGCTGTCTCTCATGGGCGCCGGCGCGAGCGTGCGCCATCCAGCCGGCGCTGGCGCGGCGACGGTGCGAGCAGGGACGGCAGCTCGGCGCTGAACGCCCGTGGCACGATGCCCAGCGCGGCGTAGCCGTCGATCTTGCCGACCGAATCGGTGCGCAACGAGCGGAAATTATCCAGCGAGAACGGCTTGCCGGGAAGCAGCTCGGCGAATTGTGCCTGCAGCCGGCCCAGACCATCGGGCAGGGCGAGGATCGGCGTGCGCAGACCGGACTGATCGCGGATGCGGCGCACGATGTCGCCGAG
The DNA here is from genome assembly GCA_035655635.1 of Rhodanobacter sp. Taxonomy (GTDB): domain Bacteria; phylum Pseudomonadota; class Gammaproteobacteria; order Xanthomonadales; family Rhodanobacteraceae; genus Rhodanobacter. The sequence continues at coordinate 9,550 of DASRUB010000440.1, read as the reverse complement.
GGTGAGCACCTCCGGACCATACAGTTCGAAACTGCGCCGCCCGCCGGCGTCGCTGCCGACGCAACGGGCGATCGCCTCGGCCACGTCACCGACCCAGGTCGGCGCCATGCGCGAGGTGGCGCGCGCCAGCGGGAGCACGGGCATGCGGCGCAGCAATGTGGCAAAACGACGGACCAGTCCGTCGCCCGTGCCGAAGATCACGCTGGGCTGGTAGATCGTCCAGTCGAGTGTGGAGGCCTTGACCAGCGCCTCGCCGGCGCCGCGGGTCTTCAGGTATTGCGACAGGCCCTGGCCGGCCTTGAGCGAGCTCATCTGGTGCAGTTGCGCCACGCCGCAGTCTTCGCAGGCGGCGATCAGGCGGCGGGTCAGTTCCACGTGCACGTGCTGGAACGTGTGTCGACCATGCTGGTTGAGTATGCCGACCAGGTTGATCACCGCGTCGGCACCGGCCAGCTGCGCACGCAGCGCGTCGTCATCGTGGATATCCGCGCTGCGCACGCTCACGCCCGGCAATACGCCAAGTTCGCGGCACTTTTCGCGGTTGCGGCTGAGTAGCACGATGCGGTGGCCGTCGGCGGCCAGCCGCGGTACCAGGCGACTGCCCACGAAACCGGTGCCACCGAGAATGACAAGTTGCCGGGTGGCCATGCTGTGTTATTCCCTGGCCGGTGAGGTTGTCGGATTCGCCGGCGCGCTGGCCGCCTCGGTCGGTGTCGCCAGCGGGCACTGGATGGCGCGGCGCGCCACGCTCGGACCCGGCAGGACATATGACTGCCCGATCGGGCTCATCTGCAGCGTCAGCGGCACGGCGGTGCCATGCAGGCGCCAGTCGTAGATCACGCTGAAGGCCATGACCCGGGCCACGTACTCGCGGGTTTCCTTGAATGGAATGGTCGCAACGAACAGTATCGGCGCGAGCGTGCCGCGTGCGGCCAGCCACTGGTCGACCCGGTTCGGCCCGGCGTTGTAGGCCGCACTGGCCAGCCATGGCGAGCCGTTGAACCGTTGCGCCATCTGCGCGAGATAGCGGGTGCCCAGGGCGATGTTGACGCTGGGGTCGTACAGGCTGGCCGCGCCAGTCCAGGCCAGGCCATTGCGTTTGGCGACCAGGACGGCGGTGCCGGGCAGCAATTGCATCAGCCCGCGCGCATCGGCGCCGGAGCGTGCATCGCTCATCCAGGCGCTCTCGGCGCGCAGAATGCCGTAAGCCCAGGCCGGCTCGATGCCTGCCTGCTCGGCCTGCGGCACCAGACCGTCCTGGCTGGCCAGCGGAAAGCGCAGGTCATACAGGCGCAACGCCTCGCCGCTGCTCAGCGTGAACACGGCCCGGTCATACCAGCCGCGACGGTTGGCCAGGTCGGCGGCGATGCGCAAGGTGACCTCGTCGGCGCCCTGCAGGGCCTGCGTCCATTCCCGCCGGGCCAGCGCCGGCAGGTCGACCGCAAACAGCTCGAACGCGCGACGCAGGCCCGGTTGCGACAGCAATTGCCGTTCGCGCTGCGCGTCGTCGGCCAGGGTCAGCGGACAAATGGCATACGGTTGCTGCAACTGGTCGGCGGCAAGAAAACCGAAGTAGGTGGCCTTGTCGGCGAGTGCCGCAAACTGTTGCCGCGCCGGCCCGGCGTGGCCGGTGGCCGCCAGCGCGCGGGCGCGGAAGTACTGCCACTCGCCGTCCTGCTGCTGGCTGGCCGGCATCGCCTCGATCGCGGCAAGCACGGCGGGCCAGTTCATACGTGCCAGCGCCACCCGCGCCCGCCATTCGCGGGTGCTGTCACTCTGCGCGGCCGGTGGCAGCGCGATCAGGCGCGCCAGGGCGCCATCGTCGAAATCGGTGGCATGGAACAGGGCCAGCGCATGCAGGATCTGGTCGCGCTGCTGCTGGCTGAAACTGAAATGGGTCTGCAATTGTTGCCAGGCGCTGTCCGCGCTGCTCGACTGGCGGCGCGCGAGCCGGGTCAGGGCGAGCGTGGCAGCCTGGCGGTCACGCGGCGTATCCGGCCAGCTCGATGCATGCGCCAGCGCGCCGGCTGGATCGCGCAACGCCAGTGCCAGTTGTTGGGCGCTTGACTGTTCGGCAGGTGGCAGCCAGTCGGTGAGGCTGGCGATGGTGCCGGCCTGGTTGGCGTCGGCGGCGCGGTCGATACGCGTCCACAGTCGCGCATCGGTCAGCAGGCCTTGTGCCTGCGCGGCGTTCAGCACCGGATCGCAGGCGTTGGGCAGGTTCGGCCTGGCCCACAGCGTGGCCAGGTCCCGCTCGAAATCCAGCGTACCGCCCTGCGCCAGCTTCGCCTGCAAGGCATCGCAGCTCAGCGAGTCGCCCAACCCCGGCTGGTATAGCGCCTGGAAATCGTTCCAGTCCTGGCGGCGAGCCAGTTCCCCCAGGAAGCTGCGGCGCAGGTCGGCGGCGGGGACCCAGTCCGGGTATTGCTTGAGATAGGACTCCACCGTGGCGCGATCGACCTGCCGGATAGCGTGCTCCAGCGCGGCGGCCTTGAGGTACGGATACAGCGGGTAGTGGTGCAGCCCGCGGGCCAGCTGACGCCAGCTTTCATCGCCCTGCTGCGCGGCGGCATAGGCTTGCTTGAATGCCGTGCGCTGGGCGGGCGTGGGTTCTGCGGCATGCACGCTGGAAGCTGCCAGCCAGGTGAAGATCAGTACCAGCCAGGGCGACCAGACACGACGCGAGGTGCGACAAACAAACATGGAAACTCCGCGATTCGAACTGGGCGCAGTGTAGTGGATGGTGTCGCCTGGCTTGTTTGGGTTCGGTGAGCGCGCGGCGCGCCCTGTTAAGCTGCCACGCTGATTCACCAGCACCCATGGACTCGGCATGTTGTCAAAACCTGCGGCTGTTCTTCGTCGAGAAGGCCTGGTCTGGTTGGCGTTGGCGTCGGCGTCGCTGGCTGCCGTGGTCTGGTGGTGGGCGATTGGTCGACCGGTGAATCTTCCGGATGCGCCCTCGGCGCGGATTGCGTGTGTGTCGTACGCGCCTTTTCGCCTGCCGGGCGAGACGCCGCTGGATGGCCGTGCGTTCGTCAGCGCGGCGCGCATCGACGCCGACCTGCGCGTACTGTCACAGCGTTTCGATTGCGTGCGCACCTATTCGCAAGGGCAGGGCCTGAGTGCCGTGCCGCAGATCGCCAGACGCCATGGCATGAAGGTGTTGCTCGGCATCTGGCTGGGCAATGACCACAAGGCGAATGCCGAGCAGATCCGCCTCGGCATCGCCACCGCGCGCGAATACCCCGACGTGGTGCGTGCGGTGATCGTCGGCAACGAGGTGCTGTTGCGCGGCGATCTGTCTTCTACCCGACTGGCAGCCGACCTGGCGAAAGTGCGCGCGGCGGTGCCCGAGCCGGTGACCTATGCCGACGTGTGGGAGTTCTGGCTGCGCCATCCTGAACTGGCCAATTCGGTCGACTACCTGACCATCCATATCCTGCCCTACTGGGAGGACAAGCCGGTGCCGCCGGAGCAGGCCGTGCAGCACGTGGCGACGGTCTACGCGAAGGTGCAGCAGGCGTTCCCGGGGCGGCGCGTGATGATCGGCGAAACCGGCTGGCCCAGTGCCGGGCGGTCGCGCCAGTCAGCCAGTGCCAGCGTCGTCAACGAGGCGCGTTACCTGCGCGAATTCCTGCGCTACGCGGCGCAGGCGAAGCTGCCGTACAACGTGATCGAGGCCTTCGACCAGCCGTGGAAGCGTGCCCTGGAAGGCACGGCCGGGGGCTACTGGGGCATCTTCGATGCGCAGGCGCGACCGAAGTTCGCGATGCAGGGCCCGGTCATCGAGGATCCGCGCTGGTGGCTGGGTTGGCTGGCCGCGGCAGCCGGCGGCGCCGGGTTTGTGCTGGTCGGGGCATGGCGACGGCATCGGCGCGGTTGGCGGGATGCGCTGGCGCTTGCGCTTGCCGGCGTCGCCAGTGGCGGCGCGTTGGCGTGGCAAGGCCGGCAGATGCTGTTCGCCTGTCGCGATGCGTGGGAGTGGACGGTGTCGCTGACCGCCTGCGTGTTGGCCTTGTTCACCGCCTTGCGGCTGGCGCGCTGGATCGCGGCACGCCTGGCCGGGGTGACGCGTCAGTTGATGCCCGGCTGGCTGCGGCTGGGCTGGTTGTTTGGCTTGGCGTATTACGGCTTGTTGCTGGTCTTCGACGGACGTTATCGCGATTTTCCGCTGGGTCTTTTCCTGCTGCCCTGCGTCGGATACGCCCTGGCTGGCGTGCTGTCTGATCCCCGCAGCCGGGTCATGCCGCGGCTGGAGCAGTGCTTCCTGGCCGCGTTGCTGCCGTTGCTGGGCGCGGTCGTGGTAGCGCAGGAGGCCGGTCTCAATCCGGTCGCCTGGCTATGGTTGGGATTGAACCTGCTGCTGGCCCTGCCGGTGCTGCTCGACTGGCGTGCGGCGCGCATTCGCCTGCAGGCGCAGCAGGCGTAGGCTGCCGATCAGCAAGGCCAGCGCGCCGGCCTCGACGCAATACAGCTGCACCGCGAAAAGTCCGACAGCCGCGGCCAACCACGCCAGCGCACGGCGCCTGGAAACCAGCGCCAGCGCCGCGGCGATCAGTGCCGCCACACCGTAGACGTTGTGCAGGAAACCCAGCACCAGGGCGAATCGCACGTTGCACCACCAGGGGTCGTGACTGCTGCAGAACTGTCCGATCACACTGGATTCGATCAGCCGGAAGCGCAGCGTCGCCGCCCCCACGCCGACAGCCAGCAGCCACAGCCAGGGCAGCGCCCGTCGCCACGGCGACGACTTCATCGACGCCTCTGCGGCAAGGGTTTGCCGCCGACGTGCGCGGGCAGGCGGATCTCCGCCGCCACCGGCAGGTGATCGGAAAACGCCTGCGGCAGTGCCCAGCTCTTGTCGAGCTGGATCGCCTCCGAGGTGAGAATGTGATCCAGCGCCCGGCGTGGTTTCCAACTGGGAAAGGTGAGGGTCGGCTGGGCGGGTGGCTGCAAGCCGCATTTGGCGAACAACTGACGCATTTCCGCGCTGTGCGGTTCGGTGTTGAGATCGCCCATCAGGATCGCATGCGGGAAATCCTGCAGCACCTCGGCGATGAACCCGAGTTGGCGCAACCGTGCCGGGGCGCTCAACGACAAATGCGCGATCATCACCGCCAGCGCATGCTCGCCCTCGCCGAACTGCGCCAGCAACGCGCCACGGCCCGGGATCCGGCTGGGCAGCGGGTAGTCTGTCACCAGGGTCGGTTCGAGCCGGCTGATCAGGCCGTTGGCCGAATGGGCGAGCCTGGCCACCGGCCGGTTTGGCTGGTGACTCCAGAACGGTAAGCCGGAGGTTTCGGCAAGGTAGCGGGTCTGGTTGAGAAAGCCGGAGCGAAGGCTGCCGGCGTCGGCCTCCTGCAAGCCGATCACGTCGAACGCCGAAAGCACCTCGGCCAGGCGATCCAGGTTGTCCATCTTGCTGCGCCCTGGCAGCACCGCGGTAAGGCTGCGGGTCACGTAGTCACGGTAGTGCTGCACGCTGGCGCCCGCGAGGATATTGCAGCTGAGCAGCCGCAGACGGCGTTCGGCAGGAGCGATGGAGTTGATTGCGGCGGCAGTCATGGCAACACACAGCAGAAATGGGAAGAGATCGCGCTCACCGGTACGGCGCACAGACGATCACGAGCAAGCATGCACGCAGCCGTGTGAACGTGATGCTCGCCGCGCGATGCCTCGCGCCATTCCGTGGCCAATTCTCGCGCGCGATTCCCTCTCCCTGGCGCCGCGGATGGCGCGACTACTTGCCGGCGAGCTCACGCCTGGCCAGCCACAGTGCCACTGCCACCATCTTGGCCTGTGAGCTGACAGCGAGCACACGGTACTTGCCGTCGATCACCAGGCTCGGCGTGCCGTCGACCTGCCATTGGCGCGCCAGGTTGTAGTCGCGCTTCATCTTGTCGGTGGTCGCCTGCGACGTGGCGATGCGCATGAAGTCGGCCCGGTTGACGCCCTCGCGTGCGTAGAAGTCCGCGATTTCATCCATCGAGTTGATCGGGTAGTGCTCGCCGAACTTGGCGACAAACAGCTTCTGGTGCGTGCGATCGACCACGCCGAGCTGCTTGGCGGCGTAATAGCCCCGCGCGAACGGCAGCCATGCGGAATTGAATGGCGCCGGCATCAGCTTGAACTCGACGCCTGCGGGCAGCTCCTTGCTCAGCTTCGCGGCATCGGGCGCAAAGGCGGCGCAATGGATGCAGTCGTAGGAGAAGACCTCGACGATCTCGACCTTGCCGGCGTTGTTGTAGCGCTCGTGCGGAGCGGGCACGGTGACGTAGTCGGTACCCTCGACATACGCCGCGGAGTCGCTGGATTGCGCGGTGCAGGCGCTGGTCAGCAGCAGGCCACCGAACAGGACCAGGACGTGCAGGCGGGCGAATGGCTTGAGCATCGGGTGGTTCTCTTCGCTTGGGTGGGCGTGGGGGGTGGGCGTGGTGCCGCAGCAGCCGGGTCAACCAGAGTGGCTTACTTGCCAGCCTGTTCCTTGGCGATCAGCCACTGGGTCAGCTCGATCGTCTGGGCATAACCGCCGGTGGAGCTCGGCCCATAGCGATACTTGCCATTGACGACCATCGAGGGGGTGCCGTCGATGCCGTAGGCCTTGATCAGCTCGTCGGCGCGCTTCATCCGGGTGTTGACCGAGAACGAGTTGGCGACGGCCACGAACTCTTGCGGATTCACGCCGAACTTCGCGGCGTAGAACTTGGCAATGTCCTCGATCGTCGGCCAGGCGTCTTTCGGTTTCAGGCCGGTGCCCTTCAGGTTGTACGTGGCGGTCTCGCCGGTCTTCCAGGTGGCGTCGAACATCGCGTCATAGCTCTTGTCGCCCAGGCCCATGGCCTGCGCCGCGTAGAACGCCCGTTGATAGACCACCCAGTTCTCGTCGGGACGGAACGCGGCGGGCAGGTAGTTCATCACCGCGCCGGCCGGCAGCGTCTTCCTGATCTGGTCGGCGGTGCTGTGGAACGCATTGCACGCCGGGCAGCCGAACGAGAACACCTCGGTGACCTCGATCTTGCCGGGGTGGCTGGTCGGCTGCGGCGGATCAATCAGGAAGTAGTTCTTGCCCTCGACCCATTTGCCGTTGTCGACGAAGGGCACCGCCGGCGCCGCAGTTGTCGCGGCCGTGCTGTCGCTGCTGGCCGGCGCCGCGCTGCTGCTGGTGGCGGGCGTTGCCGTCGAGGCGACCGCCGCGGGGCTGCTGGCAGCCGGCGCCGGCGTCACGTCGGCGGTCGTGCTGCTGGCAACAGGCGCAGCTTGGGCAGGCTGACCGTCCTTGTCATGACTGCAGGCGGCAAGGCTGCACACAGCAAGCGCGAGCAGGGCGGCACACAGGATAGGCAGACGCTTGGGCATGGCAACCTCGAATCAATAGAGCGTGAAACCGACAGCGCCGGCCGCGGGCCGGCGCATGATTCGGTCAGGGCGTGGCAGCGGCTGGCTGGCCATCGGTGCCGTGCAGGCCTTCGATATAGCTGGCCAGCGCATTGATGTCATCGGCGTCGAGCTTACTGGCGATCGTCGGCATGATCTGCGAATGGGCGTCGGTGCCCCAGCTGGTGCCATCATGCCAAGCTTTCAGCGTTGCCTCGATGTACTGCGCATGCTGGCCCGCCAGGTGCGGGTACATGGCGCCTGGATTGCCGCTGCCGTCGATGCTGTGGCAGGCCATGCACGCCGGGACGCCAAGCTTGACGTCGCCCTGGCGGAACAGGGTCTGGCCGCGCTCGACCAGCGCCTGGTCAGCCACGCCGGGCAAAGACTTCTGGCTGGCGAAGTAGGCGCCGATGTCGTGCATGTCCTGGGTGGAAAGCGGCGTGGCCATGCCCAGCATGATCGGGTTCTGGCGCTTGCCGGATTTGAAATCGGTCAGCTGGCGCACGATGTACTGCTCGCTCTGGCCGGCCAGTTTCGGGTACTGCGCGTCGGCCGAATTGCCATCCAGCCCGTGGCAGGCGCCGCAGACCGCGGCCTTGGCCTGGCCGGCGGTGGCATCACCGGGCTTGACGGCCGCCTCGGTGGCAGCGACGGGTGCCGCGGCGGCTGCAACCGCCGTGCTGCTGGCGGGCGCGGCCGCAGTTGCGGCGGCGGCGGGAGGCGGGGCGTCCTGCGCCATCAGGGTCGTGCTGGACAAGGCCAGCGCAAGAGCCACAGCGGCCCCGAGAACGGCCGGCCGAAAACCAGCGGAGCGAAAACTCATACACTTGACTCCCGAGAGACTTGCAAAAGCCGTCGGTCAGGCCATCAGGCCTGCCACGGACAGAAACCCCAGAATTATCCCGTGCCATCCTACCTTGGTCAAACTGATCCCATGTCCAATCCCCTCCAGGGCGCGCAATTCATGCTCGCCGCGCACCGCATCAGCCAGTTGCCAGCCGACCAGGGCGCCGAGGTGGCGTTCGCGGGCCGCTCCAACGCGGGCAAGTCCAGTGCACTCAATAGCCTGACCAATCACAAGGGCCTGGCACGCACCTCGAAGACCCCCGGACGCACCCAGCAAATGGTCGCCTTCAGCCTGCCAGCGACGACTCAGGTTGATGGCCACCCGTCATCTGATGTGCGCCTGATCGACCTGCCCGGGTATGGCTACGCCAAGGTGCCGCTGGAGATGCGCGAGCACTGGAAGCTGGAGATTGACGCCTATCTGCACCAGCGCCGCAGCCTGCGCGGACTGGTGCTGATCGTCGACATCCGTCACCCGCTGAAGGAATTCGACCGGCTGATGCTGCAATTCTGTTTCGATACCGGACTGCCGTGTCATGTCTTGCTGACCAAGGCTGACAAGATCTCGCGCGGCCAGGGCACGCAGGCGTTGGCTGCACTGCGCAAGCAGTTCGTGGCGGAAAGCCTGCATGCCACCGCGCAGGTTTTTTCGTCGTCCGCCGGCACCGGCGTGGACGAGGCGCGCGAGGCGGTGATGAAGCTGCTGCGGCAGCCGCGCGAGGGCTAGACGCGCCGTCGGTAGGAGCCCGCTCGCGGGCGATGCCCTTGTTTTGGAATTGGGGTTTGCGCCTCGCAACGGCATTTGGCGTGCTCCCGGGAGCGTCTCGGGGGGCGAGGACCAAGAGCGTTTCGTGCGCCTGAGGCGCCCGAGTTACTTTTCTCTTGCGTGGCCAAGAGAAAAGTAACCAAAAGAGAAGGCCACCCCGCTTGGCGCTCTCCGGGCATCCTGCCCTCCGAGTCCGTGAGGCGTGGCCGGGCTGTTCGACGGGACTCCTGTCCCGACGAAAAGTGCTCGGCATCCTGCCGAGCACCCTGCGGGCCTGTCGTCCGCCCCTCACCGCCGCACAGGGGCCCCTCAAGAGCGGCGCGCATCCTGCGCGCACTTCTCGAAAAGCCAGATCAAAGCGGACGACCAAAGTAGTGCAGGGAACAGCGCCAACAATCGCAGAGCCACCTGACACCAGGCGCAACCTCCCCGACGCTTTCGCGGCGGCGAAGCCGCCGCGCACGGAGTGCGGGCCACGATGGGCCGCCGCTCTGCCGGGCCCCCTGTGCGGCGGTGAGTCGGGATCGACAGGCCGCGCGAGCGGGCATCGGCAGGAAGCCG
>DASRUB010000439.1:0-3150 GCA_035655635.1 Rhodanobacter sp. | reverse complement strand
AGCCGGTCCACGATCGAGACGCCGGCGCGCAACGCTTCATCCCAGCCCTCGCGGATTGCGGCGGCATCGATACGGTCGCCGATGTGATGTTTGATGGTCGGGTAGGCATCCGCGCCTTCGAAGCTGTGCAGGCGCCAATCCTTGAGATCGCGCAGCCGCGGGGCCACGCGCTTTCCGCCCAGTGTAAACAGGCTGAAGACATGGTCGCTGGCGCCGCTGTCGATGGCTGCCTAAACCCGCCCGAATTCGGCGACGTGGGATCGGCGGCGGTCGCCGGCAGCGACTGACGGATGGCGGGGGCGTGTTGGGGGATGACGGCCGTTGCGATGGGCGCCGCCTGACGGTTCGTCGGACAACGGGTAAAGGCTTGCTCCAATCGAGAAGCAGGCACGGCGTCGACGTTAAACTTGGCGGTTACACTCGACGCCGTGCCCTACATGGTGCCGGGCACGCATGCGAGGCGAGTATCGCGGCCAACGTGGCGTTCGTCCACGGGATGTTTGCCGATCCGACCGCGGTGATGGCGCGCCGGCCCGGCTATTTGTATGCGTGGGATGTCGCAGCCAGGCGCTGATCTGCAGCTGCTGCGATCGCGGTCAGATCTATTGCGCCGACGATTGCGCTGATCGCGCGCGCCACCACGCCCAGCGTGCGGCCGGACGGCGCTACCAAATCAGCCGTCGGGGACGGCTCGCCCACGCTGTGCGGGCGCGTCGCTACCGGGCGCGCGGCAAGAAAGTGACGCATCAGGGTTCACCCCTGCTCGCGGCGGATGATCTTGTGGTGCCCGGCTCGCAGGCGATTGCGGGCGACGCAAAAGCCGCGACTGACCGATCGTCGCCGCCGGCCTCGCATTGTCACTGGTGCGGCCGGCGATGTTTGGATCTCGTCCGCTGGGGATTTCTGCGTCGCCGGGTTCGTCGTCGAGGCGTTGTGCGACACGATTCGACAGGATAGGACCATGGTGACACCGCCTGACATCGAGGCGCAGATCCTGCGCTTCTACCATGCCGAAAAATGGACCATCGGCACGATCGCGCATCAACTGAACATCCATAACGGCGTGGTGCGGCGGGTGCTTGCACAGGCCGGCTTGCCGAAGCTCGGGCCGCCGCCGCGAAAGTCGCTGATTGACGCGTATCTGCCGTTCATCCGTCAGACGCTGGAGACGTTCCCGACGCTGACGGCCAGCCGGCTGTATGGAATGGTCCGCGAACGCGGCTACCAGGGCCGGGCGGATCACTTCCGTCATCTCACCTCCTGCCATCGGCCACGCCGCAAGGCCGAGGCCTATCTACGTTTGCGTTGTCTGCCGGGCGAACAAGGACAGGTGGACTGGGCTCACTTCGGCCACCTTGAGATTGGTCGAGCGCGCCGCCCGCTGATGGCGTTCGTCATGGTTCTGAGCTACTCGCGGCAGGTCTTCCTGCACTTCTTTCTCGATGCCCGCATGGAGAGCTTCCTGCGTGGCCATGTCGCTGCGTTCTCCGCCTGGGGTGGCGTGCCACGTGTTCTGCTCTACGACAATCTCAAGAGCGCCGTGCTGGAACGACGCGGCGATGCGATCCGCTTCCATCCAACACTGCTGGGGTTCGCCGGAGATTATCGTTACGAGCCGCGTCCCGTAGCGATCGCACGCGGCAACGAAAAAGGCCGCGTGGAAAGAGCCATCCGGTACGTGCGCGATGCGTTCTTCGCCGCACGCACCTTCACCGATCTCGATGATCTCAACGCCCAGGCCGCGGCCTGGTGCATAGGTCCCGCCGGCGATCGACGCTGCCCGGACGAACCCGAGCGCACCGTCCGCGCGGTATTTGATGAAGAAAGACCGCGCCTGCTCGCATTGCCGGACACCTCGGCGCCGGTGCTTGAGCATGTCGCCGTGTCGGTCGGCAAGACGCCCTACGTCCGTTTTGACCTGAACGACTATTCGGTGCCGTTTGCCTATGTCCGGCGAAGCCTGACCGTGCTCGCCGATCCGCATGAGGTACGTATCGTCGACGGTGCAGAGGTGCTCGCCCGCCACCGGCGCAGCTACGACCGCGGCGCGCAGATCGAGGATGCCACTCACATCCAGGCGCTGGTCGAGCACAAGCACGCAGCGCACCAGCATCGCGGAACCGATCGTCTGGCTCAGGCCGCCCCTGCCAGCCAGACCCTGCTCATGCGAGCCGCCGAGCGTGGCGCCAATCTCGGCGCCATCACCGTTGGTCTGCTGCGCCTGCTTGAACGTTACGGTGCCGCTGCATTGCAGGACGCCATTCTCGAGGCCTTGGTGCGCGACGTGCCGCACCCCAACGCGGTGCGCCTCGCCCTCGAACGCGCGCGCGAACAGAACGGCGATGTCCCTCCCGTTGCGCTCGTGTTGCCGGCGCATGTTCAGGCGCGCGATGCGCCAGTGCGACCGCATGCACTGGAAACCTATGACCAGCTCAAGGAGCCGCGTGATGACTGAGCACGACACACAGCAGGCCCGCGCCGGCGCGCTCAACCTGCACGGGCTGCTGGCGCATTGGGGCGAGGTCGCCGGCGAAGCCTGGGTGAGCACGCTGCTTGGCTGGGAAGAGCAGGAACGCGCCCGCCGCAGTCTGGAGCGACGGCTGCGCACCGCTCACATCGGTCGCTTCAAGCCGCTCTGCGACTTCGACTGGAACTGGCCCAAGCGCTGCGACCGCGTCGTCGTCGATGCGCTGATGACGCTCGAGTTCCTCGGCGACGCCACCAATGTGGTACTGGTCGGCCCGAACGGCGTTGGCAAGTCGATGCTGGCACAGAACATCGCGCATCAGGCCCTGATCGAGGGCCATACCGTGCTGTTCACCAGCGCTGGCCAACTGCTTGGCGATCTCGCCGCACTGGACAGCGATGCCGCGCTGCGCCGCCGCCTGCGACATTACGCCCGTCCGCAGCTGCTGGTTATCGACGAAGTCGGCTATCTCTCTTACTCCAATCGCCACGCGGATCTGATGTTCGAGCTGATCTCGCGGCGGTATCAGAACAAAAGCACGCTGATCACCACCAATCGCCCATTCGCTGAATGGCGTGAGGTGTTCCCCAACGCCGCCTGCGTGGTCTCGCTGGTCGATCGTCTTGTCCACAACGCCGAGATCGTCGCCATCGATGGCGAATCCTATCGCCTCAAGGAAGCCC
>DASRUB010000438.1:0-15904 GCA_035655635.1 Rhodanobacter sp. | reverse complement strand
CGGCGGCAGTTTCGGCGGCTATTCCGCGCTGATGCAGCCGATCCTGGCGCCGGGCCTGTACCAGTGTGCGGTCGACTACGCCGGTGTGGCGGACTGGACGATCGGCATGGAATCCAGCGACACCAGCCACTTCGCCGCCGGCAAGAAGTATTTCGCCGATGCGATTGGCGATGAAGCCGTCGCCCGCGCGATTTCACCGCTCTACCAACTGGACAAGTTCAACGTGCCGGTGCTGATCGCCCATGGCAAGGCCGACCCGCGCGTCCCGTTCCGCAACGCCACCGCGCTACGCTCGGCGCTGGACAAGGCCGGCAAGCCCTACGTGTGGCTGGTCAAACCGAAGGAAGGCCACGGCTTCTACACCGAGGCGGATCGCACCGACCTGCTGCAGCACATGCAGGACTTCCTGGGAAAATACCTGGGCGGCTGAGGCGGATTCCAGGCGCCGTTACAGAAACACGGGCCGATCCGGCAACTCGTCCGGGTCGGCCTTGTCGTTGCCGGGGAAGTGTTTCAGCAGCAAGGCGTGAGCGGCGGCGATGCCCGCGAGGCTGCCCTCGCGCCACTGGCCGCGCGCATAGTTCTCGCGCATGCGCGCGCAGATCGCCGCCCATTCCGCGGGTGCCACCCGCGCGGCGATGCCGCGATCGGCGACGATCTCGATGCGATGTTCGGCCAGCAGCACATAGATCAAGACGCCGCTGTTGTGTTCGGTATCCCATGCGCGCAACTGGCTGAAGGCCTGGCGCGCACGAGCGGGCGCGTCGAGTCCGCTCAGCACCGCGAAGGGGTCCAGTCGCGATTCGATCGCCACGCACAGTTCGCCCTTGTGCGTGCGTTCACCGGCCGCGATCGCCACCGTGATCTCGTCCAGCAAGGTAGCGGGAAAACGCCGCCGTAGCTGGAACCAGCCTTCGAACAGATTCGCCATCAAGCGTTGCATGCGCGCCATCTCACCAGCTCCCCGAGGCACCGCCGCCGCCGAAGCTGCCGCCGCCTCCGCTGAAACCACCACCGCCGAAACCACCGCTGCCACCGCCGAAACCGCCGCCGCCAAAACCCCCGAAGCCGCCCCAGCCGCCGCCGCCGATCGAGCGTCCCGCTCCTCCCGGCAGCAGCATGAACACGCCACCGATCAGCGCACCGAGTACACCGACGCCCGCGGAAACCAGCAGCCAAAGCAGGCCACCGATGATCACGCCGCCGATCGGTGCCCGCACCAGCGCGTGCGCGCGACCGAGCACGCCGCGCAGGAAGATGGCGGCAAACAGCGCGATCATGAACACGCCCTGGAATCCCGGCCCGTGCTGCTCGCGCGGCGCGCCGTGCACCGGCGGCGGCAACGACTCGCCATTGATCAATTGGGTGAGCGCGCCGACGGCGTCGCTGATGCCACCGAAATAATCACCGGTACGGAACTTCGGCGCGATGTATTCGCGGATGATGCGCGCGTTGGCCGCGTCGGGGATCGCACCTTCCAGCCCGTAACCGACCTCGATGCGCACGGCCCGGTCATTCCTGGCGATCAGCAGCAGCACGCCGTCATCGGTACCCTTGCGGCCGATCTTGTTGGCCTCGGCCACCGCCAGCGAATACTCCTCGATCGGCTGTCCGTCGGTGCTGCCCACCATCAGCACCACCAGCTGCGCACCCTTGGCCTTTTCCAGCGCCACCAGTTGCGCGTCGAGCTGATCGACCTGGCCCGCAGTCAGCGTGCCGGTGAGATCGGTGACATGCCGCGCCAGCGTGGGTACGGCAGCTGCCGCATGCAGCAACGCCGGCAACAGCAGCATGGTTGCCAGCCACGGCAGCAGGCGGCGCATCACCTCAGTGTGCCGAGGCGGCGGGGGCTGGTGTACTGGTGCCGAAGTCGACCGTCGGCGCGGTGGAAATCGCCTTTTCGTTGTCCACGCTGAAATTCGGCTTGACCGTGTAGCCAAACATCTTGGCGGTCATGTTGTTCGGGAAGGTGCGAATCATCGCGTTGTACTGCTGCACCGCCTGCACATAGCGGTTGCGCGCGACGGTGACCCGGTTCTCGGTACCTTCGAGCTGCGCCTGCAGGTTCTGGAACAAGCCATCGGCCTTCAGTTGCGGGTAATTCTCGCTGACCACCATCAGCCGCGACAGCGCGCTGCCCAGCTCGCCCTGCGCGGCCTGGAACTGCTTGAGCTTGGCGGGATCGTTGATCGTGTCGGCGTTCACCTGGATGCTACCCACCTTGGCGCGCGCGTTGGTCACCTCGACGAAGACCTTTTCCTCGTGCTGGGCGTAACCCTTGACCGTATTCACCAGGTTCGGCACCAGGTCGGCACGACGCTGGTACTGGTTCAACACCTCCGACCAGGCCGCCTTGACCGCCTCGTCCTGGCGCTGGATGGCGTTGTAGCCGCAGCCGGTGAGGCAGACGGCGAGCAGCAGGAGCACAAGGGTGCGCAGGGTTTTCATGGGATCGCTCCGTCCGGTGATGCGGGCATTGCAGCACCCATGCAGGCGCCGCGCAATCCTTCCATCACTGCCCAGCTGTGGACGCGCGTACCATGTCGACGCGTCTGGTGCCTGGTAGGCGCGTTTTCTCATGAGGAGGAATCGGTCATGAAGCATCTACGTCACCGTATGGCCTGCGCCGTCATCGGCGGCCTGTTCGCCGGCATGGCCATTGCCGCCAACAGCCCGACGACCGCTCCGCTGCAGGACAAGACCTCGCAGGAAGTGCTCGATGCGATGAGCAACAGCTCCACCTGGGGCCATCCCGACGAATATGGCGAGTTCACCGGCATGCAGCGCTTTGCGGCCGGAGACTTCAAGGGCGCGATGAAGTATTTCCTGATCGGCGCCCGCTACGCCGACAAGCTGTCCCAGCTCAGCATCGGCCTGATGTATCTCAACGGCCAGGGCGTCAGCAAAGACCCGGTAGCGGCCTTTGCCTGGATCGCGATCGCGGCCGAGCGCAAATATCCCCAATTCCTCGCCACCCGCGACATGGTATGGGCACAGCTCGATGCGCAGCAGCGCACGCAGGCCAAGGCACTGCTGGAAAAGCTGTACCCGGAATATGGCGACCCCACCGCCAAGCATCGCATGGCCCTGGTACTGCGCTGGAACCGCAGCGAATTGACGGGTTCGTACCTGGGCTTCGCTTCCGATTCGGTGACCAGCCTCACGCCGGAGCAGTTCGTCGGCAAGGGCCGAATGCCGGCGTGCGGCGGCAAGACCATCGGCGGCGCGGCGATGACCGGTTGCGGCAACCTTTACGCGGCGTGGCGCTGGGATCCGAAGCAGTACTTCCAAGCGCGCGATCGTGAGTGGACTGGCCATGTCAGCGTCGGCGCACTGCAGAGCGTCGATTCGTCACAGGTGCCGGTGAAACACACAGACAAGCAAAAGGACATCCAATAACGAATGGCATTTACTTAAGCCCGTTCGTCCTGAGCGTAGGCCGAAGGCCGCACGCGGGGAGTGGCCACGGATGGCCACGGCGTTGAGGAGCGAGGAAGTCGAAGGACATGCCAGCGATGGGCTGGCCAGGCCTGGTGGCGCTTCGACTCCGCCCGCTGCGCGGGCTACGCTCAGCGCGAACGGTTGGGAGTCGGGTCGTCCCTTAAATCAGCATCATTCCATCCAGTAACCGTGGTTGCCGCGCTGGCTTACAGCCAGCGCGGCAGCAGGATCAGTCCCCAGCTCACGGCCACCAACACCAGCAGCACGAACACCGCGGCCGAACCCATGTCCTTGGCGCGGCCGGCCAGTTCGTGGAACTCGGGGCTGACCTTGTCCACCACCGCCTCGATCGCCGAGTTGAACAGCTCGGCCGAAATCACCAGCAGCGGCACCAGGATCAGCGCGAACTTCTCCAACCCGCCCTGCCCCAGCCACAGCCCGAGCGGCACCAGCACGATCACCAGGCCCGCTTCGAGCCGGAACGAGGCCTCGTGCCGCCACGCGGCGCGAAAGCCCTTCATCGACCACTGGAACGCGTTCCACAGCTGCTTGGGACCGCGAAAACCCTCGGCTGGCATCGTGCGCCCCCGCTCAGGCCGTCGCCGGCGACGGCGACCCGGGGTGGAGTTGGGCGCGGTCCAATGTCGACGGCATGGCGTTTGGCATGAAGAAGTGAGTCCCGGTTTCAGCGCGAAATATACGCGGGCCATGATGCCACAAGGCTCACCGCCGACGGCTGGCTGGCTGCGACCGTCTGAGCGGCGTCGAACTCGGCGCGGTCAGGCCTTCTCCGCCGGCAGCATTCATATCTCGATGGATTGCCACGGCAAAAGCCGGCGGGCCGTGCCCGCCGGCTCAACAGCATGGGCCGTGGCGTCTGTCATGCGGCAGTGCAGCTACGCGCGGCATGGGGATGGGTTACGCTTGCCCGGTTGTGATCCGTTCAGGATTGCATGCCGCAAGCAGGTGTTTGCATGCCGCCATGGTTTGAACAACGCACGGAAAAAATATGGCAACCCAGAATCCGCCCGCCTCACAAACCCGCTCCTTCAGCACAGTCTTCTTCATCGAAATGTGGGAGCGCTTCGGCTATTACGGCATGCAGGCGCTCATCGTGTATTACATGGTGCAGCGGTTGGGCTTCACCGACGATCGAGCCAATCTGACTTGGAGCGCAGCAGCGGCACTGATCTACGTGTCACCGGCGATCGGCGGCTGGGTCGGCGACAAGGTGCTGGGTACCCGACGCACGATGCTACTGGGTGCATTCATCCTTTCGTTGGGTTACGCGCTGATGACGGTGCCCGGGCAGAGTGTGTGGTTCCTGTTCTGCTCGCTGGGCGTGATCGTGGTTGGCAACGGCCTGTTCAAGCCAAATGCCGGCAACCTGGTGCGCAAAATCTACGAGGGCGACGATTCCAAGATCGACAGCGCCTTCACCATCTATTACATGGCAGTAAACCTGGGCTCGATGCTGTCGATGCTGGCGACTCCAAAAATCAAGGACTGGGTTAACGCTGCCTACCACAACGAGATGGGCTGGCATGCCGCCTTCGGTGTGTGTTGTGTCGGCCTGCTGGTCGGGCTGGGTCTCTACTTTCTGATGCGCCACACACTCGACCACGTCGGTTCGGCACCTGACGAGAAGCCTGTGCAAGTCAACAAGCTGTTCGCAGTATTGGGCCTTGGCGTGGTTGCCGTGTTCGCCTCGGCACTGGTGCTGGAGTCAGAAGGATTGGCCAGAATCTTCGTCTACACCGCCGGCGTTGTGGTGCTGGGCATCTTCGCGTATCTGATCTACCACAGCGAGCGCAGTGAACGTGCCGGGCTAATCGCCGCCCTGATACTGACCGTGCAGACGGTGTTCTTCTTCATCTTTTACCAGCAGATGTCGACCTCGCTGAACCTGTTTGCACTGCGCAACGTCGACCCCAGCTTTGATATCTTCGGGCTGCACTTGTGGAACTGGGCACCAGCGCAGTTCCAGGCGTTCAACCCGATCTGGATCTTCATCCTCAGCCCGATCCTGGCATTCCTCTATACCCGCGCGGGCAGGAGTGGCAAGGACATGTCCATCGCCGCCAAGTTTGCGCTGGGTTTCGCCACCGTGGCGCTGGGCTTCTTCATCTACAGCGCCGCCGCGCATTTCACCACCACGCCCGGCAAGACCACCTCGTGGATCATGGTGTGGGGCTATGGCTCGTCGTCGCTGGGCGAACTGCTGGTCAGCGGCCTGGGCCTGGCGATGATCGCGCGCTACGTGCCGGCGCGGATGGGCGGTTTCATGATGGGCGCCTACTTTGTCGCCTCGGGCATCTCGCAGTATCTGGGCGGCGTGGTCGCCAACTACGCCAGCGTGCCGCAGGACGTGACCGACCCGTTGAAGACCATGCCGATCTACACCAACCTGTTCTTCTGGCTCGGAGTGGCAGGTGTGATCTGCACCCTGATCGCACTGGCGGTGCTGCCGCTGATGAAAAAGCTGTCGGCCGAGCATCACGCACACAACATCGCCACCGACACGCCGCTGCCGACGATCGGCTCGGAACAGTAAGCCGCGAGTGATCCTGTCCGGCCGCCAACAGGCGGGCCGGATGCCTCAGGAGGCTGTCGGACTTTGGTTGGCCGGTCTGCGAATCCGACTGTGCGGTCCATATCCCTGCCGATTCTTGGTCCATAGCACCACTATGGACCGGCAAATCGCCAGAGATCTGTCCTCGCACAGGCGAATCCTCGACTCGACCACCAAAACCCGACAGCCTCCCAGACATACCCATGCCCCATCGCCGCAACAAGCCGCGCTCACACATCGGCCCGTTCGCCCTCACCCGCACGCTGGCCTGGCTGCGCTTGTGCGCCATCGCGGGGCAAAGTGTGGCGGTGCTGGTTTGTGCGTGGTGGATGCATCTTCCGATCCCGCTGCTGCCGCTGCTGCTGGGCATCGGCCTGCTTGCGGTGTTCGCGGTGTTCGCCGCGTGGCGGCTGGGCCAGCCGTGGCCGGTGCGGGAGTGGGAAACTCTCGGCCACATCGCGGTCGACACCCTGGTGCTCGGTTACCTTCTGTATTTCACCGGCGGCGCCAGCAACCCGTTCATCACCTTGCTGCTGGTGCCGATCGCGCTCAGCGCCGCGGCATTATCGGTGCGCGCCGTGCTGGCGGTATCGATGCTGGCCGCGCTGGCCTACCTGCTGTTGCTGACCTGGTATGTCCCACTGCCGATGTCGACCTCGGGCGCCAACGGGTTTGCGCTGCATGTGGGCGGCATGGCGGTGAACTTCGTGATCACCGCGCTGCTGCTGGGCTTCTTCATCAACCGACTGGCGCATGCCGTGCACCTGCAGCAACTGGAGGTGCAGCGGGTGCGTGAACGGGCATTGCGCGACGAGGGCATTCTGGCCATCGCCACCCAGGCCGCCGGTGCCGCGCACGAGCTCAACACACCACTGTCGACCATGCGCACGCTGCTCCCCGAACTTCGCCGCGAACACGCCGACGATGCCGAGCTTGCCGACGATCTTGAGCTGCTTGAGGGCCAGGTGGATCGTTGCCGCACGATCCTGCGCGAGATGGTCACCTTCGGCAAGGCGCAACTGTCGCAGGAGCCGGAGCGCATCAGCGTGGCCCAATTCGTCCATGGCTGCCTGGAACGATTCCAGTTGCTGCGACCCGAGGCCGAACTGGCGCTGAGCCTCGACGACGAAGTGGCAGCCATGGTGCTGCGCACACCACCGGGCCTTCGCCATGCGCTGATCAATCTGCTCAACAATGCCGCGGACGCTTCGGCTGCAAACCACTCCAATGCGGTGGCCTTGCGGATATCCCGCGACGACGACTGGCTGCAATTGAGCGTGGTCGATCACGGTCCGGGTTTCGACGCCACGCATGAGCTGACCGAAATCGGCTATTCACAAAAGCAGACCGGACTGGGTATTGGTCTGGCGCTGGCCGAAGCCACCGCCGAGCGGCTGAGTGGCGAGCTGGTGGCCCGCAACGTGGAACACGGCGCCGAGGTGTGCCTGCGCCTGCCGCTGGCAGTCATCGGCGAAAAATGATGTTGCCAGACGTGCACGCATCGCCGCTTCCGGCAAGAATGAGCGACTGATCCGCTTCCAGGAATCCCCACCATGACCGAGTTGCCCCAGGTCGATCCAGGCCGCCCACTGCTGCTGGTCGACGACGATGCCACCTTCCTGCGCGTGCTGGCACGCGCGCTCGGTTCGCGCGGCTTTGAGGTGATCACCGCCAGCAACTTCGACGAGGCGCGCGCATTGACCCGCCGGCATCGCCCGCGCTACTGCGTGCTGGACCTGAAGCTGGGCGAGGAGAACGGGCTGCGCCTGATCCCCGAGCTGCGCACCCTGGTGCCGGACATGCGCGTGCTGCTGCTTACCGGCTACGCCTCGATCGCCACCGCGGTGGAGGCGATCAAGCGGGGTGCCCACGATTACCTGGCCAAGCCCGTCGATGCTGATGCCGTGGTCCGCGCGTTGCTCGACGGCGACAGCAGCGCGCCCGATGAAGACGATCTGCCGGACACCCCCGAGCAACCGCTGGCGCTGCGCCGGCTGGAGTGGGAACACATCCAGCGGGTGCTGACCGAGTGCGACGGCAACATCTCCGAAACCGCGCGCCGCCTCGGCATGCATCGCCGCACCCTGCAGCGCAAGTTGAGCAAGCATCCGGTGCGCGAACGGCCCGGGCACGACGACTGAATGGTAGGAGCGCACCTTGTGCGCGAATGCTTTTCGGTGGCGCAAACAAAAAGCTCGCGCACAAGGGCGCTCCTACGGGTTCGATGATCGCGCGGCAGCAAATGGTTCCGGCACCTTTCGTCGTGGCCAGGCATCCAATCGCCGCGTTCGCCCGCTGCGACAACGCGCCACGAGTCCTGCGCACAGCGGAGGATTATCCTTGCAACCCTAGACCATCATCCAGAGTGACCCTTGAAACCCCTGCCTGCTCTTCTCTGCGCAGCCTCCATCGCGTTCGCCAGCCCTGTCTTGCCGGCAACCGAAACCCCTCCGACCACCAACCTCGCACCCATTTCGGTGCATGCCAGCGACACCATGGTGACGGAAACAGCTGGCGTGCAGATTCGCGTCAAGCGCCAGCAACTGCAGCAGCAGAACGTCACCGAAAGCGCCGATGCGCTGAAATACGCGCCGAACATGATGGTGCGCAAGCGCTATATCGGCGATCCCAATGCCATCATCAGCGGTCGCAACACCGGCACCCTGCAGAGCGCACGTAGCCTGGTCTATGCCGACGGCCTGCTGCTGTCCAACCTGATGACCAATGGCTACGCTGGCGCACCGCGCTGGGGCATGGTCGCGCCCGAGGAGATCGGCGCCGTCGACATCCTGTACGGGCCTTACTCCGCGCTCTATCCGGGCAACTCATTGGGCACCACGGTGCTGATCCACACCATCCTGCCGCAGCGGCTGATGGCCAGCGTGAGCACGCAGTTCTTCAGCCAGGATTTCCACGACGCGTACGGTGCCGCCGGCCACTACCACGGCCACCAGGCCTCGGCCCTGCTCGGCAACAAGCAGGGGCGCTGGAGCTGGCTGCTCGAATACAGCCGGCTCGACAACGATGGCCAGCCGATGCAGTACGCCACCGCGCGCGCTGGTGGTGACCCTGCACTCGCCGTGCCGGTCACGGGCGCCACCGCCGATCGCAACCCGAACGGCTCGGCACGCCTGGTGTACGGCGCCAACAGCATCGAACACACGGTGCAGGACCAGGCCAAACTGAAGGTCGGCGTCGATCTCGGCGCGCAGGTCGCGGCGCTGTTCACCGTGGGCTGGTGGCACAATCGCGCCGAGGATCGCACGCGCAGCCTGATACGCGACGCCGACGGCGAACTGGTTTCCAGCGGCGTGATCAGCGCCGCCGGGCAGACCTGGACACTGCCGGCCAGCGGGCTGGCGCCGACCTCCGCCCACGACTCCCATCTTTTGTATGGCGTCGAGTTGAACGGGCACCTCGCCAACGACTGGCGCTGGACGGCCGTGGCGAGTCATTACGACTTCCTGCACTCGCAGGCCGCCAGCGCCACCCTGGCCGAACCCGGCACACCGGTGGGTGGTCCCGGCACGATCGCCGACATGGCCGGATCGGGCTGGGACACCTTCGACTTGCGCAGCTCCGGCCCGCTCGGCAACCATCACCGGCTGTACGCCGGCGTGCACGGCGACCGCTATGTGCTGGACACCCGCGTGCGCAACACCAGCGACTGGCTGGGCGACGCCGACGGCAGCCCGGTCAGCGCCTTTGCCGGCCGCACCCAGACCCGGGCTGTCTATCTGCAGGATGTGTGGAGTTTCGCCGAGGCGTGGACCCTGACGCTTGGCGGCCGGGTGGAGCAATGGCGCGCCTATGGCGGCCTGCTCGGCAACGCCGGCAGCACGCTGCACTACGCCGATCGCCAGCGCACCGACTTCTCGCCCAAGGCCGCATTGAGCTGGGACCTGGCGCAGGACTGGGAACTGCGACTGGCCTACGGCAAGGCGGTGCGTTATCCCACCGTGGCCGAGCTGTTCCAGGGCACCATCTCGGGCAATGCCATCGTCAACAACAACCCCGACCTCAAGCCTGAAGTCGACCAATCCACCGATCTCACCCTGACCCATCATCTGGGCAACGGCCACTGGCGCGTCTCGCTGTACCAGGATCGCATCGCCGACTCGCTGTATTCGCAGACCGACATCACCGTCAGCCCCACGGTCACCAGCGTGCAGAACATCGACCGCATGCGCAGCCGCGGCATCGAGGGCGCGCTCAGCCTGACGGACGTCTGGACGTCCGGGCTGGATCTTTCGGCCAGCCTCGCGTTCAACAACGCGAAGACGTTGCAGGACCACCCATACCCGAGCGCCAACGGCAAGTATTTCCCGCGTATCCCGAAGATCCGCGCCAGCGTGTTCGCCGACTACCGCTTCGCGCCGCTATGGGACGCCTCGCTGGGCGTTCGCCATTCCGGCCGCCAGTACGGCACGCTCGACAACAGCGACTACGTGGACAGCTACGGCGCGGTGAGCAGTTTCACCGTGGCGGACGCAAAACTGCGCTGGAAATTCGCGCAGGGCTGGACCGCCGCGCTCGGCGTCGACAACCTGACCAATGAACACTACTGGGTCTACCATCCCTACGCCGGCCGCACCTGGTTCGGCGAACTGCGTTGGGAGTTGTGATGCGCGCTCTGCTGATCGTCCTGCTGTGCCTGCTCTCGCCTGCGCTGCTCGCGCATCAAGGCATGCACATGGACATGCCCAAGGGCCCTGAACTTGGTGCCAGCGCGGCGTTCGACAGCCATGGCGAGCTGTACGTGGTCGATGCAATGGACGGCCACGTGCGACTGCGCCATTCCGACGACGACGGCCGCACGCTCAGCGCGCCGACCGACGTGAATGCCGTCGCCGAACGGATCTACGCCGAGGGCGAAAACCGGCCGAAGATCGGGTTCGGTCCGCACGACGAACTCTACGTCAGCTGGTCGCAGCCACGCGCCGCCCCGTGGACCGGCTTCGTGCGCTTCGCCCGCTCGCTGGATCACGGCCAGCACTTCAGCACACCCATCACCGTGCAGCATGATCGCGCCGAAATCACCCATCGTTTTGATGCGCTGGCGGTGGACGGACACGGCCGCATCGTGATTGCATGGATCGACAAGCGCGACGTCATTGCCGCCACCGCGGCGGGCAAACCCTATCTCGGTGCGGCGGTGTACTACAGCTGGTCCGACGATGGCGGCGTCAGTTTCGTACCCGAACGCAAGCTGACCGACCAGAGCTGCGAGTGCTGCCGCATTGCGCTGGCGCGCATGCCCGACGGCGCAGTCGCCGCGTTCTTCCGCAGCATCTACGGCGACAACATCCGCGATCACGCTTTTGCGGTGCTTCACACTGATGGACGGACCAGCCACGCCGAGCGCGCCACCTACAGCGACTGGCACATCGCCGGCTGCCCGCATCAAGGACCGGGGCTTTCCATCGGCAACGATGGCGTTCGCCATGCCGTGTGGTACGAGGCGAAGGAAAGGCCCACCATCCACTATGGCCAGCTCGATCCCGGGCATCCGCCGAAGCATGCGCAAATAATCGCCACCACCGGCGCCAGCCATGCCGATGTGGTCGTGCACGCGCACACCGTCTGGGTGGTCTGGAACCAGGTAGGCGCGGACGGCTATCGCCTGATGCTGCGACGCTCCAGCGATAACGGGGCGGACTTCGACGCCGCCCGCGAAATTGCAAACAGCACGGGCGCGGTGGGCTCGCCGCAGCTGCTGCAAAAGCATGGCCAAGCCTTCGTGGCGTGGAATACCGCGAACGGCTTTCGTCTGATCCGGATCGCACCATGAAGCGCCTGATGCTGGTTCTGGCGTTGTTGTTCCCGGTACTGGCGGCAGCCGGCCCACTGCAACCGCTGGCCGCGAGCGACGTGGCCACGCTGCTGAAAGCGCCAGCCCATGGCGAAGGTATCATCGCGCTGTGGGCGCTCGACTGCGCCTACTGCGAAGCCAACCTCGACGCACTGGCCAAACTGCAACGGGCTCGTCCGCACGATGTCGAACTCGTGATCGTCACCACCGACAGCATCGAACGGCGCCAGGCGATCGAAGCGCGCCTGCATCAGATGAAGATGGATGGCTATCCCAACCGCGCCTACGCCGAAGCCTCACCCGAACACATCAGCTTCCTGCTCGACCCGAACTGGGGCGGCGAGACGCCGCGCGTGCTGCTGATCCGTGCCGATGGCAGCCGCCTGGGCATCAGCGGCGAGCTGACGCCCGCGCAGTTGCAAAAACTGTAGGGCGGGCACTGCCCGCCGTTTCCAACCGCGCAATTGCACAGGCTCCTGTAGGGCGGGCATCGCCCGCCGCTTTCAACGCAACCCTGCGAGTCGGCGGGCGGTGCCCGCCCTACGAAGCGGTATCGCACAAGAGCCGGGCGGCCGCTGGGTCGTCAGGGCTGCTCGGCGCTGTCGGCCGATGCCGGCTCCGGCAACTCCGCCGTACCGTCGTCCTCGTCGCCGTAGATCGCCACGTGCGGCGTGCCGTCGGCAGCGATCCAACCGCGGTACATGCCATCGGTATTGAACGGGATCGAAATCTGACCCTGCGCATCCAGTGCGATCGCGCCGCCGTTGCCACCCATCGACGGGATCTCCTGGTTGATCACCACTGCGGCAGCGCGCTTGAGCGGCACGCGCATCTGGGCGACCTTCATGCAGATCTCGTACGCGGCCACGGCGCGCATGTAAAACTCGCCCCAGCCAGTGCCGGAAACCGCGCAGTCCGAGTTCGCATAGGTACCCGCGCCAATGATCGGTGAGTCGCCGATACGACCCCAGCGCCTGTCGTTCATGCCGCCGGTCGAGGTGCCGGCGGCGAGATGGCCCTGCGCATCCAGCGCCACCGCACCGACGGTGCCGAAGTGTTTGGCCGTCTCGACGTCCGCATGCGGTTGTTTGGCGGCATCTTCCTTCAGCGCCTTCTGCAGCTGCCGCCAGCGCTGTTCGGTACGGAAGTAGGAAGGATCGACCAGACTGATGCCTTGCTCTTGCGCAAATTCCTCGGCGCCTGCACCGGAAAGCATCACGTAGGGAGTTTTTTCCATTACCGCGCGTGCCAGCAGGATCGGATTCTTCACATGCTCCACGCCGGAGACCGAACCGGCCTTCAGCGTATAGCCATCCATGATCGCCGCATCCAGTGCGTTCTTGCCGTCATGCGTGAACACCGCACCCTTGCCGGCGTTGAAGTGAGGATCGTCCTCCAGCACGACGATCGCCGCCGCCACTGCATCCACGGCGGATTTGCCAGCCGTGAGCTCGGCATACCCACGCTGCAACGCCAGGGTCATCGCGGCGCGGATCGCCTTTTCCTTCGCCGCCGTCATGTCGTGCCGTATCACGCCGGCGCCCCCGTGGATCACCAGCACGGGTGACACGGCGGCATGGCTCATGCTGGCAACTCCGAGCGCGAGGGCGACGGCAACCAGCGGGCGACGGTACGGGTTCACGAGGGCAATCTCCGGAGGCACCGCGATTATAGCCGTGCCACCGTGAAGACTCAGCCACGCGATGCATCCTTTGCCCGCTCCAGCGCGCGCGCCGGACAGCCCGCCTGCGGTGTCACGTCCAGAGTGAAGTGACCCTTCCCTGCGCCCACGTTACCCACCAGATGCAGGACCTGGCCGAGCACGCCCATGCGACGGGCGGCGAGATATTTCCCCTGACCGCCAGTGCCGCCCGCATCCAGATTCATGATGACGCGATCGGTACCCTCGGGAATGGCCAGGACGCTCACGTCGAAATCGTGCACGCGGAACTGTGCCGTCTTGCCAACTTCGGCGCAGAGTGCCAGGGTCGCCCGTCGTGCGTGAGCCGCACCGGCGTCATCCGTGACCAACTGCAGGGACATGTTGAACTGGTATTCCTTCGCGCCTGACGCGGTGTTGCCGCTGCTCGAAGTTTCGGCGGCCGCGCCGGATTGCGCCACCTCCGATGCCGCAGCGTTGAAACGGCAGGCGGGCTCCAGGGCCTGAATATTGACGATGTCGCCGCTCTCACAGCGCCAGCTGACAGTCTTCTTGGCCCGGTCCGCTCGCGGGATCAGACGCACGCTGCCTGCAGTTGCCAATCCGTTGGGCTGGGCGCGCAGCTCGGCGGTGATGACGCCATCCTGCACGGAGACCCGGCGCACGAATTTGCCACTGATCAGATCCGGCGGCCCCAGCCCGGCGGCGTCGTTGTTTGCAGGTTCCCGAAAGTCGTTGGACAGCAGATACGAGGCCACCGCCGTCTTGCTGCCATCGAACAAAACCATCGCCTCCTTCACCGCTTCCGGGGTGGCTCGAACGCCCTTCGGCGTCTGCTGCGCAGCATAGACGGCCGCGGATGTCCCGGCCAGAAGCGTCATGAGGCTGATCAGGCCGGCCACGCGGCGAACAGGTTTGGGCAAGGGATTTTTCAGCATCTCGATGCGCTCCGTGACGGGATGGCGGGATGACCAGGGACAACCCACCGGCAGCGCAATCGCCGCCGACTGGGTCTTCAACATCGCATTCGCATAGCTGCGCCGCTGCGCACCGTGCTCGCGCAGCACGGCGGCATCACAAGCCAGTTCCTGATCGTGGCGCAACGCGGACGACGCCCACCACGCCAGCGGATGAAACCAGAACAAGGCCGCCGCGGTGCGTGCCAGCAAGCACCACCAGCCGTCGCCGCGGCGTGCGTGCATGTCCTCGTGCGCAAGGATGAGGCGCTGCTCGACAGTGTCGTAACGTTGCTCGAAATCCGCTGGCAGCACGATGCACGGTCGCCAGGCGCCAACCAACGCGGGCCCCATGTCAGCGTGGGTAGCGCGCAATACCCGCCTGCTTGAAAATTCCGCATCGATCGGCGTGGCACCGTGAAGACGGGCTCGATAGCGGCCCTGCACGACGATTCCGAGCAGCAGGTTGACCATCATTCCGGAAAGCCAGAACAGAATCACGCTGCCGCGCCAATCAATCGAACTTGCTTGCGCCATATGCGACGGCAGCCCGATTGCCGCTGCGGCGTACACGAATACCGCGGGCTGCCGACTCGCATCGGCGATCACCGCCGCATGTGGCAACTGGCTGACCAGCATCGCCAGCGGCGGCAACAGCCACAGCTGAAATGCACGTTCGGCCCCGAACAGGCGCCGGCAGGGTTTGCGTAAGACGCCCACCAGCAGCACCGTTACCGTGAACACCAGTAACAGCAACCAGCCGTGCCGGACCCACGGCGAAAAATCCAGATTATTCACGTGCGTACTCCTGCGTAGGCTGTTCCCTGCCGATCGTTGTCCCGCGAGCGAGACGACCCATCACTTCGGTTCGAAGCGCACGCGCTTCTCATCGAACACGGCACGCAATCCGTCGATATCGGCGATCAATTGCAAGGCGGAAGTGGCCGGCATCTGTTCGAAATTCAATGTCACCGGGCGAGTGTCCAGCGCCTGCGGGTTGACCAGGACAAACCCGGCAGTGGCCGCCACCGATTGCGCCACAACGCGCGCGGGGCGGTTTGTCGCCTGCTGATCCACGTTCACCGGATGCCAGCTGGACGACAGCACCTTGCTGTCACATCCCAGGCTGGGAGTCAGGCGGATCCTGATGGTGTTGTCCTGACGCGTGCCGCCGCCAAGATGGCGATCATCCACCACCTCGCCGAACTCAATCGTCGCACGCCGACCCGGCGTGGTTCGCACGATGGGTTTGGCCGATTGCTTGCGGATCTTGCCGGCCCCGCGATCGAAACGGGTATCGACCTGGCTACGGATCTCCAGCTGGCCATCGGCGATCGGCAAGACCTCGAAGCGGCCATCCCAGGACATGTTGCTGGTGTCGGTTCCACTCACCTCGGTGTACGCGCCGGGCGCCAGACAGCGCATGAAGTGCATCGAGTCGGCGTGGCCACCCATGGCGACAT
>DASRUB010000437.1:0-3138 GCA_035655635.1 Rhodanobacter sp. | reverse complement strand
GAAAGCACGGCGTGTGCGCGGTCAGCTTGACCGGCAGCGCGTCCGCGGCGAGGATTTCGCCGCGCACCGAGTTGGTCAGCGTGATTTCCGACGTCGAGATCAGGTAGAGCGCAGCCTCGTCGCCCTGCTGGCCGCCCTTCTTCACCGCGAACATGTCGGCCTCGAACTTCGGTAGCTGCGCCGTGCCGGTGAGCGACGCCGCGTTGGCGATGTACGGCGTGTAGCATTCGACGTAGCCATGCTCGCGCGTGTGCACGTCGAGCATGAATTGGGCGAGCGCGCGATGCATCCGCGCAAGCTCGCCACGCAGGAACGAGAAGCGCGCGCCGGCGATCCTGGCGCCCGCCGCGAAGTCGAGCAGACCGAGCGCTTCGCCGAGGTCGGTGTGATCCTTCGCCGCGAAGCCGAACGTGCGCGGAGTTCCAATGCGTCGCACTTCGACGTTGTCGTGCTCCGATTTGCCGTCAGGCGTGTCCGCGTGCGTGAGGTTCGGCAACTCGAGCAGGAAATCCGCAAGCTTCACCTGCGCAGCGTCGAGCGCCGCCTCGAGCCGCTTCACTTCGTCGCCATGCCCGGCCGCTTCGGCGAGCAGTGCTGCGGGGTCGACGCCCTTCGATTTCGCGGCGCCGATCTCCTTGCTCAATACGTTGCGGCGGTTCTGCAACTCCTGCGTGCGCGTCTGGATGTCCTTACGCTCGCGCTCCAGCGCCTTGAACCGCGCGGTGTCCAGCGTGACGCCGCGCTTGGCGAGCCCCGCCGCCACGGCGGTCAGGTCGTTGCGCAGGAGGTTGATGTCGAGCATGGCCAATCCTATCAAAAGTAGGGTCAGAGACCAATGTCACTACCTTAAGCGCGTTGGGCCATTATTTGCTCCCGGGCGCGCTGTCGTGGCACGGTCAACAGGGACGCTGGTTTAGGTCGTCGCTTCCTGGCACGCGGCTCGACGCGGTCGGGGCGCTTGGGTAGTTCCATCTGCGCGATGTGGGCGCGAACGATCGCGATTATGAACGTGACACGCTGTCGGCCATGCTGGCGCAGGTGATCGCGAAAGCTCGCGAGAAGGCGCTTGGCGCCAGTGAAACTCAGCGTGCGTGGCAGGACATGCGCGTACGCTGCTGTGGTGGCCATGGCCCAGCGCACCAGGTTGTAAGCCAACAAGGACACCGCGATTTCCTTCTCGATCATGGCCTTCGACCTGCAGCGCAACACGTCCATGGCCATGGTCGCCTTGATGGTCCGAAAGTCGACCTCGATGTTCCAGCGCAACGCATACAGCGCGCCCAATGCAGGTGGCGCAACGCCATCTTGGAGGGTAGTCACCAGCACCCGGCCGTGCACTGCCACTTCGCGCATCCAGATCTGCACCGGCAACGCCTGGTAGGTTTCCCGATCCATCCATGCCGGCCGTGGCGGACGTGGCCAGGCAACCAAGTGATCGCCTTTGCTGTACTGAATCCCAGCCGCAAAATCCGTCTGCCGGGCACCGTGCTGCGGCATCACCACGTCGGCGCCTAAACGCTGCATGGCTGCCATGGTCCACCACGTCGCGTGCAGCGCGTCGGCCAGCAGAATGTCGCCGGGCGCAATGAGACCCTGCAACTGACGCAGGAGCGCCGACTCTCCGCTGTCCTTGCCTCGGCAGGGGGCCACCGCGTAATCCAGCACTGCGCCGCTGGCCAGACCCACCAAGGCACCCACCCGAGCCACCGGAAAGCCCAAACCAGGCTTCTGCCCACCCGGCTGCGGAAACGCTGCCTGATTGCTTGGCGTGTCCGGCATCGACAGCGTGGTGCCGTCGAACAGCTTGACCGCTCTTCCCTGCCAGCGCCAAGCCGCCGGCGCGAGCGCTTCCAGCCGCTCACCAATGCGTTGCTGCAACTGCTTGGGTAGCGCCACCGGCAATCGATTACGCGCCGTGCAGTAAGACTTGGTGTTCAGACTACATTCGGCCATCCCTGCCGCCACCCGTTCCGACAGCCGCCGTCCCACCACATCCTGGCAGGCACCATCCGCCGACAGCACTTGCCCCACGAACAAACGCAAGGTCGTCAACGGAGAATAGACACGCTCACGATAAGCACCCGCTTCCGCCATCACCCGTTGTTCGATCTCATCCCTCGGCAGCACCTGAGCCCAATCCTTCGCACCCTGTTGCGCAAATTCCTGCCGAAACTGCTCGCAATGCAGCCGCAATCGCTTGCGCTTGTTATCATTCATTCGGGCTGACCCTCCCTGTGCCACGCTGGCGTTTTTGACAACATCAGCATAGCGCTTCGAGGTGTTCAGCCCTTCCCAATGCCCCTCGCGCTTTCGCCCAATTCCGGCTTAAGGTAGTGACATTGGTCTCTGACCCTACTTTTTTTACGCCTTGACGAACTTCGCCTTGTCGCCCAGCCAGCGCGCCATCTGCGCCTGCGCGGCCTGCGGATCCTTCTGCAGCAGCTCGTCGGCGGCGTCGCGCGCCTGCTCGATCAGCGCGGCGTCGCGCTCGAGGTCGGCGAAGCGCAGCAGCGGCACGCCCGACTGGCGTGCGCCCATGAACTCGCCGGGGCCGCGGATCAACAGGTCCTGCCGCGCGATTTCGAAGCCATCGGTGTTTTCGAAGACCACCTTGAGCCGCTGCTTGGCGAGCTCGCCCAGCGGCTCCTCGAACAGCAGGATGCATTGGCTTTCGGCATCGCCGCGGCCCACACGGCCGCGCAGCTGGTGCAACTGCGCGAGGCCGAAGCGCTCGGCGTGCTCGATCACCATCGTCGACGCATTGGCGACGTCGACGCCGACTTCGATCACCGTCGTGGCCACCAGCACGTCGATGTCGCGGCGGATGAATGCCTCCATCGTGGCCGACTTTTCGGCAGGCTTCATCCGCCCGTGCAGCAGGCCGACGCGCAACGGCCGAGACACGCCCTCGACACTGGCAAGCTCGCCGTAGACGCGCGTCAATTCCGCATGCAACGCCACCGCCGTCTGCAACTCGAGCTTTTCGCTTTCCTCTATCAGCGGGCACACCCAGTACGCCTGACCGCCGGCAGCACACCGTCGCGCCACGTGCGCGATGATTTCGGCGCGCCGCTTCTGGCTCGCAAGCCGCGTCGCGACCGGCTTGCGCCCCGGCGGCAATTCGTCGATCACCGACAC
>DASRUB010000436.1:0-4484 GCA_035655635.1 Rhodanobacter sp. | reverse complement strand
AGGATCGGCAGGCCGCGCTGGCTGATGCGGTGTTCGATGCCGCGCGCGAGTGGAGCGTGGGCCTGCACTTCAACAAGGGTCTGGCCGGTGCGCCCGCGGCGGAGATTGCCGCCGCGAAAGACACCGCGACGAACCCGCAAGCGCTCGATGCGTTTGCGTTGGCGATCATCGCCGGCAGCGGTGGGCCGGCCTTTCCCGGCATGCCGGATCCCGATCTGGCGAAGGCGCGGCGCGACGCTGACGGCATCGGCGCGGCGATGGCCGCCCTGCGCAAGATCGCACCGAATGCCGGAGCCTATGTCTCGGAGAGCGACTATTTCCAGCGCGACTGGCAGGCCGCGTTCTGGGGCGCGAACTATCCGAAGTTGCTTGCGGTGAAGGACCGCTACGATCCGCACGGCCTGTTCTTCGTGCACCACGGCGTGGGCAGCGAGCGTTGGAGCGAGGACGGATTCGCCCGTCGGCCATAGTGTGGCTGGCGTGCCTTCACCGGTCTTGTTGCGGCCATGGCACTGGCGCGTATGCGGTAGCGCGACTTCCCTGGTCGGGAAGCCGCGCTACTTGCCCAATACGTGTTGCCCCGGCGTGCGCGGCACCTGATGCGTTCCGGAGTTTTCCACC
Organism: Rhodanobacter sp.; assembly: GCA_035655635.1. Taxonomy (GTDB): domain Bacteria; phylum Pseudomonadota; class Gammaproteobacteria; order Xanthomonadales; family Rhodanobacteraceae; genus Rhodanobacter. The sequence goes on along the minus strand of DASRUB010000436.1, from coordinate 3,863 downwards.
AGCAACCGGCGCAGACCGCGCCGGTTGCCTTCACTTCGCGAATCGCGCGACGAAGTTGCTCAGAGCCCGTTGTTGTTGGCGGCATCCGCGAACTGCTTCAGATAGTCCTCGAATGCGCGTTGGTAGGCCAGTTGCCAGTTGGCTTCGCGGGCCACCTGGATGGCGTTGTGTCCGTAGCCTTTCACGGTGACCTGGCGATGGCCCTGTGGGCTGTCGATCTTGAGCAACGTGTCCAGCTTTGCCTCGATGCTGGCGCTCCAGAAGCCGGGTGTGAACCATGCCCAGAACTGGCGTATGTCCACGCTGACATGCGGCGCGTCAGCTGGTGCACTGGCCGCGTCCACGACGCTGTAACCGCGCGCGGCGAAGGCGTTGGTCAGCAATTTCCGCGTCACGGTTTCCACGTTTTCGCCGGGCGTCAGCAGAATGTCACCAAACGCCTTGCCGAAGCCGCCGCGTTTGCGCGCGATGGCCTGCTTGCGCTGCGTGGCGTCCAGCGCATAGCTGGCGCCCTTCTTGAGCGAGGGTGTGCTGGGATCGTCCGGGTCGGTCTCGAACACCCGCACGTCGTGGATCGCATCGATGACCACCGGCTTGCCGCCGCTGATCACGGCCGAGCCGGGCGACGGTACTTCGAGTGACATCTGCGTGCGGGTGGTGGCGCATCCGGACGCCAGCGCAAGGACAGCGACGGCAACGAGGCCGCGAACGACGTGCTTCATGAGTATTCCCCTGTGGCGTGGGTGGCACATATCGATGGAGCAGGAGAGTTGTCGCAAATGTTGCGACAAAAGGAAAGCCCGCGCGCACGATGCAAACACCTTAGTGAAGTATCGCTTGACTCTGGACCTGGATCGATGGTCTAGACTCGTGCCATGAACACATCCAGCAGCTCACTGACCATCGGTGCCGTCGCCAAGCGCGTCGGCGTGGCGATCGACACGATCCGTTACTACGAGCGCGAACGCTTGCTGCCCGAGCCGACCCGGCGCGCCTCCGGCTATCGCAGTTATGGCGAGAGCACGATCGCCCAGCTGCGCTTCATCCGGCGCGCCAAGCATCTGGGCTTCACCCTGGAGGAAATTCGCGAGCTGCTGGCGTTGTCGGCCGATCGCCAGCGCGGGGTGAAGGCCGTGAAGAAAAGGGCGCAGCAGCGGTTGGCGGCGATCGATCAACGCATTCTCGAATTGCAACGGGTGCGCGACGGGTTGGCGCAACTGGTCGAATCGTGCCCCGGACATGGGGCGCCGGAGCACTGTCCGATCCTGCGTGCGTTGAGCGGCGACGAGGTGCAGGCATGAACGCGCATGCGTGCAGCCACGACGGTGGCAAGGCGACGACGACCGATCCGGTCTGCGGCATGACGGTGGATCCAGCCACGTCGAAACATCGCTCCACGCATGACGGGCAGCTGTTCCATTTCTGCAGCGCCAGTTGCAAGGCGAAGTTCGACGCCGCGCCGGCGGCGTATCTGGTGGCAAAGGATGAACCGGCAGGTTGCTGCCCAGCGCAGCCGGCACCGATGGCGATGCACGATCACGCGCATGGTCATCACGATCACGCGCATACCGTGAAAGACCCGGTATGCGGCATGACGGTGAACCCGCAGACCGCGAAGCACCACGCCGAGCATGCCGGCCACACGTATCACTTCTGCTCGGCGCGCTGCCACGATAAATTCGTGGCCGATCCGCAGGCCTGTCTGGGCGATCGACCGGCACCGCCGGCGGCGCCCGCGGGCACGATCTACACCTGCCCGATGCATCCCGAGATCCAGCAGGTCGGCCCCGGCCATTGCCCGAAGTGCGGCATGGCGCTGGAGCCGATGATGCCGACGCTGGACTCGGATGATGGCGGCGAGGTGTCTTCCATGACGCGACGCTTCTGGTGGCTGCTCGTGCTGACCGTGCCGGTGTTCGCACTGGCGATGGGGCCGCATCTGTTCGGCTGGCAGCTGCCCGCGCCGTGGGCTGGCGTGGCGGTGTGGGTCGAGGCGGTGCTGGCCAGTGTCGTCGTGCTGTGGGGCGGCGCGCCGTTCTTCAAGCGTGGCTGGAACTCGCTCAAGCCGTGGCATCCGAACATGTACACGCTGATCGCGCTCGGCACCGGGGTGGCGTGGTTGTACAGCGCGGTGGCGTTTCTGCTGCCGGGAATCTTCCCGGCCGGCTTTCGCGACATGCACGGCCGGGTCGGCGTGTATTTCGAATCGGCGGCGGTGATCGTCACCCTGGTCACGCTGGGCGACTTCCTGGAGCTGCGCGCGCGCCGGCGCACCGGTGCGGCATTGAAGGCGTTGCTCGGGCTGGCGCCGAAACGCGCACGCCGGATCGCCGCCGACGGCAGCGAGAGCGACGTGCCGCTGGACGAAGTGCACGCCGGCGACGTGCTGCGCGTGCGTCCCGGCGAGAAGGTGCCGGTCGATGGCGTGGTGCTGGACGGCGAGAGCCATGTCGACGAGTCGATGCTCACCGGCGAACCGATGCCGGTGGGGAAGGCGAAGGACGATCCGCTCACCGGCGGCACGGTGAACCAGGACGGCGCGCTGACCATGAGCGCGCAGAAGGTCGGTGGCGAGACGATGCTGGCGCAGATCGTGGCGTTGGTGGCGCAGGCACAGCGCAGCCGCGCGCCGCTGCAGCGCGTGGCCGACAAGGTGGCGGCGTGGTTCGTGCCGGCCGTGGTGGCGATCGCCGTGATCGCGTTTGCGGTATGGGCGCTGCTGGGGCCGGAGCCGCGGTTCACCCACGCATTGATCGCGGCGGTGTCGGTGCTGATCATCGCCTGCCCGTGTGCGTTGGGGCTGGCCACGCCGATCTCGATCATGGTCGCCAGCGGTCGCGGCGCGCAGCACGGCGTGCTGTTCAAGGACGCCAGTGCGATCGAGTCGCTGCGCGACATCGACTTGCTGGTGGTGGACAAGACCGGCACGTTGACCATGGGCAAACCGGCGCTGACCGAACTGGCGAGCCTGGGCGGTTTGCCACGCGAACGTCTGCTGGCATTGGCCGCCGCGCTGGAACGGCCGAGCGAGCATCCGCTGGCGCGGGCGATCGTGGCGGTGGCGGATGACGAGGCTGTCGTCTTGTTGGCGGCGACGGGTTTTCGTTCGCTGACCGGTCGTGGTGTGAGCGCCAAGGTGGACGGCAGCGCGGCGGCACTCGGCAATGCAAAGCTGATGGCCGAGTTGCAGGTGACCATCAGCGACGACGCCAATGCCCGTGCCGAGCAGCTGCGCGGGCAGGGCGCCACGGTGATGTTCCTGGCGGTCGATGGCGTGCTCGCCGCCTTGCTGGCGGTGGCCGACCGGATCAAGCCGGACACGCCGGGCGCGATCAGGGCGCTGCACGCGGCCGGCTTGCGCATCGTGATGCTCACCGGCGACAACGCCACCACGGCGCAGGCGGTGGCGTGCGAGCTGGGCATCGATGAGGTACACGCCGACGTGTCGCCGGCCGACAAGGCGGCGGTGGTGAACCGGCTGAAGGGCGAAGGCCATCGCGTGGCGATGGGCGGTGACGGCATCAACGATGCGCCGGCGCTGGCTGCCGCCGACATTGGCATCGCGATGGGCAGCGGTACCGACGTGGCGATGGAAAGCGCGCAGGTGACCCTGGTGAAAGGCGAACTGGGCGCGATCGTGCGCGCGCGCCGGTTGTCGCAGGCGACGGTGCGCAACATCCACCAGAACCTGTTCTTCGCCTTCGTCTACAACGCGATCGGCGTACCGCTGGCGGCCGGCGTGCTGTACCCATGGTTCGGTATCGTGCTGTCGCCGATGATCGCGGCGCTGGCGATGAGCCTGAGTTCGGTGTCGGTGGTGAGCAATGCGCTGCGGCTGCGCAAGGTCGCGTTGTAGCGGCCGG
>DASRUB010000435.1:0-2183 GCA_035655635.1 Rhodanobacter sp. | reverse complement strand
CCTGCTGCCGCAGTTCCAGGCCACGGCCGCGTGGCTGGGCCAGAATATTCCGGCGAACGTGGTTGACCATTTGCACCCGGAGGCGATGCTGGACAAGCTCAAGTCCGAACCGATGCTGCAGCGAGAGGCTCCGGCGGCTTCGTCCAGTTCAGCACCATCATCAAATCCGCCTAATCGCGGTGCAGCGTCCGGGCTTCTCGAGCGGATGCACAACTTGTCAGATCGGTTCCACGACCCCATCTCCACCCCGCGACCGCCCCCTGCGCCGGCGCGGCGCACAGAGCAGAAGCCGGCGGCGGCTGGCAGTGCGCCGGGCAATCCCCGGCATCCCTGAACCAGCATCCTTGAACCAGCGTTTCTGAAACAGGCCACGAATTCATGTGCGGAATCATCGGCATCGTCGGGACCACGGAAGTGGCGTCGGCGCTTTATGACGGTTTGACGGTGTTGCAGCACCGCGGCCAGGACGCGGCCGGCATCGCCACCGTGGACGGCTCGCGCCTGCGCCTGCACAAGGGCAACGGGCTGGTGCGCGACGTGTTCGGCCAACGCGCGATGAGCGAGTTGCGTGGGCGCATCGGTATCGGCCATTGCCGCTACCCCACGGCGGGCTCGGAAGGCTCGGCCGAGGCGCAGCCGTTGTACGTCAATTCCCCCTACGGCATCGCGTTCGCGCACAACGGCAACCTGGTCAATACCGAGGCACTGCGCCGTGAGATGTTCGAGGACGACCGTCGTCATATCAACACCGATTCCGATTCCGAGGTATTGCTCAACGTGCTGGCGCATGAGCTGCAGATCCAGGATCGCATGCAGCTCACCCCGGACCACCTGTTCAAGGCAGTGGCGGGGGTGCATGCGCGTGCCACCGGTGGCTATGCGTGCATCGCCCTGGTGCTCGGTTATGGTCTGGTCGCGTTCCGCGACCCGCACGGCATCCGGCCGCTGGTGCTGGGCGAACGCAGCACCGCCGAAGGCCATGAGTATGCGGTGGCGTCGGAATCGGTGGCGCTGGACGTGCTCGGTTTCAAACTCATGCGCGACGTGATGCCGGGCGAGGCGGTGATCATCACCGACCAGGGCCAGTTGCACAGCCGCCGCTGTGCCGAGGGTGCCATGCACGCCCCATGCATCTTCGAGTACGTCTACCTGGCACGGCCAGACTCGATGATCGAGGACGTGTCGGTGTACAAGGCGCGGCTGCGCATGGGCGAGAAGCTGGCCGAGAAAATCCTGCGTGAGCGCCCCGACCACGGCATCGACGCGGTGATCCCGATCCCCGATACCGCGCGCACCGCCGCCAGTGCGCTGGCGGGTGCGCTGGGCGTGCCGTTCCGCGAGGGTCTCGTCAAGAACCGCTACATCGGCCGTACTTTCATCATGCCGGGCCAGGGCGAGCGGGTGAAATCGGTGCGCCGCAAGCTCAATGCGATCGAACTGGAGTTCAACAAGAAGAACGTGTTGCTGGTGGACGACTCGATCGTGCGCGGCACCACCTCCAAGCAGATCATCCAGATGGCCCGCGAGGCCGGCGCGAAGCATGTCTACTTCGCCTCGGCCGCGCCGCCGGTGCGCTATCCCAACGTGTACGGCATCGACATGCCCTCCACCAGCGAACTGATCGCCGCCGGTCGCACCGAGCAGGAGGTGGAAAAACTGCTCGGCGCCGACTGGCTGATCTATCAGGACCTCAAGGACCTGGAGTGGGCGGTGCAGGACGGCAATGAAAAGCTCAAGCACTTCGACACCTCGTGCTTCTCCGGCGAATACGTCACCGGACTGGCCGACCAATACCTGGAACAGATCCAGATGCTGCGCTCCGACGATGCCAAGGCCGCACGGCGCGTGGTTTGAGCCGCTCCTGCCTCCTCTCCCCTTGGGGAGATGACCGAGCTGAGGGGCAGGTGCGTGCCATGAACTCCATGACCGATCTCCACGCCGCCGCCAAGCGCTGTCTCGACGCCACCGAACCGGCCGACAAGCTGCGCCTGACCCACGCCACCTGGCAGGGCTTCCTGGCCGGCCAGTTGCGTGCCGGCCCTTCGTCACCGCCACCCGAACCGATCGGTCCACCCGGCCGCCCGGCGAAACCCAGGTTGGTCAATGCGCGCAAGCTGCCGCAACGCGGACTGGGCAGCGCTGAAGGTCGCGCTGCACTGGTTCACGCGGTGGCGCACATCGAG
>DASRUB010000434.1:0-4842 GCA_035655635.1 Rhodanobacter sp. | reverse complement strand
GATAATTTTTACAGCCGCTCAGCCGACCAGGGTCGACAGAATCTCTCGTCGCCGCGGCTCCTGCGCGAATTCGCCGAGCAGTCGGCGGGTCTGCATCGACACGTCGTGCAGGCGCACCCCGCGCGACGACAGGCATTCGTGACTGGCCTGCACGATCACGGCCACCCCGCGCGGTTTCAGCGCCTGGGCCAGGGTGTCGGCGATCTCCGTGGTCAGTCGCTCCTGGATCTGCAGGCGCCGACCGAATGCCTCGACCAGCCGCGCGAGCTTGGAGATGCCGACCACACGCTGGCGTGGCAGGTAGGCGATGTGGACCACGCCACGGATCGCCGCCATGTGGTGTTCGCAAGTCGATTGCAGCGGGATGTCGCGCAAGACCACCACGTCGTCATAACCGCCGACTTCGCCGAAGGTCCGGCTGAGCAGGCTGGCCGGATTCTGTTGGTAGCCGGCAAACCACTCCTCGTAGGCACGTACCACGCGCGCGGGCGTGGCCAGCAGACCTTCGCGCGTCGGATCGTCGCCGGCCCAGCGAATCAGCGTGCGTACCGCCGCTTCTGCTTCGGCGCGGGTGGGCTGCGGACGTTCGCCGCCGGCGGACTGAGCTGTGGCCGGGAGCGCGACAAGGGCCTGGTCGGATTCGAGCATGGGCATGGCTTCGTGGGTGATGACAATCCATGCGATGCAGCCATGGCCAGCGCGGTTCCCACGAAACGAGCGGGAACCTGCCGGCTGGCGCTGCATCAGATGGGTACCGGCGACATTTGCGCGCCGCCTATCCACTCCACGCAAGGAAACATCCATCATGAACAAGCCGCTGTTTGCCATCGCCCTTGGCCTCGTGTTTGCCGCCAGCTCCATGACCGGCGCAAATGCCGCCACGCCCGCTCCTTCCCTCAACGACGCGCAGATTGCGCACATCGCCTACACCGCCGGCGCGATCGATGTCACCGCGGCGAAACAGGCGCTGCAGAAGTCGCACAACCCGCAAGTGCGCGCATTCGCCGAGGAAATGGCGCGCGACCACGCCGCGGTGAACGACCAGGCGCTGGCGCTGGTGAAGAAACTGGGCGTGACGCCGCAGGACAATCCGACCAGCCAGTCGCTGGCGAGCGCCGCCGCTGCCGAGCAGACGAAACTCGCCGCGCTCAGTGGCGCAGCGTACGACAAGGCCTATGCGGCGAACGAAGTCGCCTTTCACAAGACCGTCAATGGTGCGTTGAGCGGCACGCTGATCCCGGCGGCGCAGAACGCGCAACTGAAATCGCTGCTCGAAACCGGCCTGAAGCTGTTCCAGTCGCACCAGATGCACGCCGAGCATCTGGCGCAGAGCCTGAAGTAGGGAGCGCCGCATGCTCCGCATGATGATCCTGCTCGGCATGCTGCTGGCGCTGGTCGGCGGATTCGCGCCGGCCTCCGCCGCCGGCAGCACGCCCACGCCGCGCGTGCATGTGATCGTGCTGGACAAGATGGCGTTCGGCCCAATGCCTGCCGGCGTTCGCGCCGGCGACATCATCGAATGGGTCAATCACGACATCTTCGAACACAGCGCCACTGCCCGCGACGGCAGCTTCGACGTCGACCTCAAACCCGGCGCCACGGTGCGCATGACGGCCAGCAGCGGCAGCTTCGCGTTCTTCTGCAAGTTCCATCCCACGATGCAGGCGACACTGGTGGTGAAGTAGACCATCCGCCGCGCGCATGGACCGGGACGGGGCGGCCCGCGCCAGATGCGGGTCGGCCAGGAAGGTTTACGCGCGACTGCCGGCGACCTTTAGCGTTGTCGAAGGAGCTTCCTCAGCGTCAATGGCCGTGCGGGGCCACTTCTACCGACAGGCGTAGCCCGAGGGCCGTACACACGCGCGAGATCGTTTCGAAGCGTGGCTGCGCTTCCGGGCGGAGAGCCTTGTAAAGCGCTTCGCGAGTCATGCCGCTGGCTTCGGCAATGTCTGTCATGCCGCGCGCCTTGGCAATATCGCCAAGCGCGGCAGCCAGCAGACCGGGGTTACCGTCCTCCATGATGGCAGCCAGGTATTCGGCGATGGCTTGTTCGCTGTCGAGGTAGCGGGCAGGGTCGAAAGTGTTGAGCTTCAGGGTCATGGTCAGTTCTCCAGTTCGCGCGCCAACTTGAGCGCAAGGGCGATATCACGTGCTTGCGACGACTTGTCGCCGCCGGCGAGCATCACGATCAAGGTGATGCCGCGTGTCACGAAGTACAGGCGGTAGTCGGGGCCGAAATGCTCGCGCAATTCGGACACCTTCGCCGATGGGTTTCACGTCGCCAAACAGGCCGAAAGATGCTTTGCGCAAACGGGCAACGATGCGTCGCTGCGCGGTGCCATCTTTCAAGGCATCGAGCCAAGCATCAAAATGAGCAGTGGTTTTTATTTCGAACACGAATGTATCGTAATCGTTCGATTACATGAGATCAACAGCGGGAGGCTTCGTTCTCGCGCCTGATGCGGTTCAGGGACAATCTGCCGGCGGCGGCAGGTCAACCTACTTTCGATCCGTGGTGGCGGATAAAACGAAGGCGCCCGCAGGCGTCTTCGTTCGATTCAACTGGGCAAATCACTCAGGCCTTCAACAACTCCGGCGTCGCCTGCTGCCCGATTGCGTCGACCATCGCTTTGGCCACATTGAGGTTGCCGGCGATGATGTTGCCGCTGGCGGGGATGCCGTCGCGACCGGCGAAATCGCAGTAGTGACCGCCTGCTTCGCGCACCAGCAGTACGCCGGCGGCCATGTCCCACGGTTTCAGGCCGATCTCGAAATAGGCGTCGTAGCGGGCGGCGGCGACGTAGGCGAGGTCCAGTGCGGCGGAGCCGGAGCGGCGGATGTCCTCGGCCTGGCCCAGGATGGCGCGGGTCATGTCGAGCTGGGCGGTGAGGTGGTCGCGCTGACGGAACGGGAAGCCGGTGGCGACCATCGCCCCACTCAGGTTTTCGCGCTTGCCCACGCGCATGCGACGGTCGTTGAGATAGGCGCCGTCGCCCTTGCTGGCGGTGTACAGCTCGTCGCGCAGCGGGTCGAACACCACCGCATGGATCGGCACGCCCTTGTCCAGCAGCGCAATGGAGACGCAGAAATGCGGGATGCCGCGCAGGTAGTTGTGGGTGCCGTCGAGCGGGTCGATCACCCAGGTCAGCGGGCCCTTGCCGGTCTGGCCGCTTTCCTCGGCGAGGATCGCATGGTCGGGATAGGCGCGGCGCAGTTCCTTGATGATTTCCGCCTCGGCCAGCTTGTCGACCTCGGAGACGAAGTCCCACTGCTGCTTCTCGACGACGTTGAGCCCGTCGATGCGGTTCATGTAGCGCAGGATCACATTGCCTGCAGAACGCGCGGCGCGCGCCGCGATCGTGACGTGTGGTCTGGCCATGGGTTCGACTTTGGAAGAGAGCGGGATTACGGCCGACGATTCTAGCAGGCTCCTGGCAGAGGCGGGCCTGTGCCGCCTCGCGTCCGTTATCCTTGGGCGTTTCCGTTGCCAAGCTGTTCCGCGCATGCCCGACCTTTCCGACCTCGCCTCCCGCCTTCGTTTCGTGCTGGTGCGCACTTCCCATCCCGGCAATATCGGCAGCGCGGCGCGGGCCATCCGCACCATGGGTTTCGATCGGCTGGAGCTGATCGCGCCGGCGCGCTTTCCCGACCGCGAAGCCAACGCACTGGCGGCCGGGGCCGACGACGTGCTGGCCAACGCCGGCGTGCATGGCGAACTGGTCGATGGGCTGGCGGGCTGCAATTTCGCCCTCGGCCTGTCGGCGCGGCGGCGCGGCGTGACCCTGGCGGAGTTGAGTCCACGCGAAGCGGCGCAGCAGGCGCTGGCCGCCGCGGCGCGTGGCGAGCAGGTGGCGCTGTTGTTCGGCAACGAGCGCAGCGGGCTGGACAACGAGGAACTGGCGCGCTGCAACGCGATGGTGCGGATTCCCAGCGTGGACGATTTCAGCTCGCTCAACCTGTCGCAGGCAGTGCAGGTGATGGCCTACGAACTGCGCGTGGCCATGCTCGGCGACGAGCTGCCCGAGCCACCGCCCGAACACGATGAGCCGCCCGCCGATGCGACGCAGATGGAGCAGTTCTACCGCCATCTGGCGCAGGCGCTGGACGATATCGAATTTCACAAGGGCCGCGAAGCCACCACCATCATGCTGCGCCTGCGCAAGCTGTTCCAGCGCGCGCGGCCGGATGAACACGAGTTGCGCGTGCTGCACGGCATCCTGGCCGATGCGCAGCGCATGGCCGGTTTGGCGAAGCGGAAATGACACGGCTCGCGCCGGACCGGGCGGACCCCGCTCGCGGGCGTTCCCTTGACCTCGTTTTTGATCCGGGCTCTTGCGAACACCGAACACCGAACAAAGGCATCGCCCGCGAGCGGGCTCCTACGGTGCGGACGTTTCCGCTGCGGGGGTGACCAGCAATTTGTCGATGCGGGCGCCGTCGAGGTCGACCACCTCGAAGCGGACGCCGCGCCAGGTGAACACTTCGCCGGTCTGCGGCACGTGGCCCAATGCGGTCATCACCATGCCGGCGACGGTGCGGAAGTCATGCTCGTCCTCGCCGGGGAGTTCGCTGGTGTGCAGCAGTTCGCGCAGGTCGTCGGTGGACAGACTGCCGTCGATCAGCCAGCTGCCGTCGGGGCGTTGCGTGATGGGGGCTTCGTCGCCGCCGCCGTGGCCGATCTGGCTGGCGCCGACCACGGCTGCCAGCAGGTCGTTGACGGTGACCACGCCCTCGATGTCGCCGTACTCGTCGACCACCAGGGCCAGCGGCGTTTCGGCGTCGCGAAACTCCTCCAGCAGGTCCAGCGCGCGCGCCGTGGCGGGCACGAAAAGCGGCTTGGAC
>DASRUB010000433.1:0-3046 GCA_035655635.1 Rhodanobacter sp. | reverse complement strand
TCGACCGCGTTGATGCTGGGCGTGCCGGCGCAGATCGCTGGCTGTCGCGAGGTGGTGTTGTGCTCGCCGGCGCGTGTCGATGGTCGCTGCGACGAGGCCGTGCTGTATGCCGCACGACTGACCGGGGTGCACAAGGTCTTCAAGCTTGGTGGCGCGCAGGCGATTGCCGCGATGGCCTACGGTACCGACAGCGTGCCGAAGTGCGACAAGCTGTTCGGCCCGGGGAATTCCTGGGTCACCGAGGCCAAACTGCAGGTCTCGGCCGACCCCGATGGCGCCGCGATCGACATGCCCGCCGGTCCATCCGAAGTGCTGGTGATTGCCGATGCCGATGCCAACCCGGTATTCGTCGCGGCTGATCTGCTGTCGCAGGCCGAGCACGGCCCGGATTCGCAGGTGATCCTGCTCAGCCCGTCGGCCAGGTTGCTGGATCAGGCGGCAGCAGAAGTCGAGCGGCAATGTGCGACGTTGCCGCGGGGCGCCATCGCCAGCCAGGCGCTGGCAAACAGCCGGCTGATCGCGGTCGAGTCGCTGGCGCAGGCGGTCGAGGCAAGCAACCGCTATGCGCCCGAGCACCTGATCCTGCAGGTCGCCGCACCACGTGAACTGCTTGCGGACATCGAGAGCGCCGGTTCGGTCTTCCTCGGCCAGTGGACGCCCGAATCGGTCGGCGATTACTGCAGTGGCAGCAACCACGTGCTGCCGACCTATGGTTATGCGCGCAGTTACAGCGGCTTGTCGGTGGCGAGTTTCCAGAAGCAGATCAGCGTGCAGGAAGTCTCCCCCGAAGGGCTGCGCAACATCGGTCCATGCACGGCCACGCTGGCCGCGGCCGAACAACTGGAGGCGCATCGCCGTGCGGTGACGTTGCGCCTTGCCGTGCTGGAGGGCACGCCATGAGCGTGCTCGATCTGGCGCGGCCGGAAATCCGTGCGATGCAGCCGTATTCGTCCGCCCGCATGGAGGCCGGCGGCGGCCAGATTTTCCTCAATGCCAACGAGTCGGCGTGGACCCCGCTGGGTGACGACGGCCTGGGCTGCAACCGTTACCCGGAGCCGCAACCGGCCGCGCTGGTCGCTACCCTGGCGGCGCTGTATGGCGTACGCCACGAGCAGTTGCTGGTCGGCCGCGGCAGCGACGAGGGGATCGATCTGCTGGTCCGCGCGTTCTGCCGCGCCGGCGAAGACGCCATCTTGATCCAGCCGCCGACCTTCGGCATGTACGGCGTCTGCGCCCGCATCCAGAACGCCGCAGTGATCGAGGTGCCGCTGGCAGATGATTTCACGCTGGACGTCGATGCGGTGCTTGCGGCGGTCACGCCGGCGGTCAAGTTGATCTTCGTCTGCACGCCCAACAACCCAAGCGGCCAATGTGTGCCGCGCGAAAGTATCGAGCGCCTGCTGCAGGCACTCGATGGCCGGGCCCTGCTGGTGGTCGACGAGGCGTATATCGAATTTGCCTACGAACGCAGCGTGGCGGACCTGATCGACCGCTACGAGTGCCTGGCTGTGCTGCGCACCTTGTCCAAGGCGTGGGCGCTGGCTGGTGCCCGCATTGGCAGCCTGCTGGCCAACCCCGCCGTGATCGCCCTGCTGCGCCGGATCATGCCGCCTTATCCGGTGCCGCTGCCGTGCATGGCGGCGGCATTGGCTGCCCTCTCCGAGGAAGGGCAGGCGCAGGCGCGCGCGCACCTGGCTACGCTGCGCAACGAGCATGAGCGGGTACGTGGCGCACTGGCCGACCTGGCATGCGTGCGCGCGGTGTTGCCCTCGCAGGCCAACTTTCTGGCCGTCCGCTTCCATGCTGCCGGCGCGGTGTATCAGAAGCTGCTCGGTGCCGGCATCGTGGTGCGTGATGTACGCAGGTATTCGAATCTTGGCGACGCGTTGCGCATCACCATCGGCACGCCTACCGAGAACGATCAAATGCTGGCTGTTCTGAAGAGTCTGGCCATGGATGGCCGGGCTGTGGCCGAGGGATCGGCATGAGCAACCGCAAGATTCTTTTCGTCGATCGCGACGGCTGCCTGATTGAGGAGCCCGCCGACCAGCAGATCGACCGCTTTGACAAGCTGGCGTTGTTGCCCGGCGTGATCAGCGCCTTGCAGCGTTTCATGGCGGCCGGCTACGAACTGGTGATGGTGACCAACCAGGATGGTCTGGGCACCGACAGCTTTCCGGAAGCGGATTTCACCGGCCCGCATGAACTGCTGCTCGGCATCCTCGCCTCGCAAGGCATTCGCTTTCGCGAAGTGCTGATCGACCGCAGCTTCCCGCACGAAGGGCTGGACACGCGCAAACCCGGCATCGGCCTGGTGCGTCACTACCTGGCCGACGACAGCTGGAGCCGTGCGGCCTCAGCCATGGTCGGTGACCGCGATACCGACCTGCAGTTCGCCGCCAACCTGGGCGTGCACGGCTGCCGCACCGGCCCGCTCGGCGTCAGCTGGGACGAGCTGGCGCACCAGCTGCTGGATGCGCCGCGTACGGCGACGGTAGTGCGCAATACGAAGGAAACCCGCATCACGGTCAAGGTGGATCTCGATCGAGTGGCCGAACCGGAAGCGCACACCGGGCTGGGCTTCTTCGACCACATGCTGGAACAGCTCGGCAAGCACGGCGGCTTCACTCTGGAGCTGCGCTGCGACGGCGATACCCACATCGACGAACACCACACCATCGAGGACTGCGCGCTGGCGCTGGGCCAGGCGCTGAAACAGGCGCTGGGCGACAAGCGCGGCATCGGCCGCTATGGCTTCACCCTGCCGATGGACGAATCGCAGGCCAGCGCCGCGCTGGATCTGTCCGGCCGTCCATACTTCGTGTTCGAGGGCAGCTTTCCGCGCGAGCGCGTGGGCGAGGTGCCGACCGAGCTGGTGCCGCACTTTTTCCGCTCGCTGTGCGAATCGCTGGGCGCCAACCTGCATCTGTCCGTGCGCGGCGACAACGCGCATCACATGGTCGAGGCCTGCTTCAAGGTCGTCGCCCGCAGCTTGCGCCAGGCCATTCGTCGCGACGGCAGCGAGCTGCCCAGTACCAAGGGCACG
>DASRUB010000432.1:0-2506 GCA_035655635.1 Rhodanobacter sp. | reverse complement strand
GCCATCGCTGCAGCAGGGGCCACGGTCGCAGCAAGCCGATATGGTGCATGGTCTCCCCCGATTCCCGCGTCGGCCGATGGTAGCTTCAATGACCGGTTCGCGCGGGGCTGCGCGGTCCACACTAGATGGTCGTTGACATTGGCTGCACGGCTGACGCGCCATCGTCCGCCCCGACCAGGAGCTTCGCATGATCAAGAACAACGAGGGCACGCCCGTCCCATCGACCTGGCCGGCGATCGCCGGCACGGCGCTGCGCGTCGCCTTCGGCGTGATCTGGGCGGTGAGCGCTGCGCTGACCTGGACCGACGGCTTCGCCGATCACTATGTGGGCTACCTGCACAACGCCGCCACCGGCCAGCCGGCGTGGTCGGCATGGTGGTTCCAGATGTGGATCGGCCTGGTTACGCCGCACGCGGGCCTGTTCGTGTGGGCCACGCGGATCGCCGAAACCCTGCTGGCGCTGGCCTTGGTGCTGGGTTTTGCGCGCAAGCTCACCTACATCGTGGGTATTCTCTTCAGCCTGCTGGTCTGGAGCACGGCCGAAGGTTTCGGCGGCCCGTATTCGGTGGGCGCCAACAACATCGGCGCGGCGATCAGCTTCGTGCTGATCTTCGCCGCCTTGATCGTGATCAACCTGCGCGCCGGGCCCAGCCCGTACAGCCTCGATTACCTGATCGAAAGCCGTTGGCCGCGCTGGCGGCGGTTTTCCGAATGGAACACCCGCGTCCCGCTGGAGCAGGTGCGGCACCTGTCCTGGCGCGTGCAGGGCCCGGCATTGGCCGGCGTGCTGCTGCTGGTGGCCCTGCTGCTGGCCGGCCTGCACAGCGCGTTGAACGTGCGCAGCGCCAGCCCGGCCGCGGCTGCCGCCGCGGTGACGCCGCTGTCGCTGGCCTCCAACGCACCGATCAAGCAGGCCCGCGACGCGCGCCTGCCGCCGCTGCAAGCGGGCGACAGCGTGGAGGTGCATATCGAGTCCAGCGACGACACGGTGGAGATCGCCAGCGGCGTGCAATACCAGGCCTGGACCTTCGGCAAGACCGTGCCCGGCCCGGTGATCCACGTGCGCCAAGGCCAGACGGTGAACGTCACCTTCACCAATCGCGGCACCATGCAGCACTCGATCGACTTCCACTCGGCGATCACCCCGCCCAGCCTGCACTACGTGGAAATCATGCCGGGCGAAACCATCAAGTTCTCGTTCGAGGCGAAGGTGCCGGGCGCCTTCCTCTACCACTGCGGCACGCCGCCGGTGTTGCTGCATATCGGCAACGGCATGTACGGCGCGATCATCGTCGACCCGGCCACAGCGCTGCCGCCAGCGGCTGAAAGCTACGTGCTGGTGCAGGGCGAGTGGTACACCCAGCAGGTCTCCGGCACCCTGATGGCAGCCAGTTACGAGAAGATGCAGCAGATCCGCCCGGACGAAGTGGTGTTCAATGGCGCCGCGTTCCAGTACGTCGCCCACCCGCTGACCGCCAAGCCGGGTGACCTCGTGCGCCTGTACGTGGTCAACGCCGGCCCGAACCTGTGGAGCGCCTTCCACGTGATCGGCGCGGTCTTCGACAAGGTCTACCCCGGCGGCAATCCGGCCGAGGCGATTTCCGGGGTCTCCACCTACACGGTGGGGCCGGGCGAGGGCGCGGTGTTCGATCTCACCCTCGACGAAGCGGGCAAGTATCCGTTCGTGGATCATTCGATGGCGCACGCGGTGCTGGGCGCGCAGGGCATTCTGATGGTATCGACGCCGGGCGAGGCGCCGGCGAAGCCGATCATCACCAAGGCACCGCTGGACACGAACGCCGCGCCACCGCCGGCAGCCACCGGTCCCTACACGTTCGACGCCGCGCATGGCTCCCAGCTCTATGCCACCTATTGCGCGGCCTGCCACCAGCCCACCGGCATGGGTCTGACCGGCGCGTTTCCGCCGCTCAAGGGCAACGCCGCGGTGCTGAACGCGGACGCGGCCAAGCAGTTGGACGTGATCCTGCACGGCCTGCACGGCGAGGCCATTGACGGCGTCAGCTATCCCAGCGCTATGCCGCCGTTCGCCGCCAGCCTCAACGATGCGGACATCGCCGACATCGCCAACCATGAGCGTGCTTCCTGGGGCAACCAGGGGAAACCGGTGACCGCCGAACAAGTGAAGGCGGCGCGCGCAGCCGCCAGGTAGAGCCATCGCGGGGCATCACCCTGTCGGCAACTCACGACAAGCCCGCCTGGACCGCCTGCTGACGGTGCTGGAACGCCTGCCCCTGCCGAGCCATGCCGGTTGATCCTGACCCACCGCGTATAATTGCCGGCTTGCCGCCGTGATGCCCCGCATGTCGATCGTCAATATCTGCGCCTACAAATTCATCGGCCTGGGCGACCTGCCCGCGCTGCGCGAACAGCTGTTCGCGCGTTGCGAGGCACTGGCGTTGAAGGGCACGATCCTGCTCGCACCCGAGGGCATCAACCTGTTCCTCGCCGGTACGCGCGCACAGATCGACGAGTTCATGGCAAGCCT
>DASRUB010000431.1:0-3376 GCA_035655635.1 Rhodanobacter sp. | reverse complement strand
CTCCACGACTTGCCGATCGATGGACAACCGCCATGGGTCACCTTGGCCCGTCCATCGCCGCATGCTAGCTTTCGTCGTTCGGGCGGGGAGCCCGCTACTCAAGGGAGCTGGTCCATGACCGCAGCGAGTGTGCGCATCGAGTCCGTCACCAAGCGCTTTTCCGGGCATACCGCGGTGAATCATCTTTCCATGGAGATTGCCGCTGGCGGCATCTTCGGTCTGCTGGGGCCCAACGGCGCGGGCAAGTCGACCACGATCCGCCTGATCATGGGCATCCTGGAACCCGACGAAGGCAGGATCGTGCTGTTCGATTCGCCGCACAAGAGTCGCGCGCTGTCCCAACGCATCGGCTATCTGCCGGAGGAGCGCGGCCTGTACAAGAAGATGAAGGTGCTCGATCACCTGATTTTCCTCGGCGAGACCAAGGGCATTGGCCGTGCCGACGCACGCAGGCGGGCGCAGGCCTGGCTGGAGCGGCTCGGCGTCAGCGACTGGGCCCTGAAGAAGGTCGAGGATCTGTCCAAGGGCATGCAGCAAAAGGTGCAGTTCGCCGGCGCGCTGCTGCACGAGCCTGAACTGGTGATCCTGGACGAGCCGTTTTCCGGGCTGGACCCGGTCAATGCGCAGGTGATGAAGGACATCGTGGTGGCGATCGCCGCCGAGGGGCGCACCGTGCTGTTTTCCACCCACGTGATGGAGCAGGCCGAGCGGATGTGCGACCACATCGCCATCATCGCGCGCGGCGAGATGGTGGTGAATGGCACGGTGGCCCAGGTCAAGGAGGATTTCGGCGGGCGCCACGTGGCGCTCGGCTTCACCCACGACAAGGCGCTCGCCGCGAACATCCTGGCCGATCGCGCCCTGGTCGCCCACGTCGACGATTATGGTGCCAGCGCCGAGCTGCAGATGGCCGATGGCGCCGACCCCGAGCGGTTGCTGGCCGCGCTGGTGCGCGAAGGCGTCGGCTTGCGCCGGTTCGAGGTGGTCGAGCCTTCGCTGCATGCCATTTTCATTGCCAAGGTTGGCGCCGACGCCGCCAGTGCACACGCCGGAGTAGCCGCATGAAGAAGGTCATCGCCGTTGTTCGTCGCGAGTTCGTCGAGCGTGTGCGCACCAAGGCGTTCGTGATTTCCACCGTGCTGCTGCCGGTGTTCATGGTGGCGATCATGTTCGTGCCCATCCTGCTGATGAGCGGTGGCGATCGCACCAGTCGCGTGGCGGTGGTGGATGCCTCCAGCACCGGGCTGGGCCAGCCGGTCAGCCATGCGCTCGAGTCCGAGAAGATTGGCAGCAAGCCGAACGCGAAGGCGCGTTACACCGTGCAGGTTTTTCCGGCGACCAGCGAGGACGTGACCAAGGTACGCGACGGCCTGATCGCCAAGACCGGTTTTTCCGGTGACAAGCACAAGGATGGCTGGAATGGCGTACTGGTGCTCACCGACGAGACACTGACCACGGGCAAGCTGTCCTATTACGGCGGCAATGTCGGCTCGCCGGAATCGATGACCAAATTGCAGCGTACGGTATCCAATGCGCTGGCTGGCGTGCGGCTGGGCAAATCGGGTGTGGATGCCGCCCTGGTTAAACGTGCCATGGCGCCGGCCGACATGGATACCACCAAGGTATCCGAAGGCAAGTTGACCGGTCAGAGTGGACAGGAATCGTTCCTGATCGCATACATCATGGGCTTCATCCTGTACATCGCGATCCTGATTTACGGCCAGCAGACGATGACCTCGGTGATCGAGGAAAAGACCTCGCGCATCATGGAGGTGCTGACCTCGTCGCTGACGCCGTTCGAGATGCTGCTGGGCAAGGTACTCGGCGTGGGCCTGGCCGGGCTGACGCAGATGGCGATCTGGGGCGGCTCGATTTTCGTGCTCAGCAGCCAGCGCGTGCCCCTGGCCGGGATGTTCGGGATGGGCGCGGACGCGGCGCAGAGCTTTCCGATCCCGAGCATGCCGCCGGGCTTGCTGGTGGTGTTTCTGCTGTACTTCGCGCTGGGGTTCATGCTCTACGGCGCGCTGTACGCGGCGATCGGCGCGATGTGCAACACGATCCAGGAAACGCAGCAATACGCGATCTTTGTCACGGTGTTCATCATCGTAGGCTTCTTCGCGGTGTTCGCCCTGATCAAGGATCCGACCGGTCCACTCGGCATCACGATGTCCTACATTCCGTTCTTTGCGCCGTTCACCATGCCGGTGCGCTGGTCACTGACCTCGGTGCCGCCGTTGGAACTGGTCGTGTCGCTGGCCTTGATGGTGGCGGCCTTGCTGGCCTGCGTGTGGCTGGCCGCGCGGATCTACCGCACCGGCATCCTGATGTACGGCAAGAAGCCGTCGTGGCGCGAGCTGTGGCGCTGGATCCGGGCTTAGGAAAGCAACGGCAGCATACGGAGCACCGGCGTCTCGCCGGCATGCTTCTGCGGGCGGGACGCCCGCGCTCCCAGTGGCCGGCCAACCAAAGGCCCGACAGGCTTCCGGGTATCGCTTACAGCCGGTAGGCCACCGTTTTCATCAGCATCGAGCTGGCGTGCATCAGCTGCGGCAGCGGGAACGGCAGGTCGATGCCGCCGCGTTGCTGTGCAGCTTCGGCGTGGCGGATTTCGTCGGCTTGCATCGTGGCCAGCACGGCGCGTGAACGCTCGTCCTGCGCCGGCAGCTTTTCCAGGTGCTCGGCGAGATGGGTTTCCACCTGACGCTCGGTTTCGACCACGAAGCCAAGGCTGACCGGGTCGCCGGCGAGCGCGGCAACGGCGCCGATCGCGTAACTGCCGGCATACCACAACGGATTGAGCAGGCTGGGGCGGCTGTGCAGTTGCTGCAGTCGTTCGGCGCACCAGGCCAGATGGTCGGTTTCCTCGGCCGCGGCATGCAGCAAGTGGTCGTGGTTGTCGGTATCGCGCGCCAGTGCGGCCTGCCCTAGATACAGCGCCTGCGCACAGACTTCACCGGTATGGTTGATTCGCATCAGGCCCGCCGCGTGGCGGCGCTCGACCTCGTCCAGTTCCGCCTCGGCGATGCCGGCGGCGGGTGAGGGGCGAGCGGCCATGGGTGCACCGGCGATCGCTTCCAGTGCGCGTTCGCAACCGGCCAGCAGGCTGTCGAGGGGGCTCAGGGTGCGGACGCTCATGGGGTTTCCCGTGGTAGTTGTCGGGCAGGCAGGGTCAGCGGATGCATTGATTGGCCAGCTCGGCGAGGCGCGCACTGGGGGACTTCTCAAGCGGCCTGGGCTTCATGCTATCATTGCCGACTCACAGTTCGCCGGGTCGGCGGGCTTGCGCCATGGATGACGGCTCCGCTATCATCTCGCGCCTTTGTTCCACTGCAACAAGCTCTCCCATCATGCGTACCGCCTCGCGGCGGTCGACAGG
>DASRUB010000430.1:0-2260 GCA_035655635.1 Rhodanobacter sp. | reverse complement strand
CCGCTCGCCGCCGCCAAGGGCGCAGCAGGCTACCTGTTGCGCTCGGCCGGCACGGATGCGCATCAGCGCATTGCGCATACCGGTGTGACCGGCTTTCGCATGGGCGAGAAGTCGATCCCCGCCGCCGCGTTGTCCAGCCCCGATGCCGATCAGCTCAACCGCGTGCTGGCCTATGGCAAGCCGGTGACGGTGAAACTCGATCTCGACTGCGGCATCGTCGGCGAGTACACCGGCGCCAACGTGATCGGTGAAGTCACCGGACGCAAGTACCCCGACCAGGTGGTCGCCATCGGCGGCCATCTCGATTCGTGGGACCCGGGCACCGGCGCGATCGACGATGGCGCCGGCGTGGCGATCGCGATGGCCGCCGCCAAGCTGATCCACGACCTGCCGCAGCGGCCCGACCGCACCATCCGGGTGATCGCGTTCGCCAACGAGGAGATGGGTCTGTGGGGCGGTCGCGCCTACGCCGACAAGCATGGCGACGAGGTGGCGAAGTTCCAGCTCGGTACCGAATCGGATTTCGGCGCCGGCCCGGTCTGGCGCATGAGTGCCAGCGTGAAGCCCTCGGCACGCGACGCGATCCGGCAGATCGCGAACGTGCTTGCACCGATCGGCGTGGCGTACGACGCCAAGCGTCCCGGCGGCGGCGGTTCGGACCTGTCACAGATGCATGCCAAAGGCATGGCCGCGCTGTCGCTGACCCAGGACGGCACGCACTATTTCGATTGGCACCACACCGCCAATGACACGCTGGACAAGATCAATCCGAAGGAACTGGCGCAGAACGTGGCGGTATACGCGGCGTTCTCGTACATGGCGGCGCAGGCCGACGGCGACTTCGGCTCGGCACCGGGTGCCTTCGCTGACGACGGTGCGGGCGAATAGCGCTACCTGCCGGCCAGACGGAGGCCGCCCGCAATCCGTGCTCGCGTCCCGTGTCGCCGGTTCATTGATCAAGCTCCGACGCGCCCGCTGCGGCGCGTCATCTTGGTGCAAGGGCAACCCTGGCACGTCGCGCAAGTCGTTCGCGTGATCCCACGCCCTGCGCGCTCTGTGGAGCACTCGACCCGGGTCGGGCGCACTGATCCGGCTGGCTCTCCTGATCCGCCCGCGGCTACGGCAACCCGTACGGATACCGCTCCCCTGCAGCCGACTCACTGGCACTTCACCCCGCGCGGAACAAGCTGGGCCACCAGCCACCTCCGGAACGCGTCATGGCCACCCAAAAGAAACCTGCCTCGCGGTCACCCACCCGGGCACCCACGCAAGCTGCCAACGAGACACGCGGCAACGCCGACGAACTGCACCAGCTTGCCGGTGGCAAGCATCCGCCGCTGACCACCAACCAGGGCGTGCCCGTCAGCGACGACCAGAACTCGCTGCGGCCGTCGCCGCGCGGGCCGACCCTGCTGGAAGACTTCGTCCTGCGCGAGAAGATCACCCACTTCGATCACGAGCGCATCCCCGAACGCATCGTGCACGCGCGCGGCTCGGCCGCGCATGGCTACTTCGAGCTGACCCGCTCGCTGAAGAAATACACCACCGCGAACATCCTCACCGAGGTCGGCAAGAGGACACCATTGTTCACGCGCTTCTCCACCGTGGCCGGCGGCGCCGGCTCGATCGACACACCGCGCGATGCGCGCGGCATCGCCGTGAAGATCTACACCAGCGAGGGCAACTGGGACCTGGTCGGCATCAACTTCGCGCCGTTCTTCATCCAGGACGCGATGAAGTTTCCGGATCTGGTCCATGCGCTGAAGATGGAGCCTGATCGCGGCTATCCGCAGGCGGCCAGCGCGCACGACACGTTCTGGGATTTCATTTCGCTCACGCCTGAATCCATGCATGCGATCACCTGGCTGATGTCCGACCGCGGCATCCCGCGCTCGCTGCGCATGATGGAAGGCTTCATGATCCACAGCTTCCGCCTGCTCGCCGCCGATGGCAGCAGCACGTTCGTGAAGTTCCACTGGCGCCCGAAACTCGGGCTGCAATCCACGCTATGGGACGAGACCGTCAAGATCACCGGCGCCGATCCGGACTTCCATCGGCGCGACCTGTTCGAATCGATCCAGCGCGGCGCGTTCCCCGAATGGGAGCTCGCGGTGCAGCTGTTCACCCAGGAGCAGGCCGACGCCTTCCCGTTCGATCACCTGGATGCGACCAAGCTGATTCCGGAAGAACTGGTACCGCTGACCGTGATCGGTCGCATGGTGCTGGATCGCTGGCCCGACAACTTCTTCGCCGAGACCGA
>DASRUB010000429.1:0-5840 GCA_035655635.1 Rhodanobacter sp. | reverse complement strand
GCAGCCATCGGCCTCCCCGCAGGCATCAAGGTCGATGCAGCGACTCTGGAGAAGGGCCCCACCAAGCTGTCACTGAACCTCACTGTCAGCGTGCAGAAGGGCAAGACCTACACCTTCACCAAGTACATCGCCGCCTCCCGCCAGGACTGGGGCGGTGATGCCAAGAGCGACCTGGCGCTCGCCGAAGCGGCGCGCGATACCGGCTTCGACCAGCTGCTCGCGCGGCACGTCGCCGCCTGGCATGCGTTGTGGAACGCCGACATCGTGATCGATGGCGATCCCAAGGTGCAGCAGGCGGTGCACTCGGACCTGTACTACCTGCTGTCCAACACCACCGTCGGCACCGCCTGGCCGATGGGTGCCTGCGCTTTGACCCCCGGCTACGCCGGTCATGCGTTCTGGGACAGCGATTCGTGGGTGTTCCCTGCCCTGCTGTTGCTGCACCCGGAACGGGCCAAGCCGATCGTGATGTTCCGCGACCGCACCATGCAGCCGGCGCGCGAACGGGCGAAGCAGTACGGAGTGAGGGGCACCATGTACCCGTGGGAAGCCGATCCACAGACCGGTGTCGACAACACGCCGCATTTTGCCTACGGCGTGTTTCGCGAGATCCACGTCAATGCCGACATCGCGATCGCCCAGTGGCAGTACTACCTGGCCAGCGGCGACAAGGCGTGGCTGAAGGAACATGGCTGGCCGGTGATCCGCGAGATCGCCGAGTTCTGGAAAAGCCGGGTCAGCTGGAACGCCAAGGCAGACCGCTACGAGATCTTCCACGTCACCTCGCCCGACGAGGCCTACGACGACGTGCCGAACGACTCGTTCACCAACGCCGCCGCGCGCAAGGCGCTCGAGATCGCCGACAAGGCCGCTGCGGTGGTGGGTGCAACGCCCGACCCGAAGTGGGCGGAGATCGCCGCAAAGATGTACATCCCGTTCGACCAGGCGCAGCAACGCCACCTCGACTTCGACGCCTCGGTGCCGCACGACAAGATCACCTGGATGGGCTCGTCGCTGGTCTGGCTGATGTACCCGAACCTCGATCTGCAGATGACGCCGCAGGTGCGCCGCAACGACTTCGCGTTCCAGTTGCAGGAGCTCAAGACCCACGGCGACGATCCGAACGAAATGATGATGGTGATGCTCGCCGTCGGCGAGGCCGAACTGGGCAATGGCAAGGCCGCCGGTGACTGGATCCAGCGCAACCTGGTCGGCTTCCTGAAACCGCCGTTCAACGTGCGCACCGAGACAGTCGCCAACAACGCCGGGTACCTCCTGGCTACCTCGGCCGGCTTCGTGCAGAGCCTTGTCTACGGCCTGTCCGGCTTGCGCATCGAGGACAAGGGCCTGGTCGAGGCCTATGCGCCGGTGCTGCCGCCTTCCTGGAAGTCGCTGACGCTCAGGCACGTCAGCTTTCGCGGCAAGCACTTCGATGTCGTTATCGAACGTGATGCCAGCGGCAAGGTCCTGCTTGCCCGCCACGCGGATTAGCAGAAGTTTCCATGGCGCCGGGCATCCCGGCGCCGCTCTCGAGAAGTCCACATGAAGCATCCACTCGGAAACCTTGGCCTGCTGCTCGTGGTAGCGCTGGGTTGCGCCACCCCGATCGCACAGGCGGCCACCGACCCAGGCTTTCTGCTGACCGCCACCTCGAACGACTTCCCCAGCTATTTCCCGGGCCAGCTGGCCAACGGCTATCTGTCCACCACGACCGCACCACGCGGCACCGAGGGCAACCTGGCCTACATGGTCGGCTTCATGGACTACGGCAAGGACGACATGTCCCGGCCGGCGGCCATCCCCGGCTGGACCGAAATCGACTACAGCACGGGGACGTCGAACGCCGGCCATTTCTGGATGAACCAGGTTGAACTCAGTCCCTCGGTGTTCCAGGACTACCGCCAGGTACTGGACATGCATGAGGCCACCCTGACCACCAGCTACCGCTACCTCGACCACGGTCGGAGCACGCGGATCAAGGTGGTGACCCTGGTCAGCGAGGCGTCGCCGCACCTGGCCGCCAGCCAGATCTCGATCACGCCGGACTTCGACGGGGTGGTGCAGCTGTCGTTCGCGTTCAATCTGTGGGCGCCGTACCAGCCCAGGTTGCCGCTGGCGAAGTTGAGCGGTGACGAGATGCAGATCGCCGTGGCCGCGCACAACCTGACCTTTCAGGCGATTCCGCCGGCCACGCCAGATCGTGCGGCCGTGTGGTACCACGGCGATACCCATGTGCTGGCCAGTGACGGTGACCGCAAGGATCTCACCCTGTGGCTCGATGGCCGCGCCGAACAGGGTCTGGGCATGGCCGAGGCCGCTGCGGTCAGCCTGCCCGAGGGGCTCCAGCCGGTCGAGGTCAAACTCTACCAGAGCATCTACCGGCTCTCGCTCGATCTTCGCGTGCGGCTGCACAAGGGCCAGACCTATACCTTCACCAAGTACGTGGCGGTATCACGCGCGGACTGGGGCGGCGACGCCAGGGGGGATCTGGCGCTGGCGAAGGCTGCGCGCACCGATGGCTTCGACGCGTTGCTGGGTGCGCACCGGAAAGCATGGGCCGGCCTGTGGAAAAGCGACATCAGCATCGATGGCGACCCGAACGCGCAACGGGTGGTGCACTCGGACCTGTATTACCTGCTGGCCAACGCCACGCCCGACACCGCGTGGGCGATCGGCGCCTGCGGGCTGACCACCGGCTACGTCGGCCACATCTTCTGGGACAGTGACTCATGGATCTTCCCGGCGCTGGTGCTGCTGCATCCGCAACGCGCCAAATCGCTGGTGATGTTCCGTGACCGCACCCTACCCGCGGCGCAACAGCGTGCGCAGGCACGTGGACTGCGAGGCGCGATGTACCCGTGGGAGGCCGACCCGCAAAACGGCACCGAGCAGGTCCTGCACGCTGCCTGGGTGCTGGGCGAACGCGAGATCCACGTCAACGCCGACGTCGCCATCGCGCAATGGCAGTACTACCTGGCCAGCGGCGACAAGTCCTGGTTGAAGGAACACGGCTGGCCGGTGATCCGTGACATCGCGCGCTACTGGACCAGCCGCGTGAGCTGGAATCCCGGCAAGCAGCGCTACGACATCCTTCACGTCACCTCGGTCGAGGAGAACTACAACGACGTTCCCAACGACACCTTCACCAATGCCGACGCGGCGAAGGCCCTGCGCATCGCGACCGCTGCCGCGGCCGTGGTCGGCGCAAAGCCCGATCCGCGCTGGGCCAACATCGCTGCCAGAATCTACCTGCCGTTTTCCACCAGCGGGCAGCATTATCTCGACATGGACGAAACGGTGTCGCACGACACCGGCGGCAGCGACCTCGCCTTCCTGTCATTCCCCTCGCTCGACTTGCCGATGAGCATGCAAGTGCGACGCAACGACTACGCCATTGCGTTGAAACCGCTGAACACATCGGAAGGCATACCGACCACGATGGGGCTCGGTCCGATGCCGATCGCTGCCGCCGCCATTGGCAACACGGACGAAGCGGCGCGATGGATCGTGCGCAACGCGGCACCGGACATGTTCGAGCCGCCATTCAACGTGCGCCCCGAGACCGCGACCAACAACACCGGCTATTTCCTCACCGGCTCGGGTGGATTCGTGCAGGGTCTGCTCTACGGCCTGAGCGGGCTGCGTATCGAACCGAAGGGCCTGGTCGAGACCTATCCACCGGTGCTGCCGCCGACATGGAAATCCATGACGCTGAAAAACATCACGTTCCGCGGCAGGCACTACGACATCACCATCGATCGCGACGCCAGCGGCAAGACAATCCTGACGCGAAAAGCTCTTTGATGCCTCACCACGCGACATACCCATGCTGCTCGCCCCACACTTCGCCTTTGACCCTAGGAGCGTGGGCCGCAGAAATCGTCCGGGCTGCAAAGTCGCCTGCTTGGTTCATTTTTCCGCCGATTCGCCGCCCATAGAACGACTATGGGCCGGCGATTCGTCGAAAAACTGCCCCGGCGCAGCCAACTTTTCGCCTCGAACGTTTCTGTGGCCCACACTCCTAGGACGCACGACATGACGCATATGCAAGGCTCGTCCCTCGAACAGATCCAGGCAGCCCATGCGGGTATCCGCAAGCCCGGTTGGTCGGCGAGCGGTGGATGGCGCACCCTGGTGCTGCTGGCGGCGCTCGCGTTCGCGACCAGCACCGCCGCAGCCACCCGCCCGGATCCGGCCAGGACCCGCGCCTATATCGATCACGCGTGGCACACCCTGACGCGCTCGCTGGATGATTGCTCGGCGCTGTCCGACAGCAAGGTAAGCACGCGCTCGGTACTCTATCTGCCCGCACAGCTGGCGGTGCCGCCAGGGCTTCGCGAGATCGCGAAACGCTGCGGTGTCGGCCTCAGCACGTTGCCACGCGTCATCGACAAGCTCGGCGACATCGACCCGGCGCAACTGCCCATGCAGGGGCTGCTCTATCTGCCCCATCCCTACGTCGTGCCGGGCGGTTTCTTCAACGAGATGTATGGCTGGGACAGCTATTTCATCGTGCTTGGCCTGGTCGCCGACCACCGCACCGAACTCGCCCGCGACATGGTCGACAATGCCCTGTTCGAGGTCGAGTACTACGGTGGCGTGTTGAATGCAAACCGCACCTACTACCTCAGTCGGTCGCAGCCACCGTTTCTCACGGCCATGATGACCGCCGTACTCGATGATCCGTCCAGTTTTCACGACAAGGCGTCGATGCAGGCCTGGCTCGCGCAGGCGTACCCGTTGGCCGTGCGCAACCACGATATCTGGACGCGTACCGAGCATCGCGCCGGCGATACCGGCCTGGCGCGTTACTTCGACCTTGGCAAAGGCCCGGTGCTGGAAGCGCGCGACGCCCATTATTATCGCGGCGTGATCGAGTGGCTGGTCGCGCATCCATCAGAAAACCCCGGTTACCTGGTGAAGGCATCGCAACATCCCGATGATGCCGAAGCCGCACGCCTGAAGTCCCGGAGCTGCGACGTGCATACCTCCAAAGTGTGCGCCGACGCCTGGCTGGACGGCTTTCGGCTGAGCGCCGACTACTACCTCGGCGATCGCGCCATGCGCGAATCGGGCTTCGACGTCAATTTCCACTTCGGCCCGTTTGCGGGATCCACCCACCACTACGCCGCGGTGGGTCTGAACAGCCTGCTCTATCGCTATGAAATGGATCTGCACGACTTTGCGCTGAAGCTTGGCAAGACCGCCGAGGCCACGCACTGGGCGCAAACTGCGCAGGCGCGCAAGCAGGCCATGAACATGTATCTGTGGCACTCCGACACGGGGCTGTACCTGGACTACGACTTTGTCACCGGGAAACCTGCAGCCTATCCCTACATCACGACCTTCTATCCGCTCTGGGCGCACGCGGCCTCCAGCGGGCAGGCTGCGGCGGTGCGGGATCATCTGGCGATCTTCGAACGACCAGGCGGCCTTGCCATGGACGATCATCCGAGCGGCGCCCAATGGGACGCGCCCTTCGGCTGGGCACCCACGAACTGGCTCGCCGTCTCGGGCCTCGATGCCTATGGCTTCCACGGTGATGCACGTCGCATCGCCGGCAAGTTCTGTGCGACCGTCGATCGTGGCGTCGCGACGGACGGAACCATTCGCGAGAAATACAACATGGTGCTCGGCAACGCGGACGTCCATGTCAGCGCCGGCTATACCCAGAACGTCGTCGGCTTCGGCTGGACGAATGGCGTGTACCTGAAACTGCAGCAGATCCTGCACGGCGACGCCAAGTACTCGCCCGCCCATCCCGCACCGGCAGACAACGCAAAGTGACACCCGGTCAGCCCACCGGTGACTTGCCTGCATCAGGCGCGACTGCTCCAGAC
>DASRUB010000428.1:0-3900 GCA_035655635.1 Rhodanobacter sp. | reverse complement strand
CCGGACAGCTCCCGATCATACGTATGGCTCCACAGAGTGAAGCCGGTGGCCGTGTCGGACAGGTGCGCCGTGATGCGCAGGCGCGACCCCTCGCGGCGCACGCTGGCATCCAGGATCGTGGCCACGCCGAGCCGGGTGCCGAGCGCCCTGGCGTCGAACGCGTCGCCTTTTGCGGCAGGCGCAACGGATGCCACCACCTGCAGGCCTTTCACGCCAGCCAGTGCGTCGCGCATTTCCTCCGCCAGTCCTTCGGCGAAATAGTCGTCACCGGGATCGTTGCTCAGACTGGTGAAAGGCATCACGGCAATCGATGCGGCGACCCGCGGCGATGGTGCCGTCGCGTCGCGCAGTACCGCCCATGTCACCAACACGGCGATCAGTGCCAAGGTCGGCACCAGCCAGCGAGCGTGCCCCCGGCGTCTGTCCAGCACTGGTCCGTAGCTCGGGGGGCGTTCGGCGACGCTCCATGCCGATCCGGGAGTGGCCGGTTCCGGTCGCGGGGGCTCGACGGATTCCGGCTGGCCCATCCGCGCAGCCTGCGGGGCGGAAGCCAGGCCCTCCGATGGCAACACACCGATGCCGAGGCCGCCCGCTGTGGGCGCGGCATCGGCATCCGCGGCCGTCTGCAACTGCCCGATGAAGCTGTAGCCCAGCGCGTGCCGGGTCTGGATATAGCGTGGCTGCTGCGAATCGTCATCCAGTGCGCGGCGCAATTGCGCGATCGCCCGGGTCAATACACCCGGCGTGACGTGACGATGTCCCCAAACCTCGTCAAGCAGGTCGTCACGCCCGACCAGCTCACCGGCATGCCGCATCAGCGCGAGCAGCACGGCGAAGGTTTTCGGCTCGACCGCTTGCGCCACGCCGGCCCGCAGAATGCTGTGCGCGGCCGGATCGACCACGATGTCGTCAAAGTGGTAGGGCATTGCGGCGCAGCTGCGTGCGCCGGTGTCCGGCTGGTTCATCGCGAAACCTCAGGCAATCACACAAACCTCAGCGTTCGCTCCTACAAGCCCTGCATATCCATCATGACCCAAAATGTCATGCGGTGGAATCTGTGCCTGCGCCACATTTTGGTGGTGCGCCAACCCCTGAGGATCCGCCATGAATGCCCAGATCGCCAACCTGAAACCCCTGTCGCCTGCCCTGCAGGGACCGTTTGCCGCAAACCTGAACCGCCCGGCCCGGCGCCACTTCGTCGGTGACTTCCTGGTGAGAATGGAAGCGCTGGCCCATTTCAACGCGTTGCTGGCCCGGCTGCAGCACTTTCCACTCCACCGCGACCAGCTGGCCACGGCATCCCGCGAGCTGGCGCCGCCGGTGAACCATCCCCGTCCGCCCGCCGAGATCGAACAGCGCTTGCAACGGATCGATGCAGTCGGCCGCATGATCGCCGACGCGAGCTGGCAAACCGCCGACCGCCTGATCGCCCCGGCGCGGCTGGTGGTGGACTACCAGCGCAGTGACCGCCGGCTGATTCCGCACGGCATCCCCCAGGTCGGTCGACTCGACGATGCCATCCTGATGGATGCAGCCTGGCCACAGCTGGCCGACGAGGTCGGTGCTTATCTCGACTTCTGCCGCCTGCGGGCGATCGAAGCCCGGTTGAGCGGCTGCGAGGTCGCCGGCTTCGCGTTCGATCGCGCCGACTGGCAACAGGCACGAGCTGCCGAGGCAGGCCTGCACGCACGGGCCCGTCGATCCGCGACGAACAGCTATCTGAGCGCCGCGACCCAAGCAGGTTTTCGCGTGTATTGACCCCGCCAGCAGCCGAGCATCGAGTATGCCGAGTCCAGCCAGCACCACCCGATGGCCCGCCGCCCATCGACACATCCATTGCTGCCCTGTCGAAGGGCGGTCGGTCATCACCTGGAAGGCATCGGTCCCCCAACGTTGTGTTTCCAGCATGGAATCGGCACGCTGGCGCGGGACCATCGACACGACGAAGACACATGACGAGCAAGCTCTGGATGGCAGGCCGCATGGCGCTCATTGCCCTGGGCTCGTTGCTTGCGTTCTGCTCGGGTGCGTGGGCGGGCCTGGCGCTGTGGTACCGGTTGCCGGGCGGCAAGGCCGCGCGCGTGCTTGCCTGCGCGGTTTGGGGTCTGCTGGTGGTGGCCATGGCCATGCTGGCGATTCTGCAACGAAGCTGGCTGCCGCTGGGCATCTACGCGGCGATGTACGCGACGCTGTTGCTGTGGTGGGCCACCATCGCGCCCACCGGCCAGCGCGACTGGCGAGACGACGTGGCCCGGTTGTTGATGGGCACCGTGCACGGCGATCAGGTCCAGCTCGACAACGTGCGCAACTTCGACTGGCGCAGCGATGCCGACTACGACATTCACTGGGAAAACCGCAGCTACAAGCTTGCCCGGCTGGTGGGCGCCGACGCCGTGGTGTCGCACTGGGGCAGCCGCGCGATCGCCCACGCGATGATTTCGTTCGGCTTCGACGACGGCCGCCACCTGGTGTTCTCGGTCGAGGTGCGCAAGAGTCGTGACCAGCGATATTCCTCGATCGGCGGTTTCTTCAAGCAATTCGAAACCATCCTGGTCGCGGCCGACGAGCACGACATCATCCGCGTGCGCACCAATATCCGCGGCGAGGACGTCTATCTGTATCCGCTGCGGATGGAGCGGCCCACCCTGCAGGCGCTGTTCCTGTCGTACGTGCATGCGGCAAACCGGCTGGCCGTGGAGCCCGCGTTCTACAACACGTTCACCTCCAACTGCACGACGATCGTCTATCGCATGGCCCGCCAGATCGACCCCGGCCTGCCGTGGGACGTGCGCCTGTTGCTGACTGGCTATCTGCCCGAATACCTGCACCGTGTGGGCGCGCTGGACCCGGAGGTGCCGGTGGAGACCCTGCGCCAGCGCGGCCGCATCACGGAACGGGCCCGCACCGCCCTGCCCGGCCAGGATTTCTCGCGCGCGATCCGACGCGGCATGAGTGGATCGGCGCCGGCGCCGGCGCCAGGCGACTCCTGAATCCCGCCCGGCCGAACCTGGTCGTCGCCGTCATCATGTGCAATAAGATGGTTGCTTTTCATGCCAGCCCCGATAATATGCAACCAACGCATTGCACATTGCCGGAGGCGGACACCGATGACCGTATCCACCGATCGTATCGAGAGGCAGATCCTGCTGAAGGCGCCGCGCTCGCGCGTGTGGCGTGCACTGGCCGATGCCGAGGCCTTCGGCCAATGGTTCGGCGTGGCACTGAAAGGCCAGCACTTCGTGGCTGGCGAACCCGCGCGCGGATACATCACCCATCCCGGCTACGAGCATCTGCTGTTCGAAATCACGCTGGAACGCATCGAACCGGAACGGCTGCTGTCGTTCCACTGGCATCCTTATGCGGTGGATCCGGCGCACGACTATTCGAACGAGCCGCCGACCCTGGTGGTGTTCGAGCTGGAAGATATGGCGGACGGAACCCTGCTGAGCGTGGTCGAATCCGGCTTCGACCGGATACCGGTCGACCGGCGGGCCGAAGCATTCCGCATGAACAGCGGCGGCTGGGACCAGCAGATGACCAACATCGCGCAGCATGTCTCCGCGCACTGACCCGGCGTCATCGAAGGGCGCCGTGAAGGCAACGGCACTGCGCAGGTCCGCGCCGGTGTTCGCGGCCTTGGGCGACCCCACCCGACTGCGCCTGGTCGGCGTGCTCTGCGCCAGCGGCGCGATGTCGATCGCCCAGCTCACCGCCGGCACGGCGATCACCCGCCAGGCCGTGACCCGGCATCTGGACGTACTGGCCGGCGCCGGCCTGGTACGCGACGTCAAGCAGGGGCGCGAACGCCTGTGGCAATTCGAGCCGAGCCGGCTCGACGAGGCACGCCGCTCGCTGGAAGCGATCGCACGACAATGGGACCATGCCCTGCAGCGGTTGCGC
>DASRUB010000427.1:0-49303 GCA_035655635.1 Rhodanobacter sp. | reverse complement strand
CTCAATCGCCTGTGCGGCTCCGGCCTGGACGCGGTGGGCAGCGCGGCGCGCGGCATCCGTGCCGGCGAGCTGGAGCTGGCGATTGCCGGCGGCGTCGAGTCGATGTCGCGTGCGCCGTTCGTGATGGGCAAGGCGACCTCGCCGTTCGCCCGCAATCAGCTCATCGAGGACACCACGATGGGCTGGCGCTTCATCAATCCGGCGCTCGAAGCATTGTATGGCGTGGAGGCCATGGGCCAGACCGCCGAAAACGTGGCCGCGCAGTACGGCATCTTGCGCGCGGATCAGGATGCGTTCGCGCTGCGCAGCCAGCAGCGTTACGCCGCCGCGCAAGCCGCCGGTTTCTTCGATGGCGAACGGATCGCCGTCGAGGTGCCGGGCCGCAAGCGTGGCGAAACCGTGCAGGTCAGCGTGGACGAACATCCGCGCGCCGATAGCAGTCTCGACGCGCTGGCCAAACTCAAGCCGTTGTTCGGCAACCCCGGCACCGTCACCGCCGGCAATGCCTCGGGCATCAATGATGGTGCCGCGGCGCTGCTGCTGGCCTCGGCCGCCGCGGCGCAGCGCCATGATCTGACCCCTCGCGCGCGGGTGCTGGGCATGGCCACCGCCGGAGTGGTTCCCGGCGTGATGGGCATCGGCCCGGTGCCGGCCACGCAGAAGTTGTTGGCCCGCCTCGGCCTCGGCATTCACGACTTCGACGTGATCGAACTCAACGAAGCCTTCGCCGCCCAAGGCCTGGCCTGCATGCGCGAACTGGGGCTTGCCGACGATGCCGCGCACGTCAACCCGAATGGCGGTGCGATCGCGCTGGGTCATCCGCTCGGCATGAGTGGTACGCGTCTTGCCTTGACCTTGCTGCGTCAACTGGAAGCCAGCGGCGGCAAGCGCGGCCTGGCGACGATGTGCATCGGCGTCGGGCAAGGTATCGCCCTCGCCATCGAGCGGGTGTGAGCGCCGTGATGGAAAACCAGGCCAGCTTTGTCGACGCCAACGGCGTGCGCCTGCACTATCGCATCGATGGTCGCGACGGTGCACCGTGGCTGCTGTTCTGCAACTCGCTCGGTACTGACCTGACGATGTGGGACCCGCAAGTTGCCGTCCTCGGTGAGCACTTTCATATCCTGCGCTATGACCGTCGCGGGCATGGCCGCTCCGCTACCCCGGCGGGTCCGTATTCGATCGAGATGTTGGGCCGCGACGTGCTCGGCCTGCTCGATGCGCTTGGCATCGAGCGCATCCACTTTTGCGGACTGTCGATCGGTGGCCTGGTCGGCCAGTGGCTGGCGCTGCATGCCTCGCAACGGCTGGATCGGCTGGCGCTGTGCAGCACCGCGGCGAAGATCGGCACCGAAGAAGGCTGGCGTGCGCGCATCGACCAGGTGCGCGAACACGGCATGGCATCGATTGCGGAAGGCACTGTGTCACGCTGGTTCACGCCGGCGTTCGCGGCGGCGGAACCCGTTGCTGTGGCCGAGATCCTGGAGCGCCTGCAGCAGACCTCGGTCGAGGGTTACGCCGGCTGCTGCGCGGCCTTGATCGATGCCGATTTCCGGGGCGAACTCGATCGCATCAGCGTGCCGACCATGGCACTTGCCGGTCACGATGATCCAGTCACGACACCGGCTGATCTGCGGGTGATTGCCACTGGCGTGGCCGATGGCCGTTACGCCGAGGTCGATGGTCGCCATATCTGCAACATGGAATCGGCCGCGGCCTTCAACAGCACACTGGGCCGGTTCCTGACAGCGGCATGACCGGCATGCGATTTCCTGCACGGCGGTGGTCCCGACGTCCTGCACTGGGCCGAACGCCCCGATCCGGTGCCGACTCCCGGTCAGGCACTGGTGCGGATGAAGAGTGTCGGGTTGAACTTTGCGGGTGATCCCGATCCGGTCGATCCGCACCTGCTGACGGATCGTTCGCTGACGCTGTGAGTTGTCGCCGTGCGCGCCGGACGCAAGTTCATTCCGACACGTCGGCCGGCTTGTCGTCGTCGAAGCCGGTATAGCCTTCGGGAAAGATCGGGGTGCCGTCGTCTTCCAGCCCGAGCATCTCGGCCAGCGCCTTGGCGGCAGCAGTCTCGGCGATGCCCTTGTCGCGGAAGCTGCGGTTCTCGCAGATCGCGAAGTACATCGGGAAACCGTTCTTGCGCGGGGTGACCGCGAGATACGCCGTGTAGCGCGAGCCTTCGAGCGTGGCACCGGAGCGGGCAAGGTAGTTGTCGAACTCGCGCTCGGCCATGGTTGGAATCTCGATCGGAAAGCGTGCAGTGTATCGCGCGGCCCGCATGCTCCATCATGTATCGATGACTGCCGATTTCCCGAACGTGCCCCGCGTGGTGCTGGACACCAACGTGTGCCTGGACATCTTCCTGTTCCACGATGCGCGATCTGCGGCGCTGCACGTGGCGATGCGCGAGGGCCGGGTGCAGGCGGTGACGCGGGCCGATTGCCGCGCCGAATGGCTGCGCGTGCTGCACTACCCGCAGGTGCCGGTGAGCGACGAGGCACGTCCGGGGATCGTGCTGGCATTCGATGCGCTGGTGTACTGCCTGCCCGATGAGCTGGCCACACCCGCGCCCGATGTACGGCTGCCGCGTTGTGCCGATCCGGATGACCAGATGTTCCTGGAACTGGCGCAGGCCGCGGGCGCGCGCTGGCTGGTCAGCAAGGACAATGAATTGCTGAAGCTGGCGCCGCGCTGCGCCCGTGACGGGCTGTTCTGGATCGGCCTGCCGCAGGTCTGGTCGCCGCGCCGGGGTTGAGCAACAGATCGCCCGGACCGTGCAACTGCTGTACTTTGGCGTCTCCTGACCGGGAGTCCACCATGCTCATGCCCAGCCTCATCGACTGTCCCTATTGCGGCGAAACGATCGAGATACTGGTCGACGCGTCGATCCCCAGCCAGCAGTACATCGAGGACTGCCAGGTGTGCTGCCGTCCGATCACGCTGAGCGTCAGCGCCGAAGAGGACGGCTCGGTGCAGGTGCGCGCCTCAGGCGAGAACGATGCCTGAGGCCTGCATGGCCTCGCGCGTGGCCGCATCGCTGGCCGGTGTGACCGGGCAAGTGAGATCCCACAGCATGCGGGCACGAAAGCCCAGCGTCACCGCGTCCTGCGCTGTCCACAACACGCACACGTCGCGCGCCAGGCCGCATACGACCACCTCATCCACGCCGCGCTCGCGCAGCCAGCCGGCCAGCCCCGTGCTGGGGCGGCTGCCGTCCGGTCCGTGGTTCTCGCGGAAGCCGCTGTAGGAATCCACCGCGGGATCGCCGCCCTTGCGTATCACCGCGTCCACGGCAGACCAGTCGATCGCCGGATGCAACGCCGCGCCGGGCGTGCCTTGCACACAATGATCCGGCCACAGTGTCTGTGGCTGACCGTACAACCCGATCTGCTCGAACGGTGCGCGTCCCGGATGCGAGCTGGCAAACGAGACATGTGCGCGCGGATGCCAGTCCTGGGTCGCCACCACGTGGCGGAAGCGGCGCTGGCGCAGCAACTGGTCAATCCCCCCGACGATCGCCTCGCCCTCGTGGCAGGCCAGCGGGCCGCCGGGCATGAAGTCCGGCTGGACATCGACCAGGATCAACGCGGTGGTGGCGGAAGCGAGGGGATTCATGCACGGCATTCGGATCGGATGATGCGGCGCAGTTTAGTGGGCCGTTCAATACGGCGCATAATGGCTGCGTCGTGTCACGGCTCGGGGCCTGTGAAGAAAACCACTTCCCGTGGTTTTCTTCAGTCGCGAGTCCGCATGTCCGGACTCGCTCACGCGGATCAATCATTTGCATGATTGATCCGCGACCGGCCATCCGTGGCCGGCTTCGAGTTTGAAAAATCACAAACTCTCAGGGGGCGAAATGCACTACGACCAGACTTGGATGGGCAGTGGCATCGTCGGTGGTGTCGAGGCGGGCGTCATTTCGCTGGTGGTGGCACTGCTGCTGTTCCTGCTGCTGCACTGGCTGGGGCGACGCCAGGGCTGGTGTTACGCGCGCAAGATCGGCTGGGCGTTCCTGCTGGCCAGCATCCTGACCGTCAGCGGCGACCTGTGGGACCTGTTCTACCTCAACTACAGCAACCTGCAGTCGCGGTCGCTGCTCACCGCCGTGCTGGCCGGGATGCACGATCCGGAACATCTGGGCATGCGCGTGTTGTGCGAGCTGCTCGGGGTTTCGCTGGGGGTCTATCTTGGCTGGGTGCTGAGTGGCGGCTACCGCGTGCGCGATGTCCCTGCCAGGCACGACTAGGCTGTTGCTCGGGGCGAATTCGCCGGGCGGCCCGGCTCGCGCCGTGTCATGTGGGGCTCAAGGAGCGCGCCTGGGCAACCGATGCGCGAACATCCACGGCCACAGTTCCTGCGTGGCGTAGGCCATCGGCCACGCGCCGTGGCCGACGCCGGGGAATTCGGTGTAGCGCACCTCGTCGCCGCGTGCCAGCAGGGCCGCGTGCATGCGATGGGATTCGGCCGGCGGTACCACGTCGTCGATGGCGCCGTTGAAGATCCACGTCGGCAACTTGCCGATATGCGCGGCGACCCAGGCATAGGGATCGGCCACGTCGGTCGGGATGCCCTCGACATACAGGCGGTCGCTGTCATGGGGATGGTGGATGCCGCCACAGATGATTGCGGCCGCCGCGAACATGCCCGGGTGATCCAGCGCGATCTGCCACGCCCCGTAGCCGCCCATCGACAGGCCGGTGAGGTAGAGCCGCTGGCGATCGCCATGCCAGTGCTCGACGCTGTCGTTCAACGCCTGCAGCGCCATCTGTTCGGTTTCGCCCTCCCACGCGGTGTCTGACGGAGCCTGCGGCATCACCACCACGGCGGCAAAATCCTTGCCGTGCTGCTTCAGCCATGGCGGCAGGCCCTGGCTCAACTGGGCCTGGTTGTCGCTGCCGCGCTCGCCGCTGCCGTGCAGGAACAACACCACCGGCCACGCACGTCTGGACGTCCAGCCATCCGGCACGAAGACCTGGTAGCGATAGGTCTTGCCATGCAGCTGCAGCGAGCGCGACACGAAATGGGCCGGTTCGCCGGCATGACTGACGGCGCAGGCGAGCAGGAGGCTGAACAGGAGTACCAGATTTCGCACGGTGATCGGGTTCCGGCTGGTGGGACGGGGGTATTCAAAGCAGTGGATCGAAAAGTCGGGCGACATGCATGGCTACCCGGCGCAGGTACGGCGCGTCGTGATATTCGCTTGCGCTGATGGCAAGCGCGTGCGAGAAATCTTCCAGCAGCATGGCCTCCATCTCGCGGGCAAAGGCGGCGTCGACCACCAGCGCGCCGACCTCGAAATTCAACCGGAACGAGCGGCTGTCCAGGTTCATGCTGCCGATCGCGGCGCAGTCCTGATCGATCAGCATGGCCTTCTGATGCAGGAAGCCTGGTTGGTAGCGGAACATCCGGATGCCGGCGCGCAGCGCCTGGTGGGCGTGCAAGGTGGAGGCGAGGAACACGGTGCGGTGGTCCGGGCGCGAGGGGATCAGCACGCGCACGTCGACACCGCGCAGCACGGCCAGTTGCAGGGCCGAGCGCACGGCGTTGTCGGGGACGAAATATGGCGTGCTCAACCACACCCGCTCGCGCGCGGCGTTGATCGACGCGGTGAAGAACAGCGAGCCGGTTTCCAGCGGGTCGGCCGGCCCGGCGGCCACGATCAGGGCGCTGGCCGTGCCTTCGCCTGGCGGCGAGGGCAGCAGCGGCGGCAACTGACCGGTAATCCATTGCCAGTCGTCGGCGAACAACCTCTGCAGGTCCCCCGCCGCCGGCCCGCGCAGTTCCAGCATGGTGTCGCGCCAGGGCGACAGGGGCGGCTTCAGGCCCAGGTATTCGTCGCCCACGTTCAGGCCGCCGACGAACCCCTGGACGCCATCGACCACCACGATCTTTCGGTGGTTGCGGAAATTCAGCTGGAAGCGGTTGCGCCAGCGATGCGTGGCGAAGCGGTGGATGGCCACGCCGCCGGCGCGCAGCGTTTCGACGTAACGCTGCGGCAGGGCATGGCTGCCGACCCCATCGAACAACACGCATACCTGCACGCCTGCCGCCGCCCGCTGCAGCAGGATCTGCTGCAGGCGTCGACCCAGTGGGTCGTCGTGGATGACGAAGAACTGCACCAGCAGGCACTGCTCGGCCGCGGCCATGGCCGAAAACATCGCCTCGAACGCGGCTGCGCCGTTGACCAGCAGGCGCAGTTGGTGGCCGCCGCGAAAGGGCCACCGCTGCAGGGCGCGGATCGCCGCGAAACGAGCGCAGGCCGGCTCGACGCTCGCCGCGCCCGATGCCTCCGGTATCGCGCCGGGAATCGGTGCCGGATGCCCCACGTGATAGCCGAAGAAACGGCTGGAGCCGAGGTAGAGATAGGGCAGCAAGGTCACGTACGGCAGCAACAGCAGGCCGAGTGCCCAGCCGACCGCCCCTTGTGGCGTGCGCGAATGGGTCACCGCGTGCATGGCGGCGAACACCCCGAGCAGGTGCAGCACGCCGATGCACAAGGTGAGCACGGTGGTGTTCATCCCGGCTATCCGGTCGCCGACGCTTCGCCGAGCAGCTGATTGGCCAATCGATGGGCTTGCTGGCGGATCTCCGGCATGGCGGTGGACTCCCACAACGTGCCGCGCAACAGGCTGCCGATGGCGAACAGATGCGGCCAGTGAGCATGCTCGTGCTGCAAACGGCCGTCTGCCGCCGCCATCACGCCAAGACCCAGCGGGTCGGCCGTGATGTGCCGGTTGAGCAGCAGCTGGCGCAGCAGGGGATGGTCGGTGTGCTCGATGTCGGTGTCCAGGCCCGTGGTCTGGATCACCATGTCGGCGTCCAGGGAGTAGCGCGCGCCGGCGCGGCGCACGGTCAGCTGCAGCGCGTCGCCGACAACGTCCACCGACTGCAGGCGCCCGCGCCGACGCTGCAGGCGGCCGTCGCCTTCCAGAGCCGAAATGGCTTCATGCACTTGCGGCGGCATGCGGTGGCGGGCGCGCTGCCAGGCCCAGTTGGCGTGCCGCAGAAAGCGCTCGCGTTGCGGAAGCGGCAGTTCGTGCCACAAGGCGGGCGTGTGTGGTCGCAGGCCGTCGATGACGGTGCGCCAGTCATTGCCGATATCGATCGCTTCGCGGACCAGCTGCAGCCAGCGTCTGGTTTCCGGCGCGTCGCGCATGGCTTCGACCAGCGCGGCGCCGTCATCCGCGGGGGCGGAGGCGGCATGCTGGTGGGCCTCCGGCAACAGGCCGTGACGCGAGACGGCCACGAATCGGGTGCGTGGCCATCGCGCAGAAAGTTCCAGCAGCACGTCGACGGCGGTCAGGCCCAGGCCGATCAGCACGACCTTGCCCGGCGCCTCGCGCCCCGGTTCGAGGTGGTTCAACAAGTCCCATGGGTCGACCACGTAGTGCCTGCTGGCCAGGGCGGCGGCGCTGACGCCCGCCAGTGGCTGGGGCGGCAGGGCTCCGACCGCCAGCACGGCCGCATCTGCCTGGCGACTCTCCTCGCCCTGCACCACGGTCAGGTAGTCGCGTTCCGGCACGATCGCATCGACCTGCTGCGGGATGATGTGCACGTCGTGGCCGTTGCTCGCGCCCTGCTGCAACGTCTGGGCCATCTGCGCTTCGAGGTAGTCGCCATAGCAACGGCGCGGCAGGAAGTCGGTGCCGGCGACCGCCGGATCGTGGCGTCGCATGAAGTCGAGGAAGTCGCCGGGCCTGCCTGCAAACAGGCCCATCGAGGCCGCGCGCACATTCAGCAGGTGACGGTCCGAACGGGTGCCATAAGCCACACCGCGTATCGGCGAGCGCCCTCCCGTGTACCAGTCAAGGTGCAGCGGTTGCGGCAGTCGGCGTTCAAGCAGTTCGCCAAGCAGGGCAGCGGCGGCGGCACCGCCACCAATAATGGCGACTCGTCGGAACATGGGCGGCTAAGAGCCTGTCGGGCTTATGGAATCGAAAGCGAAGCGCTTCACAACAGCGAAGCTGGTCAAATTGCCTGCGTGAGAACAGACAACGACGATTCGCCGGCCGATAGTCGTTCTATCGGCCAAAAAAGAAGCGGCGGTAGATGGACCGCACAGGCAGATTTGCAGCCGATTCTTCATAAGTCTGACAGGCTCCTGGGCTCGGTGGGGCGGTCGGGATGGATCAGAAATGGAGATGGCCGGCAAGGACACCTTGCTGCGTGCGGGACGTCCACCCTGCAGTCGGCGCAACCTGTTCGTACGTATCGTACCGGCTCAGCTCGCCACCATAGACATGCAGCGTGAGCGCCATGTCGTGCCCGGAAAGATTGCGGCAGCGGTGCACGTGGTTCTGATCACCCTCGAACCAGGTCCCGTCAGCCGGGCCCAACCAGTCGCGACCCAGCGCGCGCAGGTCGCCTGAAGCGGGGTCGCGGCTCCAGGACTCTACCTCCAGCGCGCCGACCAGGGCCAATTCAAGTCCCCACAGGCCGGCATGGTCGTGCACCGGCGTGCGGTAGTTGGGCGGCCACGCCATGACCATCACGCTTACCGGTGGCTTGCTTCGCTGCACCAGCATCCAGCGTTCGAGGTCCGCTCCGTGCCGGCGCAAGCGGGAAAACCGTGCGGCCAGTGCCGACGCGTCCCGGTGCACGACCTGACCCAGTTCGCGCGCCATCGAGGCGAGATCAGGCCGCGCCACGCCGGCATGTTCCAGGGCGATGGCACGCAACGTGTTCAAGGTGTGCCGTGGCTTGCCCATGCGACATTCCGGCTCGATGGAAGGGCGCCAGTGGATCATGCCGATGGTTAAGGCCGCGTAAGCCGATTGACCCGCCCGTTCGCACGCCCGAAGCTTCGGCGCGGGCGGGCGAAACATCCCTCCACAGACACCCAGAGGGATGTCCCGCCTGCCGGTTCAGCCGCGCATGGCGAAGCTTACCGGCACCGTGGCCCAGCCGCGCACGGCGTGCCCGTTCACCATCGCGGGCTTGAAACGCCAGTTTGCGAGCACCTGTTCGCGGGCGCTGCGGTCGAGCACGGCGTGCCCGCTGCTTCGTGTCACGCTGACTTCAAGCGGTTTGCCGGTCTCGTCCACCAGCACACGCAGCAGCACGGTGCCGTGCATGCGCTGGCGCAAGGCCTGGATCGGGTACTGCAGCGGGTTGGCCAGGTAGGCCAGGCTGGCTTCGACCGGTGCCGGCAGCACGGTCGCGGCGGCGGGGCCGGCCAGCCCGGCGGTCGGCGTGCTGGCGAGTGGTGCCGCGATCCGCCCCTCGGGGCTGGACACCACGACCGGTACGTTGATCGGCGTGGTTCGCGGCAATGCCTGAGGTACCGCCGGTGGCTGCAGTAGTGGCCTGAGTTCCACCGGTGGCGGCGGCGCAGGCACGGGTGGCGGCGAAATGAGGCGAATATGCGCCACCGGCTCGAGCTGGCGGATCAAGCTGAAGTGCGCCGGGGAAACCGGCCGCGTGGCAATCATGATCACGGCGAGGTTGAGGGCGATCGCGGCACTGAGGGCGGCGATACGGGCGGGCTCGGGATGAGCGCGATGAGCAACGGCCAGGCTAAAGGACGACATGGGCGACCTCCTGACAACAGTGGGGTTGTGGCGGCAGTCACGCAGCTTGCGCCGGGGGATCGTGCTGTCGCGATTGCAGCGTATGCCTGCACGACGCCGCTGCGCAAGTGGATGGCTGGATGGCCAAATGCCTTCCTGCGGGCGTGCTTGCCGGAAGCTTGTCCCGGTCGTCGTGGCGGAGGCTGATCTGGCGGCGTCGGGACGAATGGTGCATCCGGATCACTGCTGCGACAATCGGGCGGCGGCAACTGGCCGATATCATGGGAGGCGACGACGATGCGCATGGTCAAGTGGGGTGGGTTGCTGGCACTGGCGGTTGCCGGACTGGTGCCGGCGACGGCGGCGCAGGCGGTGGACATTTCCTGCAGGATGACGTTCCAGTTGTCTGGCTGGTCGCTGTTCTACAAGACCGCCAGCGGCAGCGGCACGGTTCGCTGCAGCAACGGTCAAACTCTGCACGTCAAGCTGCGTGCGAAGGGCGGTGGCAT
The DNA here is from genome assembly GCA_035655635.1 of Rhodanobacter sp. GTDB lineage: Bacteria > Pseudomonadota > Gammaproteobacteria > Xanthomonadales > Rhodanobacteraceae > Rhodanobacter. Next base: position 39,273 of record DASRUB010000427.1, on the reverse strand, counting down.
CACGTTTGGCAAGACCAAGATCAGCAACGGCATCGGCAAGTTCAGCGGGATCAGCAACGTGCGCGACGTGCTCGGCCACTACGCCAATGCCGAGGCGCATGCAGGTGCGCAGCGCTCGGCCGATGCGCAGGTGCTGACCAAGGGCAATGTCTCGCTCGCGCTCAGCGGCAAGGGCGAGGGTTGGAATCTGGGCGTGGCGTTCGGCGCATTCATCATCGAACAGTGATGCCGCCACGGCTCTTTTCACGTCGACGCGACGCCTCGCCGCAGTAGGCTGGCGCCCGCTTGGCGCAAAGGCAGGGACGGCGTTCGCCGGCGCCTGTCCTTCCAGGAGTTGATCCATGTCCGCCTCATCCGGCGCGGTGCTGCCGCGCTACAGCTTCGGCGACGAGCTCGCCAGCAGTGTCATCCATGGAGTCGGCATCGTGCTCAGCATCGCCGGGCTGGCAATCCTGGTGGCGTTCGCCGCGCTGCACGGCAATGCACTCGCGGTGGTCGCGTGCGCGGTGTTCGGCACGTCGCTGGTGCTGCTGTATACCGCCTCCACGCTGTACCACTCGATCTCCCTGGCGGCTGCCAAGCCGACCTTGCGCGCGCTCGATCACATCGCGATCTATGTGCTGATCGCCGGCACCTACACTCCGTTCACCCTGATCGCGTTGCCGGGTGTCTGGGGCTGGAGCCTGTTTGCTGCGGTATGGGCCCTGGCGTTGACCGGCAGCGCACTGGAGCTGGGCCTGTTCAAGCGCTACCACAAGCTGGCCGTGCTGCTCTACCTGGGCATGGGCTGGATCGGGATGGTGGCGTTCGAGCCGCTCAGCAAGCACCTGCAGGCGGGCGGTACCGCATTGCTGCTGGCGGGCGGGCTGGCCTATACGCTGGGTGTGCCGTTCTATCTGTGGCGCAAGCTGCCGTATCACCACGCGCTCTGGCATGTGTTCGTGCTGGCGGGCAGCGTGCTGCATTTCCTCGCGGTGCTGCTGTACGTGATCCCCGGGCCGGCGGGCTGACCGCGCGACTTAGCCGAACAGCATGGCGACCCCGAACAGGCCGACCATCAGGAACGACAGCATCAGCTTGAGCAGCGTGCCGAACAGCAGGCCGAGCCAGGTGCCTATCCCGACATGCGTCGATCGCAGCACACTGGTGCCCGACGCCAGCTCGCCAAGGAGCGCGCCAACGAACGGCCCGAACAGCAGCCCGGGAATGCCGAAGAAGATCCCGACGATGGTGCCGATGGTGGCGCCCCACAGCGCGCGTGGACTGGCGCCGACACGCCTGGCGCCCAGTGCCCCCGCGACGAAGTCGACGATCACGCCGAGCGCACCGAGCGCGCCGATGATCAGCAGCCACCACAGGCCAAGGTGACGGTAGCCATCCACGGCCGCCGCCAGCCAGATCCCGCCGAACACCATCGGTATGCCCGGCAGTATCGGGAGCACCGAGCCAGCCAGACCGCCAAGCATCAGCAAGCCGGCGAGGATATACAGCGCGATATCGAGCATGGGCATTCCGTTGAACAAGAGGTAGGCGCCCGCTCGCGGGCGATGCTGTTGTTCTGATCTTCCATTGTGCCTGCAGGAGCATCGCCCGCGAGCGGGCTCTTACCGTTCGACGAAGGCGCGCTCAATGACGTAATCGCCGGCTTCGCGCGTGCGCGGCGAGGCGTGGAAACCGCGGCCGTCGAGTAGCGCGCATAGATCATCCAGCATCGCCGGGCTGCCGCACAGCATCACCCGGTCGGTCGCCGGGTTCAGCGGCGGCAGGCCGGTGGCGTCGCTCATCACGCCGTCGACGATCGCGTCGGTGATGCGGCCGCGGTGGCGGAACGGTTCGCGCGTGACGGTGGGGTAGTAGATCAGCTTCTCCCGCACCAGCGCGCCCAGGTATTCGTGCTGTGGCAGCTGGTTCTCGAGGTAGTCGGCATAGGCCAGGTCGCTGATGTGGCGCACGCCGTGGGCCAGCACGATCCGGTCGAAACGCTCGTAGGTATGCGGGTCGCGGATGATGCTGAGGAACGGCGCCAGGCCCGTGCCGGTGCCGAGCAGATAGAGGTGGCGACCGGGCTTGAGGTCGTTCAACACCAGGGTGCCGGTGGGTTTGCGCGTGACGATCAGCGGATCTCCCGGCTGGAGATGCTGCAGGCGCGACGTCAGCGGACCGTTGGCGACCTTGATCGAAAAGAACTCCAGGTGTTCCTCCCAGCTTGCGCTGGCGATGGAATACGCGCGCATCAACGGGCGGGTTTCCCCTTGCAGGCCGATCATCACGAACTGCCCGCTGTCGAAGCGGAAGCCGGGGTCGCGGCTGGTGCGGAAGCTGAACAGCGTGTCGTTCCAGTGCTGCACGTCGATCACGTGCTCGGTTGCCATTGCCACCATCTTGCTTGGGTCTCTTGAAGTTGCCCGGGCTGGCCTGCAGCGTCGTTCCCGCCTGTCCAGACCGGGAAGGTCGCCGCAGACTCGCCATCGGTGCGCACAGACGCGACGCCATTCCGGGCCAGCGAGTGAACGCGAAAATCCACCCGGGAGAATACGCCAGCGGCGATGCGGATGTCTTCTTGAACTGCAGCCGGATGCTGCGCATACTGCCACCGTTACTCCGGTCCGGCGGAATGATGCCGGGTGGGGAAGGAAGCCAGGGGGATTCCAGGGCGCGTCGGGGAAGACGCGGCGGGTTTCTTGATGGCGACTTCGGGAGTCAACCATGCCGGTCATGATCGGCCAATCCCAGGCAATCATCGCGGTGCGGGCACAGCTTCAGCGCTTTGCCGCCTGCGACGTGCAGGTGCTGATCGAGGGCGAAACCGGCACCGGCAAGGAAGTCGCGGCACGCGAGATCCACTACGCCAGTGCGCGCCGGGATCTCCCCTTTGTGCCGGTCAACTGCGGCGCCATCCCCGACAGCCTGATCGAGAGTGAGCTGTTCGGCCACGGCCGCGGTGCCTTCACCGACGCCAAGGCCGCGCAGGCCGGCCTGATCGATCACGCGCGCGGCGGCACGCTGTTTCTCGACGAAGTCGACGCGCTCTCCGTCAAGGGCCAGGTGACCCTGCTGCGATTCCTGCAGGACAGTGAATACCGCCCCGTCGGCGGCGGTGCCATGCGAACCTCGGATGCCCGCATCATCGCGGCCACCAACAGCTGCCTGGCGCGGCAGGTGGAGGCCGGGCGCTTCCGGCGCGATCTGCAATACCGTCTCAATGCGCTGTACCTGCAGTTGCCGCCGCTGCGCGAGCGCGACGGCGATATCGCCTTGCTGGCCGAACACTTCCTGCACGCGGTGGCAATCCGGCTGCGCGGGTCGTTCAAGCACTGGAGCGAGGCCGCCATGCGGGCGCTGGAGGCGTACGCGTGGCCGGGCAACGTGCGCGAGCTGGACAACATCGCGCTGCGCGCCTACATGTGCAGTGACGACACAATCGTTGGCCTGACCGACCTTGCCGCCGCCGAACCGGCCTTCGTCGGCCCGCGCTCGCAGCCCAGGCGACGGGCGAATGAACCGGAGATCGGCTTCCGTGTCGCCAAGACGCGCGCCATCCACCAGTTCGAACACGAATATCTCGTGCAGCTGATGCAGCGTGCCAGCGGCAACATCAGTGCCGCGGCGCGCCTGTCGGGCACCGAGCGCCGTCAGTTGGGCAAGCTGCTGGTCAAGCACGGCATCGGGATCAAGCCGTTCCGCCCGCCATAGGGCGGCACGGTCGGCATGCTGGCTGAGGACGGGCAAGAGTCAGGCGCCCGTTCGCTCCCAGCATCTCGGCTGATTGAACGCGAGTGGCATCGGCCCCGGGTGCGTCGACACCCACGGCACCGCTGGAACGGGTCAGCGTTGCCCCATCGTCGATGGCCGCGTCGCCACGCCCCCACGTGGCAAGCCATTTTGCGATTCCCTGCGCATGGCACGCCTGTTGCCAGTTCACTCCTTGCCTGGCGCATGCATGACTTGCTGGCGAGACCAGGCTGGCGGATGGCGCTGCGCGGCTGCTGAGCGCGTGGCCGAGGGAGACCGAGATGGATCAACATGAAGAGGCGGGCGCGACCACCGTGCCGTGCTGTCCGTCGCTGACGTCTTGCGCGGTGTGCGACGTGCTCAATTTCATCTATCGACTGCCGTTCCGCCCGGTCGTGGCCGTCGGCGATCGGCGCCAGATCGTGCCGGTGGAGGTCGCGCTGCATTTTCGCCTCACGCGCTGCGCCGGGCCGCTGTCGCTGGGCGATGTGATCTACACCACGACGCTGCTGCCAGGCGAGCAGGTGAAGCTCGCCTCCAGCGACCGCCACACCCGCTTCAGTTTCGACAGCGAAACCAACCTCAGCTACCGCAACGAAGCCACCTCCGAAGAGTCTTACTACGCGGCGGGCATGGCGTACGGCATGAGCAACCTCGATGTGCTCGACACCACCAAGTCCAGCTCCTCGTTCAGCTCGTCATCGGTCAGCGGCGGCGGTGGCGCCGGCATCGATCTCGGCTTCGTCAGCATCGGCGGTTCGGCCGCCGCCAGTTCGCATGATGCGAACTCGACCAGCTCGCTGGCGCATTCGCTCAGCAGCCACGCACAATCGTTGCAGCAGCACATGGAGGTGAGCACGCGCGCGGCGGCGTCGACCTCGGTCGGCGAGGTGGCGACACGCAGCCATCAGCAGGGCGAGTCCGAGGATCAGTACGAATCGGCCTCGCGCACTTTCAGCAACCCGAATCATTGCCACGCGATCGCGTTCTACTTCTATCGCATCAACAAGTGCCAGACCGTCAAGTTCGAGCTGGTCGGCATCGAGCGCCAGGTCGACGATCCGCTGGCGCCCACCGCGGTGGCGCTGAACCCGCCGGTTCCGGCGACCGGGGTGGCGGTGCGTCCGGCGGCCGTGCTCGCCACCGGGGCGAATCGGCTCGACGTGGCGCGGCGCGCGCTCGACAGCGTCGCGGTCGAAAACGCTGGCGCCAGCCAGCCCGCGGCTGCGCTGTTGAGCAGATCGCTGGCGAACTTCGCGCAAACCGCGCCGATACCGGTGGACATGCGGCAGGCCGCGCTGCAGCAGGTCGACCAGGATCTGCTGCACGAGGGACTGCTCGACAAGGTGGGCGGCACCGTCTCCCCCGCGGCGCAGAAGGCGCTGGGCTGGGAACGGGAGATGACGATTCCCACCCCGGGCGTGCTGGTCAAGGGTTGCCTGGATGCGTGCGACATCTGCGAACCCGAGTTGCAGCAGCAGATCGCGCTCGACCTGGTGCACCGGGATCTCGAAAACCAGCTGCTGAAGAAGCAGATCGATCTGCTGGAAAAGTCGCAGGAATACCGCTGCTGCCCCGCGGCGGCGAGCGACGACGACTGACTCACACGCCCGCAAACCGGCGCCTGCCGGACAGCGAGGGTGCCGCATGCCAGGCATTGGGCAAGTGTCGGCCATGACCGCCGTGCACATCCGGACGTCGTCCATCGAAGCATCGCCGGACCCGGTCACCGGGTCGTCGCAGGAGGTTTTCCATGCAATCCGAAAAGCCGGTACGGCTGCAGATCAAACTGCAGTTCAGTGACCAGGGTGAGGCGCCGTCGCTGCAGGCCTATGCGTTCACCGCGCAGGGCAAGCTGCTGGGCAGCGCCGTCGTGGAGAAGGGCGGTGCCGTGGTGGAGGTACCCGCCGAACTGGACGGCCGCATGCTGGAAGTGATCCTCGGTCCGCGCGTGGACAAGGGCCAGCCGACACCCACGGCGACCGCGCTCAAGCGCATGGATGGCTATGCCAAACCGACGCGGTTGCTGGTCGGCAAGCCGGTGCTGGAATTGAACATCCCGAGCGTCATCTTTCCGCGTTGGTGCTCGTGCTTTGTGCGCGGCCGGCTACGACGTGAGCTGGTGGCGACCGATCACGCTGAAGAACAACGACGGTGTGTTCGCGATGGAGATCGGCGCCTTCAAGAAATACTTCGCCGGTTTCGGCACGGCGCATTGAGGGGCGGCCGGTGTCCGTCATGAATGCGAGTGGCGAAGTAGCGGTGATGCCGTTATCGCCGGCTTGCGTCGCGGTGCGCGGCCCGCAGGTTCGCGCGAGCCGGGTGCAAACGTTCGCGCTGCGCTTGCGAAGCGGGTCAGTTTTGACCCGTCGAACCCGGTTCGGCCGGTGCCCAGCCGTTGCGGCAGCTCATTCCCGTGCTCGCGATGACTGGCCTGCTCGTTGCAAGAGCGTGCTTGTGTGCGGGAAGACGCCATGACGAAGCGATCGAACACCAGGTCGGCCGTGGACGATGAGGGCGAAATCAGGCACTCGGTACTCGCGTATCTGCATGCCCACCCACAGGCGGCCGACACGTTGCGCGGCATCGTCAACTGGTGGCTGCCGCGGCAGCGCTACGACCACAGTTGCCAGCGCATCGAGAAAGCCCTGGACGGGCTGGTGGGCGAAGGACTGCTGCACCGCGATCGGCTGCCCGGAGGCGAAATCCTGTACGCGCTGAACGACCCAACGAACCCGCCATCGCCGCCCTGACGGCGGCACGGCTCCCCAGACGGAGGATTGATCCCATGCCATCTGCGCTCACCTATCCGGGCGTCTACATCGAGGAAATCCCCAGCGGCGTACGCACCATCACCGGGGTGGCCACGTCGATCGCGGCGTTCGCCGGCTGGGCGCCGCGCGGGCCGACCGCCCAGGCGGGGCTGGTGCTCGGCTTTTCCGACTTCGCGCGCCAGTTTGGCGGCATCGACAGCCGCAGCCTGCTCGGCTACGCGGTCAACCAGTTCTTCGCCAACGGCGGGCAGCGGGCGTACATCGTGCGTCTGGTCGATGCCACCGCGAAGGCGGCCAAGGTCACGCTGGACGGCAAGTTGGTGCTCAGCGCCAGCAGCGAGGGCATCTGGGCCAACGACTTCGCCGTGGTCATCAAGAAATCCAGCTTCGACCCCAGCCGCTTCCGCCTGAGTGTGGTGAACTGGCAGCTCGACCCGGCTGGCGTGATGGCGGAAACCTTCGACAACCTGTCGATGAAGACCGACGACGCCCGCTTCGTCACCAGCGTGCTGGCAGATCAGTCCGCCTACGTCACCGCTGCCGTGCAAGGTGGCGCCACCGATCCGCCGGCGGATACCGTCGCCGGAAACGTTCCCGACGGCGCGAAGCTGATCGGCGGCGTCGACGGCACCGTGCTGGCGCCGAACGATCCCGCGTTCGAGACCGCGCTGCTGCCGCTGGCGGGCAGCGGCGGGCTGTATCAGCTCGACCGCGTTGATCTGTTCAACCTGCTGTGCGTACCCGGCGAGACCAGTACCGGCGTGATCTCCAGCCTGGAGACGTTCTGCCGCGCCCGCCGCGCCTTCCTGATTGCCGACAGCGTCGACGGTGCCACGGTCGACTCGTTGCAGGGCGGTCCGGGCGGAATCACCGGCAGCGATTCGATCAACGCGGCGTTCTACTTCCCGTGGGTGATCGCCGCCGATCCATTGCAGCAGAACCGACCGGAGGCGTTTCCGCCATGCGGCTTCGTGGCCGGCCTCTACGCACGTACCGACGCGGCGCGCGGCGTGTGGAAGGCTCCCGCGGGCAGCGATGCCAGCCTCACCGGCGCGCTCGGCGCGAGCGCTGTGCTCACCAATGGCGAGAACGGCGTGCTCAATCCGCTGGCGATCAACTGCATCCGCAACTTCCCGGTCTACGGCACCGTGGTGTGGGGCGCCCGCACCCTGCAGGGCAACGACGAACAGGCATCGGAATGGAAGTACGTGCCGGTAAGGCGCACTGCCCTGTTCATCGAGGAGAGCCTCTATCGCGGCACCCAGTGGGTGGTGTTCGAACCGAACGACGAACCACTGTGGGCGCAGATCCGGCTCAACATCGGCGCGTTCATGCAGAACCTGTTCCGCCAGGGCGCCTTCCAGGGGACGACACCGAGCGATGCCTACTTCGTGAAGTGCGACAAGGAGACCACCACGCAGAACGACATCAACCTGGGCATCGTCAACATCCTGGTCGGCTTCGCGCCGCTCAGGCCTGCCGAATTCGTGGTCATCCAGCTGCAGCAGATGGCCGGCCAGATCTCGACTTGAGAGCCTGTTCATGACCTCCACGTGGCTCGCATTGCGGTTGACTGGCCACCAGAGGTGGCCAGTCAACCGCAACCCTCCGGGTCGGGTCTGTTTGCCCGCATCCCTTCGTCATCGTTCGGTCGTGGACGGACGTCCACTCCCTCACTCTTCCTCGATCTGCGCGCAAACAGCTCCCGATGCGGGCTACGCGAAGGTCACAAACAGGCTCTGAGGAAAATGTCATGGCTCAGTTCAGTGTCAATGCGCAGCGCTTCGATCCCTACAAGAACTTCAAGTTCCGGGTGAAGTGGGACGGCCGCTACGTAGCCGGTGTCAGCAAGGTGTCCGGCCTGAAGCGCACCACCGAGGTGGTCAAGCATCGCGAGGGCGGTGATCCCAGCAGCACGCGCAAGTCGCCCGGGCGCACCGAGTACGAGGCGATCACCATCGAACGCGGCGTGACCCACGACGTCGCCTTCGAACAGTGGGCGAACAAGGTCTGGAACTTCGGCGCCGGGCTCGGCGCGGAGGTCTCGCTGAAGGATTTCCGCAAGGACCTCATCCTGGAGGTCTACAACGAGGCGGGCCAACTCGCGCTCGCCTACAAGCTGTATCGCTGCTGGGTGTCGGAATACCAGGCGATGCCGGACCTGGACGCGAACGCCAATGCCGTGGCGATCCAGCACCTGAAGCTCGAGAACGAAGGCTGGGAGCGCGACGTCAGCGTGCCCGAGCCATCCGAGCCGAGCTTTACCGTGCCAGCTGGCTGATCGTCATGCGCACGCCCACGCCCGCGCAGCTGCTGCAGGTCTGGGAACGCGGGGTTGATCCGTCCGCCGCGGCGCGCGGCCTTTTGCTGCTCGGCGGCAGTTGCGACGATTTGTCGATGGAGACGCTGGCGGCGTTGCCGCTGGGGCGACGCGACGCGCTGCTGCTGCAGTTGCGCGCGCGCCTGTTCGGCAGCACGATCGACGCCGTGGCGCATTGCCCGCACTGCGCGGCCACCGTCGAGGCGACCTTCGGTTGCGACGACCTGTTGCTGGCCGCGTCGGACGAGGACTTCAGCGCGCCGATGCTGGAACATGTCGCGCACGACATCCGCGTGCAGTTTCGATTGCCCGACAGCGGCGATCTGCTGGCCCTGGAAAACTGCAGCGATGCGGCGGCGGCGCGCCAGTTGCTGCTCGAACGTTGCGTGCTTGCCGTGCAGCGCAGTGGGGGCGCGGCGGCCGTGCAGGTACTGCCGGAGGAGTTGCAGGCGGAACTGGCGCAGGCGATGGCCCGGGCCGATCCGCAGGCCGACCTGCAACTGGCGTTCCGCTGTCCCGATTGCGGCCATGCATGGCAGCCGATGTTCGATATCGCCCGTTTCCTGTGGCAGGAAGTGCATGCCTGGGCGCTGCACATCCTGCGCGAGGTGGACACGCTGGCGCAGTCCTATCACTGGGCCGAAGGCGACATCCTGGCGCTGAGCCCGCGCCGCCGCCAGGCCTATCTGGAGCTGTGCGCGCCATGAGCGATTTCCTCGATCGCCTGGCAGCGCGTGCGATCGGCAGCGAGACCATGCTGGCACCGCGGTTGCCGTCGCTGTTCGAGTCGCCGCAGTCGACGCCCATCATGCCGTTGACCGAGACTGGGGATGCGCGCGCGCGGGACGCCGACAAGACCCCGGATACCGTCGCCACGCCAGCCGCGGTGCGGCCACCGTCGGCACATGCCGTCGAGCCGATTCGGCGAAGCACCCCGCACGTCATGTCGCCGGATCGCCGCGCGTTGTCAGAGCCGGTGTCGGCAGTGGCGATCCCGCGGGATGTTGCCAGTCCACCAGCGCCGGTCGCGAGTGCTGTGTTGCGCGGGGCCATGGTCGAATGTTCTGCCGAGCCGGTGCGATCGGAGGAATTGTCGAAAGCACGGACATCATCGACGGTGCAGCCACGGCAGACGCGTATCGAAGTGGCTCAGCCTGAAGCGAAACCGGTGCCGGTGGCCGGCAGCTTGTGGCCGGCACCGGAGCCGGTGTTCTCCAGACCGCGCGCATCGTCGGAGCCCGTGCGGCCCGGCCGCGCGAGCGGTTCGCACGGGCGCGCCGCGCCGCCGGGCAGCAGACGCGCGCCGGCCAGTGAGTCGGTGGTACACGTCAGCATCGGACGACTCGAAGTGCGCGCGGCACCTTCCGCGGCGGCGCCATCGCGCCGTCGCCCCGGCCCGCAGCCGGCGAGCCTCGACGACTACCTGCGCCAGCGCGGCGACAAGGCGTCGCCATGAGCAATGTACTGGCGATCGCGGCCACCACACGCACGCTGCGCAACCTGCTGCTGGCACAGATCCCCGCGCTGGACGCGGAGCTGAGCGACCTTGAGGTGACCCTGCAGCCGCCGGATATCGCGCGCAAGGGCATCAGCAAGTCGCAGCTCAACCTGTTTTTGTTCCAGGTGATCACCAACGCGGCCTGGAGCAACCTCGACATGCCCGGCCGGGTCCGCCCCGGCGAGACGGCGCCGCCCGCCCTGGCGCTGAACCTGCACTACCTGATCACGGCCTGGGGCCGCGGCGACAGCGACAGCGACGCGCTCAGCCATCGCGTGCTGGCCGCCGCGATGAGTACCCTGCACGATCGCGCCGTGCTGGACGGCACCGACATCCAGAATGCGCTGCCCGACAACGACCTCGCCAGCCAGTTCGAACACGTGCGGCTCACCCCGTTGCCGCAGAGTGTGGATGAGCTGTCCAAATTGTGGACCGCGTTCCAGACCAACTACCGGGTATCGGCCACCTACGAGGCGGCGGTGGTGCTGATCGACAGCCAGGCGGCGACGCGGGCTTCGCTGCCGGTGCTGCGGCGCGGGGCGCAGGATCGCGGGGTGATCACCACCACCGGTGCCGCGCCGGTACTCGACAGCCTGAGCTATCCGCGCGCGCAGACGGCACTGCGACTGGGCGAGGATCTGCTGCTCAGCGGCCGCCAGCTGACCACGACCAATGCACTGCTCCGCTTCAGCAGCCTGCGGCTGGACGCGCCAGTCGATCTGGTTCCACTGGCCGGTACCATGGCCGGCACGCTGGGTGCGCATCTGGCCGATACCACTGAAGATACCGCCGCCGCCTCGCGCTGGGCGCCGGGTATTTATACGGTGGCGTTGCTCCTTCAGCCGCCGGGCCTGCCACCACTATCGAGCAACGAGCTGCCACTGGTGCTGGCGCCGCTGATCACCCTGGGCGCGCTGACGGCGGCCGCTGGCGACATCACGGTGAACCTGACCTGCCTGCCGCGCATCCGCGATGGCCAGCGGGTGTTCCTGCTGTTCGGCGATCGCCTGCTGGCGCCGACGAGCATGAGCAATCCAGCGGATTTGCATCAGCCCAGCGCGCTGGTGTTCCAGGTGCCCGGAGTGACTGCCGGGACCTGCACCGTGCGCCTGCGCGTCGATGGCGCCGACAGCATTCCGGTCGATTTCAGCGGCAGCGCACCGGCGTTCGCCAGCAACCAGCAGGTGGTCGTGACATGAGCGACTACGCCGCGTGGCTGGCAGCGAACGACCAGTACCTCGCCGACGCGCTGGCAGAGCTGCGCACGCGGCTACAAGGTGCGGCGCAAGCGCATGACACGCCTGCCACGGCAACTCCAGCACCAGCCGCCACCGCGCTGATGGAATCCGCGCCGGCGGTGAGCGCGCCGGACGGACAGAAGCACTCTTGGTTCGCGCGGATGTTTCACGCTCACCCGGCACGCACACCGCTGTCGAACGCGGAACTGAAGGTCGTCGACACGCCGCCGGCCGCACTGCCGCTGGTTGTCGCGGTGCCGGATGCCGGCGCGACCGATGCCGCCGCGCCATCCGCCGGCACCGTCACCGACGACAACAGTCACACGCCGGCGTTGAGCGTGCTCGCGAACCGGCTCGGCCTGTCCGCGTTCGAGCGCGACCTGCTGCTGCTGTGCATCGGCATGGAACTGGATACGCGCTTCCCCGCGCTGTGCGCGCAGGCGCAGCACGATCCGGCCAGGCCGTATCCGACCTTCGCGCTGGCCTTCGCCGTGCTGGACGAGCCGAGTTGGGATGCGCTGTCGCCAGAGCGGCCGCTGCGCTACTGGCGCCTGCTCGACATCCATCAGCCCGGCGCGCAACCGTTGATCGGTGCGGCGCTCAGCGCCGACGAGCGCGTGGTCAATTTCGTCAAGGGCATGAACTATCTGGACGACCGGCTGACTCCGCTGCTCACTGCGCTGGCGCCAGCCACGCTGCCGCCGTCGCAACGTGCGATCGCCGATCAGCTGCTGGACGCACTGCACCATGTACCGGTGGGCGACACGCTGCCGGTGCTGCAACTGCTCGGCAGCGACAGCGTCAGCAAGCAGGCGATCGCGCAGACGATTGCCGCCGCGTTCGGCGCGCAGGCTTATCGGCTCTCTGCCGAGCTGTTGCCCAGTGCGACCGCCGAACAGGAAACCCTGCTGCGGCTGTGGCAGCGTGAAAGCCAGCTGCTGCCGCTGGCGCTGTACCTGGACGCGGCCGAGGTCCAGCGCGGCGATGCCACGGCGCTGCTGGTCAAGCGCTTCCTCGCGCGTGCGGGCGGACTCAGCTTCATCGATGCACGCGAACCGTGGGCGAGTGCGGCGACGCATGCGCTCAGCGTCGACGTGGCCAAACCCACCGCGGTCGAGCAACGTACGCTGTGGCAGCGTCTGCTCGGTGACGCGGCCGGCACGCAGCCGCAAAAGTTGGCTGGCCATTTCGATTTCAATCTCGGCCGGATCGAGCAGATCGCGCATGCCGCACTCGCCGCCGTCGAGCAGAAGCCCGAAGCGCTGGCGCAGACGCTGTGGCAAGGCGCGCTGGCGCATGCACGGCCGGCGCTGGATCAGCTCGCGCAGCGGATCGAGCCGAAGGCGGGATGGGACGACCTGAAACTGCCCCAGAGCGAGATGACTCTGCTGCGCCAGATCGCCGGTCAGGTCGGCCAGCGCAGCACGGTCTACGACGACTGGGGCTTCCGCCAGCGGATGAATCGCGGCCTGTCGATCAGCGCGCTGTTCACCGGCGAGAGCGGAACCGGCAAGACGATGGCGGCGGAAGTGCTGGCGCAGCAACTCGGCCTGTCGCTGTACCGCATCGACCTGTCGGCGGTGGTCAGCAAGTACATCGGCGAGACCGAGAAGAACCTGCGCAAACTGTTCGACGCAGCCGAGGGCGGCGGTGCGATCTTGTTCTTCGACGAGGCCGACGCGCTGTTCGGCAAGCGCAGCGAAGTGAAGGACAGCCACGACCGCTACGCCAACATCGAGGTGAACTACCTGCTGCAGCGGCTGGAATCCTTCCAGGGCCTGGCGATCCTGGCGACCAACATGAAGGGCGCGCTCGACAGCGCGTTCCTGCGCCGGCTGCGCTTCGTCATCAACTTTCCGTTTCCCGGCGTGCCCGAACGCAGGGCGATCTGGGCCTCGGTGTTCCCCGCGCAGGCGGCGGTGGGCGCGCTGGACCTGGAGCGGCTGGCGCGGCTCGCACTCACCGGCGGCAGCATCCAGGGCATCGCGCTCAACGCCGCATTCATGGCCGCCAGTGCCGGTGTGCAGATCGGCATGCCACTGCTGCTCGACGCCGCCCGCGCCGAATACCGCAAGCTCGACAAGCCGGTCAACGAAGCTGACTTCCGCTGGCTCGAAAGTGCGGGAGCCAAGCCATGAGGCAATCTCGAAAAACCTCGTTGAGATCGCCTGTAGGAGCGCACCTTGTGCGCGAAAGCATGCTGCGACTTGGGTGCGCGATTCGCGCACAGGGTGCGCTACAAAAACCGGGCTATTCGAGGTTCCCATGAGCATCGTGCTGCATATCGAGCGACTGGTGATCGACGAGGCGCTGCTCGGCGGCGAGCGCGCCGGCAGCGTGCGCGATGCACTCGAACGCGAGTTGACCCAGCGGCTGGCGCAACCCGGTGCCGTCGCCACCCTGCGCAGCCTGGGCGTCGTGGCTGCACTGCCGCCGACGACGCTGTCGGCCGTCATGCATCCGCGGCAGACGCTGGGCCCGCGCATCGCCATGGCGGTGCAGCAGGGCCTCGGTATCCCTTCCGTTCCACACAGTGCAAACTAGGAGCATTGAAATGTCAGCGATTCCGAAACCCCGTCCCGGCGGCATCGTGCGTTTTGGCAAACGGAAGGCCAAACGCGACGGCCGCAACCTGATGTTCGCGATGCTGCTCAAGCCGCCGCCGGCGCTGCCGGCCGAGTACGACTTCGACGTAGCGCACAATGGCATCCCCACCCCGATGTTCGGCAACGACCAGTACGGCGACTGCGTGATGGCCGGGCGCGCGCACCAGACTCTGCGCTTCGAGAAGGCCGAGCAGAACAAGCTGATCGCGATCACCGACAACGACGTACTGCACGAATACTTCAGCGAGAGCGGCGGTGCCGACAGCGGCCTGGTCGTGCTCGATTCGCTGAAGGAGTGGCGCAGCACCGGCTGGATCGCGGCGAAGCGGCGCTACAAGATCAAGGCATTCGCGGAGATCGACCGCGGCAAGAACACCGAGGTCAAGCGCGCGGTATTCATGGACATCGGGCTCGGCCTCGGCCTTACCCTGCCGGACTCGGCAATGCCGCAGTTCTATGCCGGCAAGCCGTGGTCGGTGGTCGGCGGCAAGGCCGGCAAGCCGAACCCCAACAGCGGCCACTACGTCTACGTGCCCGGCTACACCACCAGCGGTCCGGTCTGCGTCACCTGGGGCCGCAAGCAGCAGATGAGCTGGGCCTTCTTCGCCAAATACTGCGACGAGGCCTACGCGATCATCGATGCGATTGATACCGCGAAAAAGAAGCGTGCGCTCGACGCCGGCAAGCTCGATGCCTTCCTCGCCGCCTTGCGCAAGCCGAAACCGAAGCCGGCGAAGAAGCCGGCCCCGCGCGCCGGAGCCCGGCATGGCTGAGCGCAGTGCCAGCCTCGCGATGAAACCGGCGGCAGCTTTGCGCGGGCATGGCCGGTTGCTGCAGCGCAAGTGCGCTTGCGGCGCGCACAGCCACGGTCATGCCGAATGCGCGGGATGCGCGAAGAGGCACGTCGTCGTGCAACCCAAGCTGGTGATCGGTGCGAACAACGATCCGCTCGAAGCCGAAGCCGATCGCGTGGCCGACCAGGTGATGGCGGGCTCGACGGCGCGCAGAGACAGCCCGACCCTGCCGCGGGTCGGAAGCTTCGGCAGCGGGGAGGCCACAGGGGTTGCCGTACCCCACGGCATCGACGAAGTGCTTGGCGCCTCCTGCCAGCCGCTGCCGACCGGGCTGCGCCGCGAGATGGAGCAGCGTTTCGGCCATGACTTCAGTGCGGTGCGCCTGCACACGGGCGAGGCGGCGGCGCGATCGGCGCACGATGTCGCGGCCCGTGCCTACACCGCCGGCCACCACATCGTGCTGGGCGCGGATGCCCCGCCATTGCGGGCGTCGTCGGGCCAGCGCCTGCTGGCGCACGAATTGACCCACGTCGTGCAGCAGTCCGCGCCGGGCGTGATCCGGCGCTGCGTGAATCCCGGCAAGAACGATCCGATCTACGACTCGGTCGGCCGATCCATCCGCACCAAACCCGATTACACGACGCTGGCGGCGCCCGACAAGGCTGTCGCCGATGGCATCATCACCGACGCGAAGAAGAAGGCCGGCTGTCTCTACTACATCGGCGAGCTGCTGGCGCTGTTCACCACCAGGGACAAGCCGCCGGCACAGATCTCGGTGGAGACCCGGGCAGTGACCGTGGCCGCGGCGGGCAAGGAGCAGGCGCGCGTCGCCAAGCCCGCCGAGGCGAAGAAGCTCGACGTGGAAGAAAAGGCTTCGGCCGATCCCGCGCGGGTGTACGTGAAGATCAAGGGCAAGTTCGGAGGCGGCACCTACGAGGTCGATCGGCGCGATCCGAAGAACATCGTCGTCCGGGCAAAAGTGCTGCTGCGCAAGGCCGGCACCGGCACGGCTGCCGACATTGCCAACATCAAGTCGATGGAGGACGCCATCGAGAAGGCCGCATCGCGCCCCGGTTTCAGTGTCGACGTCAGCTTCGTCGACGTGGCCGACGCCGACACGTTCACCGCGGACGTGGATCCGTCGAAGTGGGAGGTTGCGACGAACTGGTCCGGCGGCGATCCGACCGGGTTCGCCCACGAGCTGTTGCACATGTTCGCCTACGAGCTCGATCGCTACGACTACATCCAGTCGCATGCACGGAACTCCTCGATGCTGGTGGCCGATCGCCTCCATTGGTTCGCCGCGCAGCTGACCAAGCCCGCCGGTTTCGACAACCCTGCCTCCCTGATGGCCAGCGGCCCGCATCCGCTGAACGACGACGTTTGCCGTGTGGCGGGGCTGGACGTGGCCACGTGCGTCGCCGCACGCCAGAAGCCTTGAAACCGATAACGCATGCCAGGTGAAGAGCCGTGTACCAACAGACCAGCCATTCCGCCATGCCCGCCGCGACACCGACTCCCGGTCGTTGGCTGCAGCGCAAGTGCGCCTGCGGCACGCATGCGCCGGGCGGCGCCGAATGTGCCGATTGCGCGAAGAAGCGGCTGCGACGAAGCGCTCGCGACGCGGTGCCCGCGCCCGCGGTGCCACAGCTCGTGCGGGACGTGCTCGCCAGCCCCGGCCGTTCGCTCGAGCCCGCGACACGGCAATGGATGGAGCCGCGCTTCGGCAGCGACTTCAGCCGCGTTCGCGTGCACGACGACGGCCACGCCGCTGCATCCGCGCGCGCGGTGGGCGCGCTGGCCTACGCGGTGGGCAGCCATGTCGTGTTCGATACCCGCCAATACGCGCCGCATATGCCGGCGGGTCGTCGCCTGCTCGCGCACGAGCTGGCGCATACGCTGCAGGACCCCGGCGCCGGCGGACTGCACGCATCGTTGGCGATCGGTTCGCCCGGCGATGCCGCAGAGACCGCTGCCGATCGGGCCGCCGACGCCGTGATGCGTGGCGAACGCGCTTCGGTCTCGCCCGGCGGGAGCGGGGTGGTACGCCGCCAGATGCGCGGGTGCGCCGCGTCCGCGGGCGACAGCCCGGATGTGCGCGAGGTGCATTGCCCGGACGGTTCCGATTACCGGGTGACGATGACCGCGGTCGATGGGCCACGCTTCCCGGGCTTCCACGGTTCGGTCACGCCCGGTGCCAGCCTAAAGGAGATTTGGCTGGACATCTCGCTGTGCAAGGGCAACATCCAGGTCAACCTGCAGCCGGGCGTGGACATACCGAAGGCGCTTGGCTCGGTGGTCGCCAACATGGTGACGGGCGCCGATGCGCTGAAAGGGGTTGCGCTCAATCCCGGGCTGAAGATCACCTTCATCCAGGGTTCGAGCTTCACGGTGTCGCTCACGCCGTCGGTCAAACTGGATGAAAAGGGCGTCGCCGGTGCCGGCGGTTCGGTCGAGGTGCAGACCCCGGACGTGACCGTGAAGGGCGGCGCCAGCTGCGACCCGCGGGCGGGTTCGTGCATGTTCACCCTCGACTTCAGCGGTGGCGCGACCACGAAGAATGTCGACTGCACAAAGAAAGGCAAGCAGAAACTGACCTTCGCCTGCGAGAAGATCACCCACGTGCCCGCAGTGCCGGAGGTGCCGGCGCTGACGCAGACGGACGAGCAGACGCGCTACGTGTTCTTCCGCCATGCCCGGCACGAGGTTCGCAAGGATTTCCGTCTGCCCACCGATATCCAGGCGCTGAACGAACAGGGTTATCGGGTCACCGAGATCAAGGGTTTCACCTCGCCCGAAGGGCCGCGCGGCGCCGAGCATGCGCCGCAGTTCGAGGGCAACGAGGCATTGGCCATCGAACGGGCACAGGCAGCCCGCGACTGGCTGGCGGAGCCGAAGGTGTGCGCCGACTGCGACCTGTCCGGCGCCCGGCAAAGCGGCGAGAGCGAGTTGCCGCCGAAACAGGGCAGGCAGGAGCCCGAGCCGAAAGGACCGGACATGGAGCGCGGCGCCGTGGACGAGTTCCTCGGCAAGCAGGGCACGCCCGACCCGCTGGCGCCTGCGGATCCTGCCGCGCGCGCAAGGTTCCAGCGCCAACCGTTCGGCAAGCAGCGCGAGCAGGCTTACGAGTTGATGCGTCGCGCCGCCATCGTGCTCGAACGCAGCACGGTCGTGCGCGAAAAAGTGCCTGGTGTTCCGGCACGCGACGATCCGGCCCCGGTCGAGTGCCCGTCCGGGGTGCTGGAAGCGGCGCAGAAATCCTTCGGCATCAAGACGCCGGGGCCATTCAATTTCGACACGCCGGGGAAGCCGTGATGGACGCGAAGAACATCCCCGATGGTCAGGCATGGCCGCGGGAGCGATGACGATGGACACCTTGCGCAAGAACGATCAGGGACCGCAGGTGCTCCAGCTGCAGAAACTGCTGGCGCAGCGCGGCTATGCGGTCGATGCCAGCGGCAGCTTCGACACCAGGACCTGGCAGGCGCTGCGCGCGTTCCAGACGCAGAACCTCGATCAGCACGGCCAGCCACTGGTCGTCGACGGCGTGGCCGGGCCGCTGACCTGGTGGAGCCTGCAGAACCCGAAGCCGTTCATCAGGACGCCGAGCGCGGTCGATTACACGATGCTGCCGGCGAGTGGCGGCAGCACGCTCGGCCGCGCCGCGCTCGCGGCGGCGATTGGCGAGCTGAAGGCGAACGCGCGCGAGATCGGCGGCGACAACTGCGGACCCTTCGTCCGCAAGTATCTGGCGCCGGCCGGTCTGGAGGAAGGTCAGTCGTGGTGCGCGTCGTTCGCCAGCTGGTGCTTTCTGCAGGCGGTGGCCGGCGACAAGGCGGCGCTGCCGTTCCCCTATATCGCCAGTGCACGCAGCCTGCTGGCCGAGTTCAAACAGCGGGGTTGGTCCAACGCACCGGGCAGCGGTTACGTGCCGGTGCCCGGCGACGTGGTGGTGTGGTGGCGGGTGAGCCTGGCCGGCTGGCTGGGTCACACCGGCCTGGTGCATTCGGTGCAGGACGGCATGCTGTACACGATCGAGGGCAATCGCAGTCCGCGCGTGCAGGGCTTCTCCTATGTGCTGAGCCGGATGGACAAGCTGCTCGGCTTCGGCCACGTGCCATGAGCAGCGCATTTCCCGGATCACCGCGGATCCTCAAGGGCGGCATCGTGCTGATCGATGCCGCCACCTCGGCGGTGTTGCGGGTGATCGCGCTGCAGTACAACCCCGACTCGCTGACGCGCTCGCTGCAGGTGCAGGCGGTCAGCGCGGATGGCGGCGATCGTTCCGAGGTGTTGCGCCTGAAGGGGCCGCCGGTGGAGACGCTGAAGCTGGAGGCGGAGATCGACGCCACCGACCAGCTGGAGTTTCCCGAGCAGAACCAGGTCACCACGCAGTCCGGCATCTTCGCCTCGCTGGCCGCGCTGGAGACGATGCTGTACCCGACCAGCGCGCAGTTGCGCGCGAACGACGCGCTGGCGCAGATCGGCACGCTGGAGATCGTGCCGATGGAGACGCCGCTGGCGCTGTTCGTGTGGAGCAAGTCGCGCATCCTGCCGGTGCGGATCACCGAGTTCAGCATCACCGAGGAGGCGTTCGACACGGCGCTGAATCCGATCCGCGCCAAGGTCAGCCTGGGCCTGCGCGTGCTGTCGGTGGACGACGTGCCGAGCGGTCACAAGGCGGCCAGCCTGTTCATGAATTACCTGCAGCAGAAGGAGCAGCTGGCCGGCAGCAGCGCCAGCCAGCCGCTTTCCGCACTGGGCATCACCGGAGTGCCATGATGAGTCCCGCCTTCCCGCCGACCAGCCGCTACGCGCTGACACCCACCACAACCTTCGTGCGTTCCGACGGCACGTCGGTGACCTGTCTCACACGCCGTTTCGTGCCGCCGCCGGAATGTTTCGCCACCTTGCAGTGGCACCGGGTGTTGCAGGGCGAGCGGCTGGACACGATCGCCGCGAATTTCGTGGGCGATGCCGAACTGTTCTGGCAGCTGTGCGACGCGAATCGCGCGCTGCGTCCGCAGGAACTGACCGACACCGTCGGGCGGTCGCTGCGCATCACCTTGCCGCAAGGCATCCCGGGGGTGCCCCGTGCTTGAGGGAATACACCTGACCCTGCTGGTCGGTCCGGTGGTGCCGGTGCCGGTGCCGCAGCTCGTGCTCGATGCGCTGACCCAGCTGGAGGTGAATACGCCCGACGAAGGCGCCGCTGCGTTCACCCTGCAGTTCACCCTCAGCGTGCGATCGCCACTGCAAACCCTGTTCCTGCTCAGCGGCGGCGGCGTGGTGCCGCTGCTGCGCGTCATCGTGGTGATCACGCTCAACGGCACGCCGCAGGTGCTGATCGACGGCGTAGTGACCAGGACCGAAGTGCTGCCGGGGTCGGATCAGCGCCATACCACGCTGCAGGTGACTGGCGACGACCTCACCGCGGTGATGACCAAGCTGGAGTTTTCGGGGCTGCCGGGCCTGCCGTATCCGGCCATGCCGGCCGAGGCGATCGTCGTCCTGCTGCTCGCCAAGTACGCCTTCCTCGGCATCGTGCCGCTGGTGATTCCCAGCATCGCGATCGATGTGCCGATCCCGACCAACCGCATCCCGACCCAGCAGGGCAACGACCTGGAATACATCCGGCTGCTGGCTGCGCGCGTCGGCTACGTGTTCTATCTCGATCCGGGTCCGGCGCCCGGCATGAGCATCGCGTACTGGGGACCCAAGGTGAAGGTGGGCGTGCCGCAGCCGGCGTTGAACGCGGACATGGACGCGGCCAGCAACGTCGAGCAGCTCAGCTTCAGCTACAACGGCAACGCGCGGCAATTGCCGGTGGTCTACATCCAGAACGAGCAGACCAAGATTCCGCTGCCGATCCCGATCCCGGACATCGGTCCGCTCAATCCGCCGCTGGGACTGATCGATCCGCCGCCGCAGCAATTCAATCCGCTGCCGGAGACCGCGAAGTATTCGCCGCAGCGCGCGATGCTGCTGGGCATGGCCGAGGCGGCGAAATCGGCAGATACCGTGACTGGCCAGGGCAGCCTCGACGTCACCCGCTACGGCCGCGTGCTGAAGGCGCGCCAGCTGGTTGGCGTGCGCGGAGTCGGCCCCGCGTTCGACGGCCTGCACTACGTCAGCCAGGTGCGCCACACGATCAAGCGCGGGCAGTACAGGCAGAGCTTCCAGCTGTCGCGCAAGGGCCTGCTCTCCACCGTGCCGCTGGTGCCGCCATGAACAAATTTTTTGGCAAGTACCGCGGTACGGTGATCCAGAACGTGGATCCGGAACAGCGTGGCCGCATCCAGGCGCTGGTGCCGGACGTGTCCGGCCTGCTGCCGTCGAGCTGGGCGATGCCGTGTATGCCGATCGCCGGCAAGCAGAGCGGCATTTATGTATTGCCGCAGATCGGCGCCGGCGTGTGGATCGAGTTCGAGCAGGGTGATCCGGACTATCCGATCTGGGTCGGCGGCTTTTGGGGCGCGGCAGCGGAACTGCCCGCGCTGGCGCTGGCGGGCAATCCGCTCAGTCCCAGTGTCGTGCTGCAGTCGGGTTTGCAGAACACGATTTCGATCAGCGACCAGCCGGGGCCCATCGGCGGGATTCTGCTGCAGAGCCTGACCGGTGCGTTTATCGCGATCAACGAGGTCGGCATCACGATCTCGAATGGACAGGGTGCCACCGTCGTGCTCGCGGGCCCGACG
This sequence comes from Rhodanobacter sp., assembly GCA_035655635.1. Lineage (GTDB taxonomy): Bacteria > Pseudomonadota > Gammaproteobacteria > Xanthomonadales > Rhodanobacteraceae > Rhodanobacter. The sequence continues at coordinate 17,613 of DASRUB010000427.1, read as the reverse complement.
GTGACGATCAACAACGGTGCGCTGGTGGTGACATAGGGAGCGTGGGCGGCAGAAATTCAAGGGGCTGCGGCTTCGCGCTTTTGGCCAGCTTTTCCGCTCCTTCTCGTCAGATAGCTACGGCTATCTTCCTCAAACGATCGAAAAACCTGACTCAAAATCGCTTTGCCTCGCTCCCTTGATTTCTACCACCCACACTCCCAGGAGATGCATGATGCCGGGCTTCCTCATCCATGTCGGTGCCAGCGTGCTCTGTTCGCACGGTGGGCAGGCGCAGGCCACCGCGCCGAATCCGCGTGTCACCGTCAGTGGCCAGCCCAGCGTGATGATGCCGGCGCCGTGGCTGGTCGCCGGCTGCGCGCTGCCACCGCCACCGGCGGCGAACGGGCCATGTGTCACCGCGCAGTTCGTCACCGCCGCCACGCGGGTGACTTCCAACGGCCAGCCGCTGCTGCTGTTCGACAGCCAGGCGATCTGCGCGCCGACCGGCACGCCGCTGCTGATCGTCGCCAGCCAGACCCGCGCCAGCGCGATGTGAGGACGTCATGAACGCAACGCTCGACATCGACTATCCGTTCCACTTCGACCCGCGCGGTCGCACCGCGGCGACCGGTGATGACGACCACGTGCGCGACATGATCGAACAGTTGCTGTTCACCAGCCCGGGCGAGCGCGTCAACCGGCCGGACTTCGGCAGCGGCCTGCTGCAGATGGTATTCGCGCCGAACAGCCCGGAGCTTGCCGCCGCGCTGCAGTTCACGGTGCAGGCGGCGCTGCAGCGCTGGCTCGGCGACGTGATCGGGGTGGGCGCGTTGAACGTGGACAGCGACGACGCGACGCTCACGGTCACGCTCAGCTACACCGTGCTGGCGACCGGCGAGGCCCGCACCGACAGCTTTGCGCGGAGCGTGTCATGAGCACCGCGGCTGCTGCCGTCAGCCTCGGTCCGGTCGGCTGCGCACTCCTGCCCGCCTGCAGCGTGCCGGCGCGGCGCGAGCGACTGCGCCTGTCCGGCACGCTCAACGGCATCGATTATGTCGAAGTGGGCGACGACGGCGTGAGCCTGTGCGTGCATTTGTTCGGTGCAATTCCGCAGGGGCTGGGTGTGGCCAATGTGCGGTTGGGCGGTGGCGATCGCATCACTGGCTTGCGCGTGCTCAGTGTCACCCCCGAGCTGGAACCGGACATGCACGATGACGCCTGCCTGCGCGTGGTGCTGGACCGGGAAGGCGACCACACCGCGTACTGCCTGTGCCTGGTCGATGCGTCCTCCGGCAACCAGCCGGCGAGTTGGCTGGCGTATCCGGGCTTCGATCCGCGCTATGCCTGCACCACGCTGCGGTTTCGCCTGGATTGCGCGAACGCGCTGGATTGCGCGCAGGACCAGCCCTGCGTGCCCGCGGCCATCGCGCCTCCCGAAATCAATTACCTGGCCAAGGATTACGAGAGTTTCCGCCAGCTCTTGCTGGATCGCATGGCGCTGGACATGCCGGCATGGCAGGAGCGCCACGCGGCAGACCTCGGCATCACCCTGGTCGAGGTGCTGGCGTACACCGCCGACTACCTCAGCTATTACCAGGATGCGGTCGCCACCGAAGCCTATCTCGGCACCGCGCGCCGGCGCATCTCGGTACGTCGGCATGCGCGGCTGGTCGATTACCGCATGCACGAGGGCTGCAACGCGCGCGCGCTAGTCACGCTGGCTTACGCCGGCGACGACGACCTGCCGCTGGCGCTGGAAAACCTGTTGCTGCTGGTGCCACCGGCCGGCCAGGGCAGCGCGCAGCCGGGCGTGATCGATGCAGTGGCACTCGACACGGCGCGGGCGCAAGGCGCATTGATCTTCGAGCCGCTGCCGCTCGATGGCGCGACCACCTTCAACGTGGTCGCCGCGCACAGCGCGATCCGCCTGTACACCTGGGGCGACGAAATGTGCTGCCTGCCGCGTGGCAGCACGCGCGCGACGCTGGTCGACGCGCCGCCACCGGCACCAGCCCCGCCATCGCCACCGCCGCCGGTTGCATCGGCTCCTCCGTCGACATCCCCGGCGGCGAACGATCCCGCCCCGGCCGCCGCGGCCGCCGCCGCGCCAGCGCAGCGTGCGTTGAAGTTGGCGGCCGGCGACCTGCTCATCTTCGAGGAAGTGCTGGGACCGCAGACCGGCAATCCCGCCGATGCCGATCCGGCGCATCGGCATGCGCTGCGTCTGACAGACGTCCAGACGTCCGTCGATCCGCTCAATGGCACGCTGTTGCTGGAGATCGCCTGGGATGCGTGCGACGCATTACCGTTTGACCTGTGCCTGTCGGTGCGCCAGCCGTCGCCTGGTTGTGCGTGGCTGCACGATGTCAGCCTGGTCCGCGGCAACGTGCTGCTGGTCGACCACGGCGAACACGTGCGCGGGCAGTGCGCGTCGGTCGCGATCTGCACACCACAGGACAGCGATGGCGACTATCCCGGCCTGACCGCCGCACTCGCCGCGATGCCGGATGCGTGCATGCGCTGCGGCTCGCTGGTCGAAGATTGCTGGCTGGTGCCCGGCAGCGCGCAATACGGTTGCTGCCGTTGTGAGGGTGCTGTGCAGGACGTGCGCTGCCCGCCCACCGATACCGGCCACGTGCTTCCGGACGCGCCGTTGACCTGGGCCGAACCGCTGCCGTCCGCGGCGCCGGTGTGCCAGTTGTTCGCCCGCGATCCGCGCCTGGCCTTGCCGCAAGTCACGATTTACGGTGGCCGTCTCGACGCGGTGCTGGTCGCCGGCGAGCCGGATCCGCGCTGGCAGTGGCAGCCGGTGTACGACCTGCTGGAGAGTGGCCCGGACGACCGCCACGTCGTGGTCGAGGTCGACGACGACGGCGACGCGCACCTGCGCTTCGGCGATGGCGTGCAGGGCACGCAGCCGCAGGCTGGCGATTTCTTCCGCGCCGCCTTGCGCGTCGGCAACGGCCGCGCGGGCAATGTGGGCCGCGACAGCATCGTGTGGCTGGCGCTGAAGTCCGGTGAACTTTCCGCCGACCTCAAGCCGCGCAACCCGTTGCCGGCCAGCGGCGGCATCGATCCCGAAAGCACGGCCGAAGTGAAGCGCTATGCGCCCGGTGCGTTTCGGGCGACGCCGCTGCGCGCCATCATCGCCGACGACTACGCCAGCTTCGCTGCACAGTCGCCGGAGCTGCAGGGTGCCGCCGCCGCGCTCGAATGGAGTGGCAGCTGGTACGCGGCCGACGTGGTGGTCGATCCGCTGGGCCGCGAATCGCTGTCGGCGGGACTGGCGCGACAAATCAAGGCGCAACTGGAACGCTATCGCCGCATCGGCTACGACGTCGAGGTGCGCGGCGCGTCTTACGTGCCGTTGCTGATCGAACTGAAAGTCTGCGTGCTGCCGGATTTCCTCGTGGCCCAGATCATGGCCGAGTTGCTCGATCGCTTCAGCGCCGGCCTGCGCCGCGACGGCACGCCCGGCTTCTTCCATCCGGATCGTCTGCGCCTGGGTGCGCCGGTATTCGCCAGCGCGCTGCTGGCCGAGGCACAGTCGATCACCGGCGTCGCCCACGTCGAGGTCACCACGCTGGCCCGCGCCGATGGCGGGCACAGCGGCGACGTGCCCGCCGACGGCGTGCTGTCCATCGGGCCGCGCGAGATCGCGCAGGTCGACAACGATCCGGATCATCCCGACCACGGAAGTATCGCGTTCACGCCAGGAGGTGGCCGATGAGCTGCTGTAGCGCCTGTGGCAAGCACGCCTGTGCCTGCGGCTGCGGAACGGTCGCCGGCACGCCGTTGCCGCTTTACAACCGGCCGGGGCTGGACAGCCTCGCCTATCGCGTCGGCACCTATGCGGACTTCCGCGCCACCATGCAGAACGATCTCAGCGATGCCGCGCTGCCGGCGCTGGCCGGACTGCGCACGCGTGAGAACGACGATCCGTCGATGGCCTTGCTCGACGCCTGGGCGGTCACCGCGGACGTATTGAGCTTCTACACCGAGCGCATCGCCAACGAAGGCTATTTGCGCGCCGCCACCGAACGCCGCTCGGTGCTGGAGCTGGCGCGGCTGGTCGATTACCGACTGCGTCCGGGCGTGGCCGCCAGCGTCTACCTCGCCTACACCGTCGAGAAGGACTCGCCGCCGGTGACGATTCCCGCCGGCGCGCAGGCGCAGTCGATCCCCGCTCCCGGCGAGCAGATGCAGACGTTCGAGACCGCCGAGCCGCTGGACGCGCGCGACGAATGGAACGCACTGAAACCGCGCCTGACGCAACCGCAGAACATCTCGTTCGACACGATCGCCGGCCTCGGCGAGCTGTGGATCGCCAGCACTGCCAGCAACCTCAAGCCGAACGATCGGCTGTTGTTCCTGTTCGGCGATCTCGTCAGCGGCACGCAGGTGGTACGCCAGGTGCAATCGGTCGAGGTGCAGCAGCAGAGCCAGCGCAGCAAGGTGGTGTTGCAGTCGATGGATGCGGCGACGGCGCAGATCGTGACGGCGGCGACTGCCGCCATCGCTGCGCTGAGTGGTGAACAGGCAGCAGTGGACACGATTACGAAGGTGCGCGGGCAGCTCTTGCTGGGTGCCGATAACGGCGGCAGCTATTCCGGGTTCAAACAGGCGTTCCCGGACGAAATGTCCGATCAATCGTTTTGGCATCTACCTGCAGCTGCCGCTTTCATCAGCGCGGTGCAAGCGGCATTTGGCGCAACCACGCCGCCGCAGCCACCCGGATCGGGCGGCTTCAGGCAGTTGTTCGGTGCGTTGACGATGATGCCGACGCCGCAGCCGGCGAACAGCTTTCGCCTGCAGCGCAGCGTCACCAGCGCGCTGGGCGCAGCCAGCGATGTGCGACCGCAATTGCTGTTGAATTTCGAGGCGCGGCTGGTCGACAACTTTTATCGCGCCTGGACCAGCGTGCCGCAGGGCGAACCTTCGCCGGCGCTGAACGGGGTCTACGCATTGCGCGTCGCTGCCGCGCTGTTCGGCTACAACGCGCCGATGCAGATCAGCCTCGTGCAAACGCCTTCCGGTACGACCACCGCCCCGACCACCACCACGACCACCAGCACCTTCGACTGGCCATCGGTTGAAAAGAAGAACGACGTGCTGTCGCTGGACAACGCCTATGCCGGCGTGCTGGCCGGCAGCTATCTGCTGCTCGTGCCGCCGGCTGGCAACGGCGTGGCGTGGACGGTGGCGCAGGCACACAGCGTGCAGATCCATCCGCGCACCGACTATGGGATCAGCGGCAAGACCACCGAGATCAGCCTGGTCGATGCGGCTGCCAAAGGCGACCCGGTCGTGTGGAACGCGCCGGACATGACCGTACTGCGTGGCACCCAGGTGTATGCGCAGAGCGAGCTTTTGCCACTGGCCGAGATGGTGGTCACCGACCCGGTCGGCAGCCCTACGGCTGGCGCGACGTCCCTGCCGGCCACCGGCGACAGCGCCACTCGCCTCACCCTCGACAGCACGGTCGACGGCCTCAAGGCCGGTCGCTGGCTGATCGTCACCGGCCAGCGCACGGACGTGCCGGGCACCGACGCGGTGACTGCCGCCGAATTGGTGATGCTGGCCGCGGTGGAGCAGGGCGTGGATGCCACGCTGCCCGGCGACACCGTGCACAGCACGCTGGTGTTCGCCAACCAGGGCCTCGCCTACAGCTACCGGCGCGACAGCGTCGCGGTGTGCGCCAACGTGGTGCGCGCGACCCACGGACAGACCCGCAACGAGGTACTCGGCAGCGGCAACGGTGCGCTGCCGATGCAGGCATTCGCGTTGAAACAGTCGCCGCTGACCTATGTCTCGGCTGCCACCGTCGATGGCGTGCAGAGCACGCTCGGCGTGCGTGTCAACGACATGACGTGGCATGAGACGGAAAATCTCGCGTTCGTCGGCGCGGCCGACCGCAACTTCGTCACCGCCACCGACAACGCCGGCAAGACGTCGGTGGTGTTCGGCGACGGCACGCATGGCGCACGCCTGCCCACCGGCGTCGAAAACATCGTCGCGACGTATCGCAACGGCATCGGCACACCGGGCAACGTGGATGCGCAACAGGTCAGCCTGCTGGCGACCAAGCCGCTCGGCGTCAAGGCGGTGATCAATCCGCTGCGTGCTTCCGGCGGTGCGGACGCGGAGACGCGCGACCAGGCGCGGCGCAACGTGCCGCTGGCGGTGCTGGCGCTGGACCGGTTGGTCTCGGTGCCGGATTACGCCGACTTCGCGCGCACGTTCGGCGGTGTCGGCAAGGCGGCGGCGATCAAGCTGGGCAACCTGGTGCAGGTGACCATCGCCGGTGCCGATGACGCGCCGATCGACACCAGCTCCGATCTCTACCGCAACCTGCTGCAGGCGCTGCAGCTGTATGGCGATCCGTCGCTGCCGCTGCGTCTTGGCGTGCGCGAGCTGGTGGCGCTGACGTTGAGCGCGAAGGTCGGCCTGGCGCCGGACTACGTGTGGGAGTCGGTCGAACCGCAGTTGCGCGCGGCGCTGCTCGATGCGTTCGGCTTCGAGCGCCGGGCGCTGGCGCAGAACATTTATCTCAGCGAGATCGTCGCCTGCATGCAGGCGGTGCGCGGCGTCGCCTGGGTCGATGTGGACGCGTTCGGCAGCATCGACGAGGCGACCCTGCTGGCCGGCTTCGGCGACGACGGCGACAACGACAAGGCGGGCGATGGCGCCTCGTTGATGACGCATGCGCCGGCACCCGCCGCGTCGGCGCCGCTGCCCGCCATGCCACCGCCGCGCGTGCAGGTGTTGCCTGCACGCTATGCCAGTGACGGCACGGTGCTGCCGGCGCAGCTGGCCTATCTGCCGCCGAACGTCCCCGACACCTTGCTGCTGCAGGAGGCCACGCCATGACTGCGCAACCGGATCGGCTGTACGACCTGCTGCCGGTGGTCCATCGCATGCGCGACGCCGAGCAGGGCTACCCGTTGCGCGATTTCCTGCGTGTGCTGGCGAGCCAGGCCGACGTGCTGGAACAGGACATCGCACGGCTATACGACAACTGGTTCATCGAGACCTGCGACGACTGGGTGGTGCCGTACATCGGCGATCTGCTGGGCTACACCCTGCTGCCCGAAGCGGCCACGCTGAATGCGGCTGGGAATGCCTGCAGCGCCGGGCTCGGCCATGTATTGGCGCCGCGTGCGGATGTGGCCAACACGATCGACGCGCGCCGCCGCAAGGGCACCTTGTCCCTGCTCGAAGACCTGTCTCGCGACGCCGCCGACTGGCCGGCGCGCGCGGTCGAGTTCCATCGCCTGCTCGGCTGGATGCAGCACCTCGATCACCAGCATCCGCGTCGCGGCGGCAGCGCCGACCTGCGCGATCCCGGCCGGCTGCAACGGATCGGTTGGGCCGACGGCGCGTTCGATCCGTTTGCGCACAGCGTCGACGTGCGACGCATGGGCAGTGCGCGTCGGCGCGGTCGCTACGGCATTGCGGATGTCGGCGTGTTCGCATTCCGCCTGCGCAGCTATCCGGTGACCACCACGCCGGCGTACTGCGTGGAGGAGTTCGGGCCGCACTGTTTCAGTTTCAGCATCCTCGGCAACGACACACCGCTGTTCCAGCTTCCGCTGGAGGAAACCGCGCCGACTCATGTCGCCGGGGAAATCAATCTGCCGGTGCCGCTAAGACGTTACCGCTTTGCCGAACGCGGGCCGCAGGCCGATTACGCCAGCGTGTCGGCCGCGCTGTATGGCGCGGGCAACAGTCTGCTGATCCAGGCGCCGGACTGGCCGGTGAAGGGAAAAGGCCTGCCACTGGCGCGCGAGGTGCTGATCCCCGCCGACCTGTCCGGCTGGCGCTACCCGGTGCCGCGCGGCAAGGTGGCGGTCGATCCGGAGCTGGGCCGATTGATGTTTCCGGCCAACCAGCGGCCCAAGCGCGGCGTGTGGGTGTCCTACCAGTACGGCTTCGCCGCCGATCTCGGCGGCGGCGAGTATGCATGGCCGACGCCGGAGCTGGAGCACGCGACGCGTTACATCGTGCACGCGGGATTGCCGGGCGCCGATCCGGCGGCGGCGTGGCCTGCAAATCACTTCGGCAGCATTGCCGACGCGCTGGCGGCGTGGGCGCAGGCGAAGGCCGCGGCGCAACCGCCACACGCGCTGATTATCGAGCTGGCCGAGAGCGGGGTGTACGAAGGCAGTCTCGACCTGCAGCTCGATGCCGGCGAGGCGATCCAGCTGCGCGCAGCCGCGCGCACGCGGCCGATCCTGCGCCTGCTCGACGTACGCGCCAGTCAGCCCGACGCGCTCACCATCGCCGGCCACAGCGGCAGCCGCGTGCTGCTGGATGGTCTGTTGATCGTGGGGCGCGGCATCGAAGTGCAGGGCCCGAACGACGATGGCACGGGCGCGCCGCCGACCGACGACCTGTGCGAACTGGTGATCCGCCACTGCACCCTGGTGCCCGGCTGGGCGCTGCACTGCAATTGCGATCCGAAGCGTCCTGGCGAGCCCAGCATCACCCTGGACGGCAGCCGTGCCGGGCTGCGCGTCGAGCACAGCATCGTGGGCGCCATCTCGGTGATCAGCCCGCAGCGCCGTGGCGAGCCACCGCCGTTGACCCTGTGCGACAGCATCCTCGATGCCGCCGGGCTCGAGCGCGTCGCGCTGGGTGCGCCCGACGAGGCGGTGGCCTATGTGGAGGCCGGCTTCAGCCGCTGCACGGTGATCGGCGAGGTGCAGGCGCACAGCGTGGCCGTGGCGCAGGACACGATTTTCGCCAGCGCGCTGCGCGTGTTGCGGCGCCAGTCCGGTTGCGTGCGCTTCTGCTACGTGGCCGACGGCTCGCGCACGCCACGGCGTTTTCACTGCCAGCCCGATCTTGCGCTGGCGGCCGTGGCCGCCACCGACGCGGGCGCGCGGTGGCGCGAGCGGCTGCGGGTGGTGCCGCAATTCGAGAGTCAGCGTTATCCATCGCCGGATTACCTGCGCGTGGCCGATGCCTGTTGCGCGGAGATTCGCAGCGGTGCGTCCGATCGCTCGGCGATGGGTGTCTACCACGACCTGTACGAACCGCAACGCGAGGCGAATCTCGCGCTGCGACTGGCCGAATACGTGCCGGCAGGCACGGATGCCGGCATTCTGTTTTCGACTTAGGAGATCGACATGAAAGGCGACTTCGCACGCGTCACCTTCGATCCGACCCGGCACTACAGCCAGGTATTCCAGCAGCAGGGACGCGTGCTGCTGGAGGCGGACTGGAATGAGCAGGGAAACATCCAGCTGCATCTGCTGCGCAGCCTGATCAGGGATCTGCTCGGCCCGTGCTGGGCGGCCGGTACCGGCTTCGCGCTGACCGGTTCGACCACGGATCCCAACGGCACGGTCAAGCCGTTGCCGTTGACCGACTGGCGGCTGGCGCCGGGACATTTTTATGTGGACGGCATCCTGTGCGAGAACGAGGCGCTGGTCACGCTGGCGGCGCAGCCGTATCGACCGACTCCGGATTACGGGGTGAGCGGTACCACCACCACAGGCTTCGAAAATCCGTCGGCAAGCTATGCGCTCTATCTGGATGTCTGGGAACGGCATCTGTCCGCGGCCGAATCGCCGGCAATCAGCGACGTCGCCCTGAACGGGGTCGACACCTGTTCACGCGCCCAGGTGGTGTGGCAACTGCGCATGCTCAGCCAGGCGCAGGCCGACCAGCAGCTCGATGGCATCACCGCCGCGCTCGACGTGCGCCTGCAGGCCAGCACGGATGCGACGACGCAGGCCGCGATCAATCAGCAACTGCTCGATGTCCGCACGCTGCGCGACGGCATCGACGGCAACGGTAACGCCAACACCAACGACGATCCCTGCGTGATGGTGCGCCAGCTGCTTGGCGCACGCGGCACCTGGGCGCTGCCGCGGCTGAGCGCGAAGCTGGGGCCGGTCGAATCCGACAACGATCCCTGCGTGATCGCCGCCGATGCAAGCTACCGCGGCTGCGAGAACCAGCTGTACCGGGTCGAGATCCACCAGGGCGGCCCCGCCGGGGTCGCGGGCGCCGCCAGTGCTGCCAGCTTCAAGTGGTCGCGCGAGAACGGCTCGGTGGTGTTCCCGGTCGCCGGCAGCATTGCCACCACCACGCTGGCCGATGGCAGCACACAGTTGGTGGTGCCGCTGGCCCGGCTTGGCCGCGATGCGCGGCTGGGCCTGGTGGCGAACGACTGGGTCGAACTGGTCGACGACAACTACACGCTGGGGCAGCGCGCGTACCCGCTGCTGCTGGTGGTCGCCGTCGACGTGGCGAACTGCGCGGTCACCCTGGCCGCACCCAGGGGCGGCGCGTGGTGGCCGCTCAGCAGCGATCAACTGCAACACCCGCTGCTGCGCCGCTGGGATCAGCGCGCGGGAGTGAACACACAAGGCGTGCTGGCGGTGATCGAAGGCGCCACCGCGCCGATCACCCTGGAGGACGGCATCCAGATCACGTTCGAACCGGGCGGCCTGTACGCCACCGGCGAGTACTGGCTGATTCCCGCGCGCGTGATTGGCAACGACCATCTCGGTTGGCCGCAGGTGACCGCAGCGGACGGCAGCAGCGGTCCCGTCGCATTGCCGCCACGCGGTCTGCATCACAGCGCGGTGCTCGGTGTCAGCGACGACGGCGACTACCACGAATGCTGCTGTCGCTTCGATTCGCTGTGCGCACAGCAGCAGGCGAGTGCCATCGGTAGCGGCAAGCAGTCGGCGGTGGTCGACGCCAGGGCGGTGGCGGTACCGGCCTCCGTGAAAAAGGTTCGCAAGGGAGCCAGGGCGACAAAAAAGAGCGGCGCCAACGAGGCAAAGTCGGGATAGGTGCAAATGATCGATGGAATGATCAGGCCAAAACCTGGTGAACCAGTTTTGCAGCAGCGGGGTACCCAAGGACAGCATGTGGCGCAAACCGACGATATCGAAAACGGCACGGTACCCGGCCATGGCGACCCTGGCGCTGCTCCTCATGACGGTGCACGTGCCGGCGCTGGCGCAGCCAGCGGGGCCGATCCCGACCTCGCCGAAATGCCAGCCAGCCACGCTTGTTCCCTTGCTGCGTCGACACGGCATGCCCGACGTGGTGGGATGCACCCGTGACGTCGTCGACCGCAGCTTCAAACAGGCCGATCTCGGCGTTGCGAAAGCGGTGCCGCAAGCGGACGATGCACCGACCGGTGTGGTGTTCCGACAGGATCCGCCGGCGGCCACAAGGCTGGTGCCGGGCAGGCAGGTGACGCTGTCCATCTCGACGGGTCCTGCTCGGCCAGTTCCTCCGGAAAGCAATACCGAGCCGACCCCGGCAGCTACCGTGAGCCCGATTCCCACGAAGCAGGCGATGGCCGCCGTGCCCCCGGTCAGCGGGTTGGCGGAAGCTCGCGGAATGGAAGCCATCAGAGGGAGGCACCTTGTCCCGATCCTTGGCGGCAAGGAGTTCAGTTCAGTGGCTGGCGGCAGCATGAGTCGCACCGATCCCCCCGCGGGCACGACGGTCCCGCAGGGCACCCTGGTCAGATACTGGGAGTCGCTCGGCCCGGCGCCCGTGCCACCGCCCGCAACGCCGCGCGTGGCGACGGTGCCGCCCGTGACAGGCATGACTCCGGCTGAGGCGCTGGCGATCCTTCGGAAGGCAGGCTTGACCGCGGGTGAGCCGATTCCGGAGTTGTCACTCTCCGGGACGGGTCGCATCTCTCGACAGGAACCGCTTGCAGGAAAACCCCCGCCGCCGCCAGGGCAGATGGTGCTGCTCTGGCGTTCATACGCATGGTTTTCAACCATGGGTCTTGTCGTGGTCCCGCTGCTGATCCTGGGTGCCGCCGCGGGCCTGGCGTTCACGCGTATCGGTGCGAAGCGACGGCTCATCTACACCCGTGCGGTGCTGCGCATCCAGCCATCGCTGGCGCGCGATGGCGAAGCGCAGTTTGACCGTACGATCCCGCCGGCCGGGCCGGCACTTGGGTTGCGAGCGTCGCTGCAACCGGGCGAGGTGCATTTCACCGGTCCGGTGCCGATCGAGCGACAGGAGATCCAGCATGACTGAGTCCAGTGGTTGCCAGGTCCGTGAGCTGTTGCCGGCTTCGCTCGCGTCGATGGATGACCTGATGAAGCAGGCGCTCTGCAAGGATTCGGACATTCGTCCGCGCACGCTGGCGTGGGGATTCATCGGATCGGAAGCCACCGATGCACTGCGCAGCGTGCTGGACTGCGACGTCTTCGAACTGGTGGCGCAGGGCTGGTGCATGGCGAAGGAACTGCACGAATATTCGGACCCGGCCAGGCACCCGCCCGGCGAGCGATCCATCGTGTATCTGGGCAAGCACAGCTTCGTGAAGACCGTCCACCCGGTGCTGGATGTCACGATCGAATCGATCAAATGCCCCTCGCTGCGTTTCACGCTTGAACTGGCGGCCAATTTCTGCAGCGTGGCTTTGTCGATAACCGGTGGTTGTATCACCGGGGCAGGCGCCGGCGATGGCGACGTCGGCATACAACTGAAATATGGCGATGCGACCCTGCTCGACAAGGAAACGCGAAAGGTGCCGTTTCCGGCGCGGATCGATTTCAAGGCGCCCGGACTGCTGATCAGCCGATCGCCATGACGCGGGCAACCGAGGCGTCGGGTTCACGCTGACGTCCGCAATCGGCGACAATGGCGAGGTCATGACTTCCGCCATTTCCCGCATCGAGCCCGCCACCCCGGCCTGGCAGCTTTCCGTCGCGCCGATGATGGATGGCATGGAAAGTTATTTACAAACAATGCTTTGTGGATTGTCGTGTGCAGGTCGTGTGCAAACGCATTGTTGAATCCGCTGGTGTTCGCTGTGTTTATATCGTGCTAACAAGAGGCCCCGTACGCGGACGCGCCTCTAGCGCCGGGGGCCTGCACGGATGTTCGCATCGTGCGATGCTGATCCATGTCGACGTCGATACGTCCAAGTCGCGGTCGCCACGCTGGTAACCGGCGAGAACCAAGGAACCATTTAGTGCTGCGCTGATCCCGGCCCGGGTAATCCGAAACTAGGCTCGGAGAGCGCGGTGGGGCGATGCGATGCAAAAGTAGTCCGCGGGTGGGATGCGGTTTCGATTCCGGCGAAATGGTGCGCGATGGTCCTGTCAACCATAGTCATTGCCTTTTATCTCCGAACGGGTATAATTCATGGTTGAAAAACGCAAGCTTCTGTACTGGGAGGGTTCCTCCAAGAAAGATTTCAAGGAGTTCCCCATTTCCGTCCAGAAAGACATGGGTGTCGCGTTGTTCGTCGTCCAGTTGGGTGCCACACCAGAGTCGGCCAAGCCTTGGAAAGGGCTCGGCTCAGGAGTGTACGAGCTGGTGGAGGACCACCGAGGTGATACCTTCCGCGCCGTTTATACCGTGCGAATAGGCGACGCGGTGCACGTGCTGCATGCGTTCCAGAAGAAGTCCAAGTCGGGTATCGCCACACCGCAGCCCGACGTGGAGTTGGTCGAAAAGCGGTTGAAGGCTGTGCTCACCCGTTACGGGGTGAGCGGGAGAAAGAAATGACTCGTAAAGACAACCCGCAAGGCACCGACAACGTACTCGTTGATCTTGGATTTGACGACGCGGATGAACTGTCGGCAAAGGCTGCACTTGCTCTCAAGCTCAACCAGTTGATTGACAAGCGTGGGCTCAATCAGACAGAGGCTGCCGCCATCACAGGAATGACGCAGCCTAAAGTGTCTCAGGTTCGCCGCTACAAGCTCCAAAATATCTCGCTCGAACGGATGATGCAGGCGCTGGTGTCACTCGACCAGCGCGTTGAGATCGTGGTCCAGTCAGCGCGCCGTACACATGCCCCCGGCATTACTGTTGCCGCCTAGGGAAGGTCTGATCAACCGCGGACTGGACGGCTCATTCGGTGAGGTGATCAGCTGCACGTGGATTGGACACGATTGACTGCTTTTGTGGCATCTCGTATCACACTTTTGCATCACTGGAACGGGATCTTCCACATTCCAGAGGCATCTATCCTGTCGTAGCCAACAGCCGCCTGCGTGCCATCCACAGATTAGCCAGCGCGAATAAGGTCATGACCTGTGCGCCGTTCTTGGCTGGTCCGCGATAGCGTACTTTCACGTAGCCGAACTGCCGCTTGACCACCCGGAACGGATGCTCCACCACAGCACGGATGGAGGCTTTCTTGTGCTCGATTTGCTCCAATAGATTGCGCAACTCGTCGTCCTCGATCGCCTTGACCTTGCCGCGTTTGGCCGCAATGCGCTGGACCTGCAGCTTCGGGTCATTGCAGGTGCTTTCGGAAGAGAGCTCCCGAGTGACTACTCGTTCGGTTCAGCGTGATCCAGCCACGGTTTCCGCAAATTTGCATTGACGTACCGAATTGCTCACTGCGGGCCTGCAGCCGCACAAGGATGCGCTGTGCATCTTCATCCAAGGCCACGCGCGGGCGGCCGCGTGTTCCATTCTGGCGGGTCGCGTCATCGCCGCGTTCATTGAGCATGATCGGTACGAGTTCGATGCGATCGAGGTGGTCACTTCGGTAATGCAAGTGTGCGATGGCGCTTTCCCACACTTCGGGTGTGTAGAAGCCTGGAGCCGTGCGAGAGTGGAAGATCAAGCTGCCAAGACAGTAGAAAATCGGTGCGCCGCGATGCAGTTCGATACCCTGCAACAGTGGCGCACCATGCGCAAAGAATGCGCTGGTACCGGCCTCAATGCAGTTATGGGCAAATACGCGGGTCCAGTTGCGGGTGACGCGCATGTCGTCACCCCAGTCGTGGTTGTGCAGGCAGACAACGACGCGAGTCGAGCGGGCTGCTTCACGAATGGAGGCAAGGATGCGTGCGACATCGGCGCTGTCGAGTTGTCCCGGCGAGGCCAGCCGCAGCTCGTTGATGCCAGGCAGACTGGACGTGGCTGCCGCACCTGGGCGGATCTTGCCTGTGGCCATCGCGATCAGCGACACTGCTTGCGCTTCAGCAACGAAGCGTGCGGCCTTGCTGGCTTCGGCAAGGTTGCGGCCACTGCCCGCTGTCTGGAAGCCGGCCTCCCGGGCGGCCTGGCGGGTTGCCAAGATGCCGTCGCGGCCGAAGTCGCCGGCATGGTTGTTTGCCAGCGCGAGCATGTCGAAGCCGAACTGGCGCAAGCAGCGCAAGACCCTGGTATCAGCCACGTGCAGAAACATCCCTTCGCGGCTTGGGATGCCTGAGCCATCAACGCGGATGGCAGCCTCCAGGTCGGTCATGGCAATGGCGCCGCGCTGAACCTCATGCATCACGTCGGTGAGTCCAGGGTAGCCCTCGCGGCAAAAATCATGAGCGATCAGGGCCTGGCCGGTAAGGGTCATCGTCCATGGACGCGCCGACGGTCGGGCTTTGCCGCCGTAAAGCAGCAACGGGGCTGCAGCAAGGCCCAGTACCAATCGACGTCGCTGATGATTGCAGAAATCAGTCATGTTCTTCCCCGTCACGGCCCATGACGCCACGGCGCTGTGTGGCCAAGCGTGCCGGTGTAGCAACTCACATTCTGCGCGGTGAGTGCAAGCCTATGCAGCGGCCCGGACATCTCATATCAAAAAAACATGGATACATTACTTTCACCGATAAGATTGCATATGCGCGCGGTGCATGAATTACTCGGTCCCAAGACGTGGGTGCCCTTGCGGAAGCATGGGTGATATTTTTCGGGATGGGGGAGCGATATGGCAAAGATCGGCAACGCACGGCGCAGCTTGCGCCAGAATCTGATCGTGGTGACGATTGCGGCGGCACTGGGCATTGTCGGTATGCCACTGGAAGCGAATGCACAAAGCTCCAGCGACACGGCTGCAACGAAAGATGGCAACCAGGTGAAAACGCTTGCAGCGGTCAGCGTGGTCGGCTCGCGCATCCGGCGCAAGGACGAGACTGCTGCCAGCCCGGTATTCACGATGGAGCGCAACGAGATCGAAGCAACCGGAGCGGTTTCGGTAGGCGAGTTGTTGCAGAAGTTGCCCTCGATCGGCTCCAGCTTCAACTCTACCGGGTCGGGTGGCACCAGCCATGGTTCCAGTTCGATCAACTTGCGCAATCTCGGTGCCAACCGTTCATTGGTTCTGGTCAACGGACGGCGTTGGGTGAACGGCGCAGGTACTCGCGGCTTTCGCGATTTTGTCGATCTCAACACGATCCCGCTGGCGGCGGTCGAGCGGGTGGAATTGCTGCTGGATGGCGCCACCGCTATCTATGGTGCCGATGCGATCGCCGGCGTGGTCAACATCATCACCTACAGTGAGTTCGACGGCCTGAAGGCGAGCAGCTATGTCGGTCAGACCGACAAGGGCGATGGCTTCACCCACAACGAGGACTTCCTGTGGGGCAAGTCAGGCGACTGGGGTTCTGGACTGGTGTCGGCGACGGTGTCCAGAAGCAATCAGATTCTTGCCGGGGACCGCGATTTTTCACGTACACCCTTGCAGGGCCTGAGCCGGAACACCCCGGCAGGTCGTTTCAAGAACAGCATCCCTACCGGCAGCTTCGGCACCAAGGCATTCGTGCGTGATGTCAGTGGCGGCTATCGTCTCGATAACCCGGCTACCGACGTTTACAACGAGACACCCGACACCACCTTGATCGGGCCGCTGGATCTGGCCGCCGTGTATGGCCAATTGCGCTTCCATGTCGGGAACTCGGTCACCTTCGTGACGGAGGGCATGTACAACACGCGCGAATCGAGTCAGCGCTTCTCACCGGCGACGCCGCGCATCCGCGGTGGCGACGGCATGACGATTCCGGCCGACCAGCCGTACAATCCGTTTGGTGTGCCTTTCCAGGGCAGTGGCACCAGCTTCGAGATCGTGCGGATGCTGCCCGAGGTTGGCCCGCGCATCAACACCCAGAACGTGGACACGCTGCGGCTGGCGGCGGGTTTCGAGGGCGACCTCACCAACGGCTGGACCTGGAATACGTTCTATACCTACGCACAGAACCAGGCGAAGTGGACCTCCACCAACCAGATCGATCTGGACAAGATCGCGCTGGCGCTGGGCCCGAACGCCCGCTGCGCAGCCAACCACTGTGTACCGCTGGATATCTTCGGCACCATCACGCCGGACATGGCCAACTACATCCGCGCCAACGGCGTGGACCACAACGGCACCAAGCAGCATGACTTTACTGCGAACCTCACCGGTGACCTGTTCGCACTTCCGGCGGGCATGCTGGCGTTCGCGGCGGGCGTCGAATACCGCAAGGAGTCCGGCTACGACAGGCCCGGTGCATATTTCAACGAGACCCCGCAATACATCACCTACGACCGCAAGACCACCTCGGCGCCACGCCTGCCGACTGATGGCTCGTACGACCTGAAGGAAGCCTACGTCGAGTTCAACGTGCCGCTGCTGGCCGAGCTGCCCATGGTCAAGAAGCTGGAGTTGTCCGCGGCGACGCGCTACTCGAGCTACAACACCTTCGGCAACACCACCAACAGCAAGCTCGGCCTGGTCTGGCGCCCGTGGGCCGACCTGATGTTGCGCAGCACGTGGGCGCAAGGGTTCCGCGCCCCGTCGATCAATGAACTCTATGCCGGCCTGCGCCAGACCAATTTGCCAGCGGTTGACCCCTGCAATGGCGGAGGCGCCGGCAAACCCGGCTGCGCCGGGGTGCCGGCCAGCTACGACCAGAGGAACTACTC
>DASRUB010000426.1:0-3696 GCA_035655635.1 Rhodanobacter sp. | reverse complement strand
GTCACGGAAACCTGGCCACCGCAAGTGAATGGCGTCGCCCTGACCGTGCGCACACTCGCCGAAGGGCTGGCCGCACGCGACTGTGAAGTCGAAGTGGTGCGGCCGGGCGTCGACGGTCGCGACGGCAAGGTCGGCCTGGTGTGTGCACGCGGCGTGGCCATGCCGCGCTACCCGAGTGTGCAGTTTGGCCTGCCCGCGGGCAATGCGCTGCGCAGGCGCTGGAGCGCACGTCGGCCCGATGCGATATACATCGCGACGGAGGGCCCGCTGGGCGCATCGGCGATGCGGACGGCCAATGCCCTGGATATACCTGTCCTGACCGGCTTCCACACGCGCTTCCACGACTACGCCGCACATTACGGCATCGGGCTGCTGGCGCCGCTGGTGCGCAATCACCTGCTGGGCTTCCACCGGCGCGCGCAAATGACCCTGGTTCCGACCAGGGCCTTGCAAGACGAACTGATGGATGCAGGCATCGACCACGTGCAGAAACTGCGCCGCGGCGTCGACACCGGGCTGTTTTCGCCGGAGCGGCGCGACCCGGCATTGCGCCGGAGCTGGGGCGTGCACGATGACGCGCCGGTGCTGCTGTGCGTCGGCCGGATCGCCGCGGAAAAGAATCTCGGGCTCGCCATGCAGGCCTTCCGCGCCCTGCACGCGCGCCGCCCCTCCTCGCGCATCGTGCTGGTCGGCGATGGCCCGCAGCACGAGACACTGGTCAGCACCTACCCGGATGCGTTGTTTGTCGGAACAAAACGCGACACCGAACTCGCCGCACACTACGCCAGCGCCGACCTGTTCCTGTTTCCGAGCCTGTCGGAGACCTTCGGCAACGTCGTGCTGGAGGCGATGGCGTCAGGGCTGGCGCTGGTCGCATTCGACCATGCGGCAGCGCAGGAACACGTCGCCAACGGCGTCTCGGGGCTGGTCGTGTCGCCGACGGACGCGCGCGGTTTCATCACGGCGGCCTACCAGCTCGGCCTGGATCCCGAGACACGCCGTCTGCTTGGCGCCAACGCGCGGCGCGCCGCCCAACGTTGCCCGCCGGATGCGGTGATCGCCGAGTTCGAGAAACTGCTGACGTCGCTGGTACGCGGATATCCCGATGACCATCTCCGCGCCGTCGCCTGAGCAGGCAACCCGAGCCCTGGATCCCCGGCTTTGCCTGCTGGCCAGTCGCTGGGCTGCACATCGTGGCGTGCATCGGACGTTCGGCGTGGTCAGCCGCCTGGGCGACGGCTGGCTCTGGTATGGACTGATGGCTGCGCTGGCGACCTTTGCCGGCAAGCGCGGCCTGCATGCCGCGCTGCAAATGTCATGCACCGGCATCGTTGCCTGGCTGTTGTACCGGTCGCTGAAGAACCGCACCCGTCGGCTGCGGCCGTTCCGCGTGCATCCCGGCGTGGTCGCGCGGGCGCCGCCACTGGACGAATACAGTTTCCCGTCCGGGCACACGCTGCATGCCGTGAGCTTCGGCATCGTCGCCGCCGCCTGGTTTTCCGTCCTGACCCTGCCGCTGGCCCTGTTCGCCATGCTGGTGGCGATGTCGCGCGTGATCCTGGGCCTGCACTATCCAACCGACGTGCTCGCCGGCGCAGCGCTCGGCGCGCTGCTCGGTGTCGGCTCGCTGTGGCTCGATCCCGTGCTGGTTGCCGCACTGGCGGGTTGAACCATCGCCGCCCGGCATTCCAGCCTGGGCGTCTGCGGCAACTGTCATCGCGACGTCATGCGCCGGCGCTCCAATCACAGCGGTTCCGACCTGCCTGTCACGAGCCTGAACTCCCGCAGCGCGACTGTCCCCGCCAACCAGCCTGAGCCCATGACAAATCCCCCGATCGCACCACAAGACGCCGCGTCGGAGCCGGCTGGCACGGACTTTCGGGCGCCGGAGCTCTACCTCAACCACGAACTTTCCGCGCTCGAATTCAACTTCCGGGTACTGGCACAGGCCCGCGCCGCCACGGTACCCCTGCTGGAACGGCTGCATTTCCTGTGCATTTCCGTGCGCAACCTCGACGAATTCTTCGAGGTGCGCGTGGCCAGTCTCAGGCACTGGATCGCCTACGGCGATGCGCGGCCGGGCCCGGATGGCCTGCCATTGAGCGAGGTGCTCGCACGGGTGCGCGAAAACGCGACCCGATTGGTGCATGCCCAATACGAAACGTGGAACGACGAACTGCGTCCGGCCATGGCCCGCGAAGGCATCGTCTTCAGCGACAGCACGCAATGGTCGCCGGCACAAACGCGCTGGGCACGTGAACATTTCCAACGCGATATCCTGCCGGTACTGTCGCCGCTGGGACTGAATTCGGCCCACCCCTTTCCGCGCATCCTCAACAAGAGTCTCAACGTCGCGGTGGTGCTGCACGGCGAAGACGCTTTCGCGCGCGAAGGGAACGTTGCCGTGGTACGCGCACCCCGCTCGCTGCCGCGCGTGATCCGCATGCCGCCAAGCGTCGCCGATGCGCCGCACCAGTTCGTATTCCTCTCCACCCTGCTCGAGAAATTCGCCGACGCAATGTTTCCCGGCATGGCGATCCGCGGTGCCTGCCAGTTCCGTGTCACGCGCGATTCCGAACTGGAGCTCGAAGACGACGACACCGAGAATCTGGCGCGCGTGCTGAGCGTGGAACTGCGCGAACGCGGTTATGCCGAAGCGGTAAGGCTTGAACTCGGCGAGGGCTGCACGCCCGCGATACGACAGATGCTGCTCGACAACTTCGGTCTGACGGACGCGGACGTGTATCTGTGCGGTGGCCCGGTCAATCTGCATCGTGCATCGGCGGTCTACGACATGGTCGATCGTCCGGATCTGAAATACCCGCCGTTCGTGCCCACCTTACCGCGACCGTTCACGACCGAGGCCAACATCTTCGAGACCATCGGCCAGGGCGACCTGCTGCTGCACCACCCGTTCGAATCGTTCACGCCGGTGCTCGAACTGCTGCGCCAGGCCAGCGTGGACGCCGACGTGCTCGCGATCCGGCAAACGCTATACCGCGTCGGCGAGGATTCGTCCCTGATCGGATACCTGGCCGATGCCGCGAGGTCCGGCAAGGAAGTGACGGTGGTCATCGAGCTGCGCGCACGCTTCGATGAGGAGGCGAATATCCGCCTGGCCGACCGCCTGCAGGAAGCGGGTGTGCAGGTCGTGTACGGCGTCGTCGGCTACAAGACCCACGCCAAGATGCTGCTGATCGTGCGCCGCGAACGGGGCGCGCTGTACCGCTACGCCCACCTGTCCACGGGCAACTACCACCAGGCCACCAGCCGCCTGTATACCGACATCGGCCTGATGACCAGGGACGCCGGCATCTGCGCGGATGTCGGCAGGATTTTCCAGCAGTTGTGCAGCCTCGGTCCGGTGCTCGAGCTGGAACACGTGCTGCAGTCGCCCTTCAGCCTGCACCGTGGCTTGCTCGCACTGGTCGAGCGCGAAATCGCGCAGGCGCGCGCGGGGAAACCGGCGCGGATCGTCGCGCGGATGAACGCGCTGAGCGAACCGTCCATGGTCGAGGCGCTCTATCGCGCCTCCTGCGCCGGCGTCGAGATCGACCTGATCGTGCGCGGCTCCTGCATGCTGCGCCCCGGGCTGCCCGGCGTTTCGGAACGCATCCGCGTCCGTTCGGTGCTGGGTCGCTTTCTCGAGCACAGCCGCGTGTACTGGTTCGCCAACGGCGGCGACGCGGAACTCTA
>DASRUB010000425.1:0-11386 GCA_035655635.1 Rhodanobacter sp. | reverse complement strand
TGCCCGTCAACAACGCTCCCGCGCTCATTGCACCAGCGGCAGCTTCTGCCAGGGCGTCAATCGACCCGGCAACCTTCAGCCCAGCGGAATGGATCCGTGCTGCCGGTGGCGCACCATGGATCCCGCTATCCAGTGGGAATGGAAACGCCGCCTACTACGCCTTCACGGCCCATGACCACGCCATGCTGAGCATCAAGACCATTTCCGCTCGCACCGGCATGCTGTTCGAGACGGGCCGGGTCGATTGCCACCCGGTGTCGACAACGATCATTTCTCCGACGCCACCGGCTCCGTCTTCGATGCGACCGCAGGAACGCGCCTAGTAGGAGATTTTTTGCTTGACGCGAAGCAGGCACACATCACCTCTGGCACCGTGCAATATCAGGTCGCGACTCAGGTGTGCATGGCTGTACGCCAGCAACACGGCGAGGTCTCACATCCACTTGGCAAGGGCCAGACCATCAAGCCTGACTCGAATCCCTCGCCGCTCGTTTCCTCAATGCTCGCCGGCTTGGTCGAAGGCAATTTTCATGCAGGACCTCACCAGACGTCCACACCACGAATTGTCCGTTGGCCCACGCAGACTCGCTCGACCCACCCGCGCCGCCATTCGCCTCCACAGACATCGCGCAATATGTCGAGCGGGCGTCGTCAGGAGACACCGGAGCTCTGGAGCGGCTGCGTGAAGCCGCGACCAGCGGAAACACGCTGGCCGCATACAAGCTTGGCAAGATGTATGGCTATGGCTGCCATGACGGGCGAGGCGTTACACAGGACTTCGGCCAATCCGTTCACTGGTACACCATCGCCGCCAACCAGGGTCATAGGGATTCGCAGGACAGTCTCAGCCTCCTCTACATGAATGGCCAGGGCGTGCCCAAGGATCCAGCGAAGGCTGAATACTGGCGCGATAAATCAATAGGGCAGCATGGCCTGCAAGCCATGACCATCGGCGGACGGAAGGTCGAGGAACGGGATGCGCAGTTGGCCTTCGTCCGAACGAGCAAGCGCGCCGCGCAGGGAGATGCCGTCGCGAAAAATGACCTCGGCGACATGTACCTCCGCGGTCTCGGCGTGACGCGTGATGCCGCTATCGCCATGCAGTGGTACAGCAAGGCGGCCGGGCAGGGAAACGAACAAGGACAGCGAAATCTGGCTCTGATGTACGCAGGCGCATACGGGCTGCCCAGGAACGATAGCTTGATGCTTCACTGGCTCACCTTGGCTGCTCGTCATGGCGATGCTCAGGCGGCGGACAGGATGGGCAAGCTCTATTACGGTGGAGGCCTGGTATTGCGGGATCCAGCCCAGGCAGCGCACTGGTTTGCTGTGGCAGCCGACGAGGGCTACGGACCCTCGCAGTACATCCTCGCCACCATGTACAGCCGTGGGCTGGGCGTGCCACGCGACGATGTGCAGGCGATCAAGTGGTTTCTGATCGACCTGGCAAACCTCGACAACCTGCTGTTCACCGACGATCTGTTCGAGCAGAGCGAAGCGAGAGTCGATGCCACCCAGGTGCTGGAGGCACAGAAGCTGGCACGGGTATGGTGGAGCAAGAACGCCAACAGGGAGCAGGCCTATCCCAAGTGATTTCCGGATGGAGAATTGGGGACACCACTTATAGCGCGCTGTACGATGCCGCGAGCAGGTGGACGCCCTGCGGGCCTGGGCGCCCGGACGTTGCGTGGCAGCGGATGGAGTGAGGCTGCTTATTGGCCAGGACTTCGTAAACTTGCGGGATGGCCTGATTCAGGCATTCCACCTCGGGAGACGGTATCGTGATCGCACGCATGTGGCACGGCATGACACCTGCCGAAAAAGCCGATGAGTATCTGGCGTTTCTGCAGCAGCGCGCGCTTCCCGACTATCGCGGGACACCCGGCAACATCGCCGCCTGCATCCTCCGACGCATCGAGGGCGAAGTGGCGCACTTCACGACGCTCACGTACTGGGACTCGCTGGAGTCGATCAAGGCGTTTGCCGGCTCGGATATTTCGATGGCCAGGTATTACCCCGAAGATGCAGGATTCCTGATCGAGTTCGAACCGACGGTGTCGCACAGCGAACTCTATTCTTGAAGCCATCCTCCCCACGCTGAACTGGCGCAGGATGCGGGGCGGCGAGCCGCCCCTGAATTTCGAGTCTCGCTTGCCTGCCGTCATTCAGGGAACGGGCACCTCATGCGCGCCACGCATCATGTCGAGTAGCTGATTCTTCAATATTGCGACATTGTCATGGTGCTGGTGTGTGTGCGTGTCATAGGCAGCGGATGCGGCATAGACGATCACGTCCACGTTTCGTGTCGCATCCACCCAGCCGGCGGCGTAGCAGTCAAGGGTTACATCATGGAAGGGATCGACCTCGTCTTTCCATTGCGACGTCGGCGGCACACCAACGAATTGCACGAGTCCGCCGGACTTGGCGCTGAGGTCGCTGTGACTGTGCATGAGCGTGTGCCACAGGGGCACGGTGTGTCCGTCGATCTCGATCGTGCCAACCTGCGTCATGGGGCCGGCGCTGGCGAGCGGGTTCGGATCACCCATGGCCTCCAGCCACGCCTGCTGGTCGAGCGAAGCAAGGGTCGTGGCCCAGGCGCTCAGATCGCGGCTCGCGGCATTCTTTTCCGGCTTCACCACATAGGCACCAAGCCAGGCCTGATAGTAGGGAGAGGCGGGATCGGTTCTATCGCTGTAACGGCGCCACAGCGTGTGCGGCGCGCCGAAGGTGAAGTAGTTGACGCCTGCAGCGTGCACAGTCGCCCAGACCGGCGACATATCGTTCTTCAACGGCGCGACCCAGGCTGACGGTACCAGCGAAAATTCCACCATCGCGCCATCTTTGCGCTCCTGCGCGACGACTCCCTTGTCCCGATTGATCAATCGGGTAATTACACGCTGCTGAAGATAGAACCGCATCGGGTACGCGATGATCAGCGCGACAAACAGTGCAAGGATTACGCAACCCAACCTGCGCAACCAGACCCGCAGCCGCGATCTCGCCGGCCGGTGGTCGTGATCTGTTCTAATCGACTGCATGGGACGCCCCCTTGCGCTGCATTTCAATATGGCGACGTCCATTGCCCGATTCGCAAAGCCAGGCCTCTGGGACGGAGGTAGTCAAGCTGTTTCAGCTTTCCGGAACCTGCACGTGACCTACCCGCTGCTGGTCGATCCAGGGCCTTCTCAACGAGAATAGGGCAAACTGGATCCGGCATGCACGAACTCCCACCCTTCCATCTCGCCTTCCCGGTGACCTCGCTGGCCGCTGCCCGCGCGTTCTACGGCGACTTGCTCGGCTGCCCCGAAGGCCGCTCCAGCGACAGCTGGGTGGACTTCGACTTCCACGGTCATCAGATCGTGGCGCATTTGGCGCCAGAGGAAGCGCGCGCCGTTGCAGCACACGACGTGGATGGCGACAACGTGCCGGTGCGTCACTTTGGCGTGGTGCTGTCGATGGATGCATGGCAGGCACTGACCGAGCGGCTGCAGGCGGCCGGCGCGCGTTTCGTGGTCGAGCCACATATCCGTTTCAAGGGCCAGCCCGGCGAGCAGGCGACGATGTTTCTGCTTGATCCTTGCAGCAATGCGCTGGAGTTCAAGGCGTTCGTGGATCGCACGCAGTTGTTCGCGAAGTAGCGCCACGATGGAAGCGGAAGACCTGGCCAAGCTGGTGAGCGTGCGCATGCCGTACGGCAAGTATCAGGGGCGGCTGATTGCCGACCTGACCGGCGCGTATCTGGCGTGGTTCGCGCGCAAGGGCTTTCCGAACGGCGAGCTGGGCCGGCTGCTGGCGCTGATGCTGGAGCTCGACCACAACGGGCTGTCGTCGCTGCTCGATCCGTTGCGCCAGCGCTGATACGACGCGTCGTTACACTGGCGGCCCATGAATACGCCTTTGACTCCGTTCCATGACATCGCCAGTGCACTCGCCGGCGAGGGCTGGTGTGTGGTGCCGGATTTCCTTTCGGCTGCGCAGACGCGGGCGCTGGCCGATGACTGCCGCGCGCTGCGCGACGCGCAGCGGCTGACGCCGGCACGAGTCGGCAGCTTGCGCACGGCCACACCGTTGCGCAGCGACAGCACGCACTGGTTCCAGGCCGCTGCGCTGAGCGCGCAGCAACAGGTGTTCGTCGATCGCCTCGACGCGCTGCGCGTGACGCTCAACCGCGATCTGATGCTTGGGCTGGTCGAATGCGAATCGCATTACGCGGTGTATCCGCCCGGTGGCGGCTACGCGCGTCATCTGGATCGCCTGCGCGACAGCGACGCGCGGGTGGTGTCGGCGGTGTTCTATCTCAACGAGGCGTGGCGCGTGGCCGACGGCGGCGCGCTGCGCCTGTATCTGGCAAATGGTTCGTCACACGACATCTTTCCGCATGCCGGCACCTTGCTGCTGTTTCTCTCGGCGCAGTTCGAGCACGAGGTGCTGCCCGCCACGCGCGACCGCATGAGCATCGCCTGCTGGATGCGACAGCGGGCGCTTGCGCCGACGTTCTGATACGCCGGTGCCGACGGGCTCGCTGCGTCGGACCCGAGCAGTTCGATTTCGGCCAACGCCGCCGGCGCAGCACCTGCCGATGGATCGAGGTGCAACCGGTAATACGCATGGTTGCCCGGTGCATGCACGGCGAAGACTCGCGTCTGCTGCGGCCACGCAAAGCGTTCGTGCCGGCGCGTATCCAGCGTGTGCCAGTGCTCGCCATCGCTGGATGCCTGCAGTTGCCAGGCCGAGGACGCGGCGGTGCTGGCGCCGGACGTCAGCGTGAGCATGACGACCTTGCGTGGTTGCGTGAAGTGCCAGCTGATCGTGGTCGGCGCCGCGGGCAGCGCGGCTTCGGTACGGCTGTCGTTGTCGGAGAGTGCCGCCAGCTGCGGGATCGCTGGCGAGCTGCTGACTTCGCCCTGACCGCCATCGGTCAGATCGCGCAGCGGTTGCGGCTTGCCCTGTGCAGTGAGTGACGGCGGCAGCGCCGCTTCGTCGCTGGCCCATGCCGAAGGTTTCGGCCCCATCGTGAAATCGAGCGTGGCGCCCTGCGCCAGCAAGGCGTGCGGCAGGGTCAGTTGGTTCCATGGCTTGCCGTCGACGCGCAGGCTCTGGATGTAGCGGTTGGTGTCGCTGACCGCGGGTGCATCAATCACGATGTGCCTGCCGTTCTCCAGCGCGATGTCCATGTGCGGGAAATACGGCGCGCCGATCGCGTACGCCGGCGTGCCCATGCGCAACGGATAGAAGCCGGCGGCGCTGAACAGGTACCAGGCGGACATCTCGCCGTTGTCCTCGTCACCGGGATAGCCCTGGCCGATCTCGCTGCCGACGTACAGGCGCGACAGCACATCGCGGATCTTGTCCTGCGCCTTCCACGGTTGCCCGGCAAAGTCGTACATGTAGATGATGTGGTGCGAGGGTTGGTTGCTGTGGCCGTACTGGCCCATGCGCACATCGCGTGCCTCCAGCATCTCGTGGATCGGTTCGCCGTAACTGCCGACGTGGAAGTTGCCTGGCGTGGCGAAGAACGCATCGAGTTTCGCCGCGAGGCCGGCGCGACCGCCATAAAGCGACGCCAGGCCGGCGCCATCCTGCACCGCGTCGAAGGCCATGTTCCAGGCATCGGTTTCGGTGTAGTCGCCGCCCCAGCGCAGCGGATCGAAACCGGCCTTGTCGACGCGCCAGTGGCCGGCCGCATCGCGGCCGACGAAGAAGCCGACAGCGGGGTCGAACAGGTTGACGTAATTCAGCGCGCGGTTGCGGAAGTACGCTGCATCATCGGTGTAATGCGCCGCGTACGGATCGTCCGCCACCGGTTGCGCAGCCAGCGCCGCCGCCAGGTTGCCGATACCGAAGTCGTTGAAGTAGCCGGCCATCGACCACGACAGGCCCTCGCTGGTCGCCGTGTCGGTATAACCGTCGAACACCGAACGCGTCAGCCCCTTGCGGCCCGTGCCGGCCAGCGGGCTGACGACGGTGGCGTCCTTCAATGCAGCCTGGTAGAAGGAGCGGACGTCGAAGTTGTGCACGCCCTTCAGCCACGCGTCGGCGAACGCCACGTCGGCGCTGGTGCCGACCATCAGGTCGGCATAGCCGGGCGAGGACCAGCGTGCGATCCAGCCACCGTCGCGGTATTGCTGCACGAAGCCGTCGATCATCTCGCCGGCTTTGGTCGGCGTGAGCAGCACGTAGGCCGGCCACGCCGTGCGATAGGTGTCCCAGAAGCCGTTGTTGACGAAGGCCTTGCCATCGACGAGGCGTGCGCCGGTGTGCGTGGGCGTGTCCTTGCCGGTCACGGTGGAGAACGGGCTGGCATATTGCCAGTGCGGCTGCGCTGCGCTGCCGGTGTTCTCGTAGGCCTCGTTGGGATACAGGAACAGTCGGTACAGGTTGGAGTACAGCGTAGTCAACTCGTCGCCGCTGGCACCCTTTACCTTGACGATGCCGAGCTGCGCATCCCACTGCCGCTGGGCCCGTTCGCGCACGCCGTCAAAGGTTTCGTCCGGCGCGATCTCCAGCGCCAGGTTGTGTTTTGCCTGGCCCACGCTGATCAGCGAAGTGGCGATGCGCAGATTCACCACCTTGTCTTTCGAGGTGTCGAAACCGAACCAGGCGGCGACGTGATCGCGGCCCGCACCGCGCAGGCGACCGCTCTGCGTCACCGCCTGGTCGACTACGCCGTAGAAGAACAGGCGGCCGGCGCCGGCGGAGAGCCGGCTCTTTACGTCAGACCAACCGCTGAAGCTGCGCGACAACGGATCCAGCACGATGCTGCCGTGGTCGTTGCGATTGTCGAAGATCAGTTGCGAGCGGCCGCGCTTGAACGTGAAACGGAACATCGCGGCATGGTCGGTGGGCGCGATCTCGGTGACGATGCCGTCGTCGAAGGCGACGCGATACAAGTGCGCGTGCGCGACTTCATCGGCATGGCTGAAGCTCAGCGCGCGCGCTGCGCGATCCAGGTCCGGTGGGCCACTGGCCACGGACGCCGGCATCAGCTGGAAGGTCTGCCGGTCGCCCATCCACGGGCTCGGCTCGTGCGACAGCGCAAACGCCTCCAGCCGCGGCCGGTTGTCCGGGCCGTTGCGCTGCTGGTACTGGTAGATCCAGTCGGCACCGGCGTCAGTCACCGGCGTCCAGAAGTTGAAGCCGTGCGGCATCGCCACCGCGGGAAAGGTGTTGCCGCGTGAGAATCGACCGTCCGAATTGCTGCCCCGGCGAGTGTCCACGAAATCGCTGGGGCGCTGGCGATCATCGGCTGGCGCGGGGCCGATGCGCAGGTCATCGAGGTAGCCTTGGAATCGGGCCGCCTGGAATCGGGCCGCCGGACCGTCGTGGATCAGCGCGATGCGCTTGATGGTGCGTCCCGCCGCGACATGACCAAGATCGACCGACAGGAAGTTCCACTGGTCCGGATACAAGGTGCGACCCTCGCCCTGGGCATGCGCCGATATCCCGATCCGGTGCTGGTCGACAGCAGCTCGGGTGGACAGATGGCTGCCATCGTCGAACAGCAGATCCACCGCGACGTAGGTGGCCGGATTGCGCAGGTCACCCGCGTTGGAGCAGGGGAAGATCAGGTAGGACAGCTGCGTATCCGGTCGCACCGGCAGGTTCACCGCATAGAGGTCGATCGCCTGCTGACCGCTGGCGTCACCGCGATAATGCAGCGAATGAAGACCACTGAAGCCGACGCCGGGCTTGGCGTCAAGCGCGGCCGCCGCACTCGGCCCGCCAACGACGTCGATGCCGAACGATGCGTTCACGGATGACTTCGGCGGGGCCGGTTCGGTTGCTTCAAACGAGCGGAAGAAGGTCGCTTCCGGAGTGGCGACGGCAAGCGAAGGCAGGAGCAGCCACGCGAGCCCGAAAATCAGTGCCCATCGCCTGGTCGGGTGCGGGATCCGGGTGTTGCCTGACTGATGCATGGCTTGTCCCTGGCTGGTCCGGGGGAAGGATACGCGCCTCACCGTGGGCTCGCTGCCGCGATCCGATGGCGACGGGTCGGCGACTCAGCCGATCGGCGACAAACCCTCGGCCAGCGCGTTGAAGCGCGCGGCGATGTAGTCGTCGGTATAGCTGACCATGCTCCAGTCGCGGATGAAACCGCAGTGGCCGCCGAAAGTGGCAAGGTCCAGTTCCACGTTGGGCGGCAGTTCGAGTTGCTCGAAGCTGCCGACCGGGATCACCGGGTCATCCTTCGCCGTGAGGATGGTGGCGGGTATCTGCATCGCCTGCATCGCGTCGCCGGCCACCGAATAGCCGTCCAGATACTGCTGCAGCGACTTGAAGTCGGTGTGCCGCAGCACCAGCGATTCGGTCAGGCCGCGCAGATGCTTCTTCAGTTCCGACATTTCGAAATACTGGTGCTGCGGAAACGCCTTCTGCTTGAGCAGCAGCGAATGGCGCCACTTGCGCATGAAGTAGGCCTGGTAGAACCACGGCGCGCTTTCCTCCAGCGAAAACAGCCCCACCGCCGGGTCGATGATCGGGCACACCGCCAATACGTAGCTGAGCGGAATGCCCACGCGCGAGGTCTGCATGGCGGCGCGCAAGGCAAAGTTTCCCCCCAGCGAAAACCCGACCACCGCCATCGGTCGCGCCGGCCAGCGTGCGGCAATGTCGCCCAAGGCGTGCACCACTTCGTCGATGCGACAGGAGTGGAACAGCGCTTCGTTGAGACCGTAGCTGTCGCCGTGGTCGCGGAAATTGAGCCGGAAGATGTCCCAGCCGTCGGCCAGCAGGCGGCTGCCGGTCTGCAGCACATAGGTGGAATCCACGCTGCCTTCCCAGCCGTGGAACAGCACCGCCAGGCCCCGTGATTTCGAACAAACCTTCTGCGCGGTGTAGGCACCCGTCAGGCGCACCCCGCCGCCGCCATCGACCACCACCGGCTCGGCGCCCTGCAACACCGTCCTGGCTGCACGCGGCAACAACAGCCGGCGCACGCCGCTGGAGGACAGCATGGTCTGGATATGGCCGCTGCGCAGGGGCCAGGGCGGGCGGAAATCCTTTCCGTCGGGCAGGGTCATGCCGGCTGATCCGCCAGCGCCTTGGCGATGCGTTCGCGTGCCTGATCGGCCATGCGTCGCCGCCCGTCGGAGCCGACCGGTACCACGCTCAGGAAGTGAATCTCGGCATCCATCGATGGGCCACCGAGCAAGCGCAGGAAGTTGGCCAGGAAGGTCTCGTCCTCGCGGAAGCCGGCGTCGACGATCCGCCTGCCGCCGCGCGCAAAGCGCAACGCCACCGGTTGCACGGGTACCTCGGCATCCAGCGCGGCCTGGAGGATGCGCGCGTGGAACACCTTGAGTACGCCGTGGTAGCCGCTGCCGCCTTCAGGAAATACCGCCACCGAGTGCCCCGCGCGCAGTCGCTCGACCATCACCTGCATCACCGCCGCCAGCGAATGGTTGTTGCCGCGGCGGTGAAAAATGGTGCCGCCGTTCGCGGCCAGCCAGCCGACCAGCGGCCACTCTGCGATCTCGGCCTTGGCCACGAAGCAGGCCGCGCGCTGGCTGTGCAGCATCTCGATGTCGATCCACGAGGTGTGATTGGCCACGAACAGCACCGGATCGGCCAACGGCTGACCGACGCGTACCGCGCGCAGACCGAAGATCCGCATCAACCCGATCGACCACCAGCGGACCAGGCGATGCGGCAACGGCTCGCGACCATCACGCATCACCACGTCGCGGTTCCAGCTCAGCACCAGCCCGGCCAGCAGGATGGCCAGCACCGCAAAGACCAGCAGCAGCGGCACCCGCCACAGATAGCGCAGCGGTCGCAGCAAATCGCGTTCGGCAACGGTGGCGGTGTCGATGCTCATCAGTCAGTTAGTTTAGCGTTAGTCGACCCGCGCGCGCCCATGCCTGCGCTGAACAGGGTCCGCATGTTCAAGGCTCCAGCCGGCTCAGCGGCAGTGCGGGCGAACGCTTCACCGTGCGCAGCACGAAGCTGGAATTGACGTCGGCCACGCCGCTTGCGTTGAGCAGATGATCGAGCAGGAAACGCGAGAAGTCCTTCAGGTCCGCCACGTAGACATGCAGCAGATAGTCCATGTCGCCGGTCAGGGCGTGGCAGGCGACGACCTCGTCCCAACCGTTCACGCGCTCGACAAAGCTCTCAACCGCCGCATGCTCGTGCTTGGCCAACTGCACCCGCACGAAGGCTTGCAGGCCCAGCCCCACGGCCTGCGGATCGATCTGCGCGGCGTAGCCGGTGATGATCTTGTCCGTTTCCAGCCGTTGCAGCCGGCGCAGGCACGCCGACGGCGACAGGCTGACCCGCTCGGCCAGCTCGGCATTGGTGATGCGGCCCTCGCCCTGCAGCACGGCCAGGATACGCAGGTCGGTGCGGTCAAGTGTGGTCATGCGCAATAATCCTCACGTGTTTTTACAACAAGCACAAGAATAGTGCATTTTTGTGGCGAATTTCAGCATTGAAACAACCTTTGTGCGGGCAAACCACCGTAAGCTGTTCACTGAGATCCCGCGCACCGGAGCAAGCCATGGAAAACACCCCGCCCCAGAAGGTCGAACATCAACAGACCGATCGTGGCTACGTGCCGGTGTACGCCACCGGCGTGGTCGAGCAGCCTTGGGCCAGCTACAGCCGGACCGATCACGAAGTGTGGGACACCTTGTTCAAGCGCCAGCGCGAGATGCTGCGCGGGCGCGCCTGCAAGGAGTTCATGGAAGGCGTGGAACGTTTCGGCCTCGGCGCCGGCGGCATCCCGAAGTTCAGCGAGCTCAACCAGGTGCTCAAGTCGACCACCGACTGGGAAATCGTGGCGGTGGAAGGCCTGCTGCCGGACGAGGTGTTCTTCGATCACCTGGCCAACCGCCGATTCCCGGTCAGCTGGTGGATCAGGAAACCCGACCAGCTCGACTACCTGAGCGAGCCGGATCTGTTCCACGACATGTTCGGCCACGTGCCGCTGCTGCTCAACCCGGTGTTCGCCGATTACATGCAGGCCTACGGCCGCGGCGGCATGAAGGCGTTCAAGATCGGCCCCGAAGCGCTGATGAACCTGACCCGCCTGTATTGGTACACGGTGGAGTTCGGCCTGATGCATACCGACGAAGGCATGCGCATCTACGGCGCCGGCATTGTCAGTTCCAAGGGCGAGTCGATCTACTCGCTGGATTCACCCTCGCCCAACCGCATCGGCTTCGACATCGAACGCGTGATGAGCACGCGCTACCGCATCGATACCTACCAGCAGACCTATTTCGTGATCGACAGTTTCGAGCAATTGTTCGAAGCGACCCATCCGGACTTCACGCCGATCTACGCCAGGCTGCATGAGTTGCCCGCGCACGCGGCCGGCGATGTACTGGAAGGTGATCGCGTGTTCACTCGCGGCGATCGCGTGGGCTGGGCGACCAACGCGGAT
>DASRUB010000424.1:0-11690 GCA_035655635.1 Rhodanobacter sp. | reverse complement strand
CGCAAGCCGGGATTTGGGATTCGGGATTTGGGATTCGTAAAGGCGCGCACGCTGCGGAGCCGCGGATGTGCGCGTGCTCTTTCGAATCCCAAATCCCGAATCCCAAATCCCGGCTTTCATAGTCACCGCACCTTCAACGTGGCAAGACCGATGAGCACCAGCACCACCGAGATGATCCAGAAGCGCACGATCACCCGCGGCTCGGGCCAGCCTTTCAGCTCGAAGTGGTGATGGATCGGTGCCATCCGGAACACGCGCTTGCCGGTGAGCTTGAAGCTGGCCACCTGGATCATCACCGAGGCGGTTTCCATCACGAACACGCCGCCCATCACCAGCAGCACGATCTCCTGGCGCACGATCACCGCCACGCAACCCAGCGCCGCGCCCATCGCCAGCGCGCCGACGTCGCCCATGAACACCTGGGCCGGGTAGGTGTTGAACCAGAGGAACCCGAGCCCCGCACCGGACAGCGCACCGGTAAAGATCGCCAGTTCGCCTGCCCCGGGAATCGATGGAATGCCCAGGTATTCGGAGAAAACCTTGTTGCCCGCGAGGTAGGCGAACACGCCCAGCGCGCCCGAGACCAGCACGGTGGGCATGATCGCCAGGCCGTCCAATCCGTCGGTAAGGTTCACCGCGTTGGAGAAGCCGACGATCATCAAATAGGTGATGACGACGAAGAACAGGCCGAGCGGCACCACGACATGCTTGAACAGCGGCACATACAGGGCGGTCTCGGCCACCGTCGCGCCGGCGGCCGCATGCGGCGCGGTGTGATACAGGAACAGCGCGGCGCCAAGACCGAACACGGATTGCCAGAAATATTTCCAGCGGCTGGCCAGCCCGCGACTGTCCTTCAGCGCCAGCTTGCGATAGTCGTCGTAGAAACCGATCGCGCCATAGCTCAGCAGCACCGCCAGCACCACCCATACATAGCGGTTGTGCAGATCGGCCCAGAGCAAGGTGGAAACGGTCACCGAAAGCAGGATCATCACCCCGCCCATGGTGGGCGTGCCGGCCTTGACCAGATGGGTCTGCGGGCCGTCGTTGCGCACCACCTGACCGGCCTTGAGCAGGGCCAGGCGGTTGATCAACCAGGGGCCGCACAGCAGCGACAACGCCAGCGCCGTCAGGGCGGCCATGATGGTGCGGAAGGTGATGTACTGGAACAGGTGCAAGGCAGTGAAGTGCCGCGCCATCCAGTCGGCCAGTTCAAGCAGCATCGATGGCACCCCCTTTGCTGGTGGGGACAGCCGCAATCGCGGCCACGACCTGCTCCATGCCGGCCGAACGCGAGCCCTTGACCAGGCAGGTAACGCCCGCATGCAGCCGCGCCTGCAGCGCGGCGATCAGCGCCGGCTTGTCGTTGAAATGTTCGCCTTGCGCGCCAAAGGCCTCGACCGTGGCGACGCCGAGCGGACCGACCGCGAACAACCGATCGATACCGCACTGGCGCGCACGCTCACCGACAGCGGCATGCAACGCGCGTGCGTTCTCGCCCAGTTCGGCCATGTCACCCAGCACCAGCCAGCGTTCACCTCCGGCCAGCAGCAGCGTATCGATTGCGGCGGCCATCGAGACCGGATTGGCGTTGTAACTGTCGTCGATCACGGTCCAGCCGCCGGCCGCGACTTGCTGTTGCAAGCGGCTCGTCACGCCGGATGCCTGCTGCAGTCCGGCCACAATGGTGTCCAGCGGAACATCCAGCGCCAGCGCCACGCTGGCCGCGGCCAGGGCATTGGCGACGTTGTGCCGTCCGGGCAGCGGCAGGCTGACCTCGGCATCGCCGTGCGGCGTGCTGAGCACGAAGCGCGAGCCGTCGGCACGCTGCTCGATGATCTCGGCACCCACGTCAGCGGCGTGATCCAGGCCAAAACGCAGCACTTTGCGCGACCCGGCGAGCCCACCGAAGAAGCTGGCGAACGCGTCGTCCGCATTGATGATCGCGGTGCCATCGGCGGGCAACGCCTGGTACAGCGCGCCCTTGGTCTCGGCCACGCCCTCGATGCTGCCCATGCGCTCAAGATGCGCTGGCGCGATGAGCGTGACGAGGCCGATATCTGGCCGCGCGATGGCAGCGAGATAGGCGATGTCGCCCGGCTTGCCGGCACCCATCTCCAGCACCGCATATTCCGTGTCACGCGGCATCGACAGCAGACTCAGCGGCAGGCCCAGTTCATTGTTGTGGTTGCCCGCGCTGACGTGGGTGCGGCCATGTCGCGACAGGATCGACGCCACCAGTGTCTTCACCGTGGTCTTGCCGTTGGACCCGGTGATGCCGACCACGCGTACGTCCCGCTGCGCGCGCAAGGCGCTGGCGAGATCCCCCAGCGCCGCTTCCGCATCGTCGACCAGCACCTGCGGCAGGGTGCATTCGACCTGGCGCGTCACCAGTGCAGCGACCGCCCCGCGCGCGCCGGCCTCGTCCAGATAATCATGGCCATCCACATGCTCGCCCTTCAGCGCGACGAACAGGTTGCCCGGCTGCAGCTTGCGTGTATCGATGGCCACGCCGGTGATTTCGGTCTGAGCCAGTCCACTCTTTCCATCCTCGCCGTCGAGCAGGCGCCCGTGGGTCCACATCGCCATGGCGCCAAGCTGCATCATGTGCGCGGCTCCCGGCTGAGCCGTTCCAGCGCGGCATGGGCCACCGCCAGATCGTCGAACGGACGCTTGCCGGCGGCACCGTCCTGATAGGTCTCGTGCCCCTTGCCGGCAATCAGCACCACATCGCCGCTACGCGCGAGCGCCAGCGCATCGGCAATCGCAACCGCACGGTCGCGCTCGACCGCCATCGCCGCTGCCGCAGTCATGCCGGCCACGATCTGGGCCACGATCGCGTCGCCATCTTCGCCGCGCGGATTGTCGTCGGTGACAATGGCCACATCGGCCAGTCGCGCCACGATGGCGCCCATCAACGGGCGCTTGCCCGCATCGCGCTCACCACCGCAACCAAACACGCAGATCAGCTTGCCGGCACCATGGGCGCGCAGTGCGGTCAGCGCCTGTTCCAGTGCGTCCGGGGTGTGCGCGTAGTCGACCACCACCAGCGGCAGGCCGCGCAGGCCACCCAGCCGGCTCATGCGACCACTCACCGGCAGCAGCTGTTCCACCGCCTTCAAGATGCGCTCGAACGGCTCGCCCAATGCACCCAGGCAACCGACCACAGCCAGCAGGTTGGCCACATTGAAGCGGCCCAGCAGATGACTGTGGACATTCCGCGTGCCCCACGGCGTGCGCAGCTGGAAGCTCAGCCCGCTGGCGGAGGTAACGATATTGCTGGCCGCGATATCCGCGTCATTGCCATTGCCATTGCCATTGCCATCGACATCGCCATCGCTGGCGCTGAAGCGCAGAACCTGCACGCCGGAGGGCAAGGTCGTCGCCAGCTCGCGACCGAACGCATCGTCGATGTTGATCACCGCCACGCGCAAGCCCGGCCAGGCGAACAGCCTGGCCTTGGCCGCGCCGTAGGCTTCCATGCTGCCGTGGTAGTCCAGATGGTCGCGCGTGAGATTGGTGAACGCGGCGACCTCGAAGTCCACCGCCCCGACGCGACCCTGCGCGAGCGCGTGCGACGACACCTCCATCGCGACATGGCTGACCTCGGCATCGCGAAATTTCGCCAGCAGGGCCTGCACGTTGATGGCATCGGGAGTCGTGCGCTCACCTTCTTGGAGCTGGCCATGCACGCCAGCGCCCAGCGTGCCGATCGATGCGGCGCGATGTCCGAGCAAGGTCAGCGCCTGCGCCAGCAGCTGCACGCACGAGGTCTTGCCATTGGTGCCGGTGACGCCGACGACGCGCATCGACTCGCTGGGGCGTTCGTAAAAGCGCGCGGCGATCTCGCCGACCTGGTCGTGCAGCCCGTCGATCCACAGGATCGGGGTGTCGCTGATGGCGTGCGGGAGTTGCCCCCTTCCGCCTGATTCGCACCATCCCTGGTGCTCACCCCTGTCGGGGCCAGCTTCGCTGTTCCGCGGGCGCTCCCGCGCCTGCAGGTCGGCACCTTCCCCCGCAAGCGGGGGAAGGGAATCATCGGCTTCGGCCAGAACCACCTGGGCACCGCGCTGTACCGCGCTGGCCGCAAACTCGATGCCGTGGCCCTGGCTGCCGCGCAGGGCGAAAAAGGCGTCGCCGCGGCGCACCTGTCGCGAATCCAGGCTGAGCCCGGAGACGATCATGCGCGCGGCCAAAGGCGTCGCCGCGAGCTGCGCGTCCGCGATCCCCAGCAGCAGCTGGTCGAGGTGGCCGATGCTCATGGCGTGCCCTCGTCGATCGGGGCGTCATCGATCGGCGCCGCGTCGGGCGGCTTGCTGCCGGCCAGGCCACCTGCGCCCTGCAGCGGACCACCCACATACCAGCGCCCGATATTGTCCGGCGGCACATCGAGCAGGCGCAGCGCGCCGCCCATCACCCGCGAGAACACCGGCGCGGAGACCATGCCGCCGTAGTAGCTGCCCTTCTGCGGATTGTCGATCACCACCACGCCGACCAGGCGCGGATTGGTCGCCGGCACGATGCCGGCGAACGCCGCGGTATAGCTGTGCTTGTCGTAACCGCCTGCATTCGCCTTGTGCGCGGTGCCGGTCTTGCCGGCCACGGCGTAATTGGCAATGCGTGCCTGCGGCGCGGTGCTGCCTGGGCCGGTCACCGTTTCCATCATCTGAATCAGCTCGCGCGCGATCGTCGGCGAGATGATCTGTTTGGGCGGATTGTCGGCGCCCTTGATGAAGCTGGGCGTGTGCTTCACGCCGCCGTCGGCGATGGTGGCGTAGGCGTTGGCCAACTGCAGCACCGTCACGTTGAGCCCGTAGCCGTAGCCCAGGATGGCCTTTTCCAGGGGACGCCAGTCGCGCCCGATACGCAGGTAGCCGGACGCCTCGCCGGGGAAGCCGCTTTCAGTGCTGTTGCCGAAGCCGAACGCGCGATAGGTGTCGTACATCAGCGTGGTGTCGAGATCGGTCGCGATATGCGCCGCGCCCACGTTGCTCGACTTGGTGATCACGCCGGTCGGGGTCAGCAACCCATAGTTGTGCGTGTCATGGATGTCGTGACCGTGGAAATACCAGTGCCCGCCGGTGGTGTCGATGATCGGGCTGGTCGGGGTGAACTTGCCGCTGGACAACGCCGCCGCCATCAGGATCGGCTTGATCGTGGAACCCGGCTCGAGCACATCGGTCATCGCGCGGTTACGCCGCTGGCCCGGTTTGCTGGCACCGATCGCATTCGGGTTGTAGGTCGGCAGGTTGACCATCGCCAGCACTTCGCCGGTGCGCGCGTCGAGGATCACCATCGAGGCGGAGTCCGCCTGGAACTTGTCGAGCGTGCTCTTCAGCTCGCTGTAGGCCAGGAACTGGATGCGCCGGTCGATGCTCAGGGTGAGGTTGCGACCCGGCTTGGGCGCGCGCACCTGTTCGACATCCTCCACCACGTGGCCCATGCGATCGCGGATGACGCGCTTGGCACCAGGCTTGCCGGAGAGCCAATCGTCGTAGGCGAGCTCCAGCCCTTCCTGGCCGTGGTCGTCGATGTTGGTGAAGCCCAACACGTGTGCGGTCACTTCGCCGGACGGGTAGAAACGCTTGAACTCGCGCTGGCCGTTGATGCCGGGAATGCCCAGATCCAGCACCGCCTGCGCCGCCTCCGGCGCCATCTGCCGCCGCAGGTAGACAAACTCGCGCTCGGATCGCTGCGCCAGGCGGCTCTTCAGCTCATCGGCATTCACGCCCAGCGCACGCGCCAGCTGGGGAATGCGATCGTCGTTGTCCAGCACTTCGGACGGGTTGGCCCAGATCGACATCACCGGGGTCGACACCGCCAGCGGCTCGCCGTTGCGATCGAAGATGGTGCCGCGCGACACCGGGATCGGCATCTCGCGCAGGAAGCGTGCATCGCCCTGGCGCTGGTAGAACTGCTTGCGCACCACCTGCAAATCGAACGCACGCGCCACCAGGCCGGTCGCGGCCAGGCCCAGCAAGCCGGCCACGACATACATGCGCCGGCGCGCGCTGGGACCGACCGCGCGCTGGCGAGCCTGTCGTGCTGGTTTGGCGTGCTTGCGCGTGCCCATCAGCGCAGCAACCGGATGTCTTGCGGGCGCGGCTCGATCATGCCCAGCTTCTGTCGCGCCTCGTCGTCGATGCGGCGCGGCTCGGCGTAGGTCGCCTGCTCCAGCTCCAGCCTGCCGTATTCGATGTTCAGGTCGTCACGCTGGTTCTGCAGCGCCGTGAGTTGCACGAAAAGCACGCGGCTCTCATGGCGCGTCCACACCACGCCCAGGGCACTGGCCACCACCACGAACAACAGGAGAACGCTGGCCAGGGCGCTGATCACCTTCATGCAGCGACCTCCCGCGGCAGCTTCTCGGCCACGCGCAACACCGCCGAACGCGAGCGCGGGTTCGCCACCAACTCCGCGTCGGACGGGAACTGCGCCTTGCCGACGGCAGCCAGCAAGGCCGGTACGGCGGGCACCGGCGGGCCGCGCCGGCTGTTCTGCACGCGGCCGGAGTGGTCGCGGATGAACAGCTTCACCGCGCGATCTTCCAGCGAGTGGAAACTGATCACCGACAAGCGGCCACCGGGCTTGAGGCGTTCCAGCGCAGCGTTCAAGCCTTGCTGCAACGCATCCAGCTCACCGTTGACCCGAATGCGCAGCGCCTGGAAGCTGCGCGTGGCCGGGTGCTTGCCCGGCTCGCGTCGGCCGACCACGCGCTCGATCAGCGCAGCCAGTTGGCCGGTGCGGGTAAACGGCGTGGTATCGCGGTCGGCCACGATGGCCCGGGCGATGCGCCGGCTGTGACGTTCTTCGCCGTAGTTCCACAGCACGTCGGCAATTTCACGTTCGCTGGCGTGGGCCAGGAACTGTGCCGCACCTTCGCCTTGGGTGGTGTCCATGCGCATATCCAGCGGCGCATCGGCCATGAAGCTGAAACCGCGCTCGGCTTCATCCAGCTGTGGCGAGGACACGCCCAGGTCGAGCAGCACGCCATCGAGTCCGGCCGCGGTTTCGTCCCATTCGGCGAGACTGGAGAAGTTGCCATGGCGGATGGCGACGCGTGCATCAGCGGCAAACTCGGCGCGCGCCGCGTCGATCGCGGTCGGATCCCGGTCCATCAGCAACAAGCGGCCGCCTGGACCGATGCGCGACAATACCTCGCGCGCATGCCCACCGCGCCCGAACGTCCCGTCCAGATAGCGCCCGTCTGCGTGCACGGACAATCCCTCCACCGCCTCGCCCAGCATCACCGGGATATGCCGCAATTGCACCGAGCGCACTCCCGTCCCGTCCCACATGATTCCGTCATGGCCGCACCCGCTTACAGGCGCAGCTCTGCCATTTCGCTGGTGATCTCGCTCTCGCCGATGCTCTGGCGGATCTTCGCCATGTGCGCCTGCTCGCTCCACAGCTCGAACTTGTCGCCCATGCCAAGCAACACCGCCTTCTTCTCGATACCGGTGGTAGTGCGCTGGCTGGTCGGCAACAGGATTCGCGCCGCGCTGTCGGGCTCGACCACCGCGGCCGCGCCGACCAGTTTCATCTGCAGGTCGCGGTGGGCGGTCTTCACCTTGGACAGTGCATTGACCTGGTCGCGCGCCTGCTCCCAAACCGCATACGGGAACAACCAGAGGCAGCCCGACTCGAACGGGTTGTAGGTGACC
Source organism: Rhodanobacter sp. (assembly GCA_035655635.1). GTDB lineage: Bacteria > Pseudomonadota > Gammaproteobacteria > Xanthomonadales > Rhodanobacteraceae > Rhodanobacter. The sequence goes on along the minus strand of DASRUB010000424.1, from coordinate 4,026 downwards.
ACCAGACGATTGGCGCACTCGCCCGCAACCAGCTCCCGATACGCAGTCGGAATGGCCAGTCGGCCCTTGTCATCAACAGTAATGGCGGTCTCGCCCTGAAACACAGTCAGCAAACTCCACGAAAACCCACGATTTCACACCGAAACCCACGATAATCTCGCGGCGTGAGACTGTCAAGGGAAATTGCTTGAGAATCAATGAGTAAAGGCGAAATGCTGACCAGACATACAGCATATTCTCAGGAATGCCGGCAAGGTACTTGAAACCAACGGTTTTTTTGAAACGCCCGTTGGTAAGTATCGGCTCGAAAATCTGCCGGATCGGCCACTGGACGGGCCACTCCCGGGTCGCTGGGATGAATCGCCGTTCACGCGAGCGCGCCACCGACCCTGACCGGGCAGTCAAGATCGGTGGCGCGTGCCTGAAAGAGGTGGAGTCGGCCTGTAAGCCGGGTTCTGTACGTCTCGCGACGCGACAGTCATTCCTCTCGGCCAGGCGTCGCCGCCTGGCTCCAGCAACCTACCCGGGAACAACGCGGGCCGCGTTATCGTTCCCCTATTTGGTCTTGCTCCGAGTGGGGTTTACCGTGCCGTACGACGTTGACCCCGTACGCGGTGCGCTCTTACCGCACCCTTTCACCCTTGCCTGATCCTCTTGCGAGGCCATCGGCGGTCTGCTCTCTGTTGCACTGGCCGTCAGCTCACGCTGCCCAGGAGTTACCTGGCACTCTGCCCTATGGAGCCCGGACTTTCCTCGATGCACTTGCGTGCGACGCGACTGTCCGGCCGACTCCATGGAGAAGTGTAGCGCGATAGCGCCAACAACATCCCCTCTCCCCCCGGCGACCTTGGGAGTCCCCTTGTGGGTGAGAGGGTGCCCGCAGGGCAGGAGAGGGTGCCCGACCCCGAGTGAAGGTCCATCGAACCCGGCTTCGTTGCTACCCCTCGTACAGAAGCTTGCGCGGCGCCCCGCTGATCGCCGCGGCCAGCTTCGCCGCCTTCGCTGGCGGCAGCTCCTCGCGCAAGATCGCGAAGACACGCTGACCCTCGGCGAGCTTCGCATCAGCCTCCTCGCCGCGCCCTGCCACCAGGATCACATGCTCGCCGCGCTGCTGGTCGGGATCGGCGACGACACGTGCGGCCAGCGCCGCCAGCGGTTCGCCCAGCACGGTCTCGAACAGCTTGGTCAGCTCGCGCGCCAGCACGGCTTCGCGCTCCGCACCAAACACGTCGCGCATGTCGGCCAGGCTTTCGGCAACCCGATGCGACGACTCATAGAAGATGAGCGTGCGCGCATCGCCAGCCAGCTCCTGCAGGCGCGCGCGCCGCGCCGCAGCCTTCGGCGGCAGGAAGCCCTCGAACACAAAACGATCGCTAGGCAGCCCCGCCACCGACAGTGCCGCGATCGCCGCACAGGCACCCGGCACCGGAATACAGCGAATGCCCGCGGCCCGCGCCGCGCGCACCAGCCGGAAACCGGGGTCGCTGATCAGTGGCGTACCGGCATCGGAGATCAGCGCCACTGAATCGCCAGCCACCATCCGGCGCACGATCGCATCCACTGCATCGCGCTCGTTGTGGTCGTGCAGCGCGATCAACGGCGTATCGATATTGTGATGAACCAGCAGCGGGCGGCTGTGGCGGGTGTCTTCGGCCGCAATGACCGCCACCGCGCGCAGGCTCTCGATGGCGCGGGCGGACAGGTCGTCGCGATGACCAATCGGCGTGGCCACCACCCACAGGCAACCTGGCTGAACTGATGACATCGTGCAACTCCATGGATCGGCGGGGACCGGCGGGACGATCGGCTATCATCGCGCATTGATGATCATGACGAACAAGGGATATCCCATGCGCCTCATGCGCCTCTCGCGAATCATCGCGGCCGGACTGCTGTTTTCGCTCCTCCTGAACGCCTGCGTGCCCACCAGCGCCGTGCGTTCCCCCGCGGAGATCGCCGCCGCGCAGAGCGCCGCGGCCCTGGCGCAGCAAGGCCAGTTCGACCAGGCGGCGCAAGCCTACCTGAGCCTGGCTACACAGTCCCCCGGCCACGCCGACAGCTACCGGCTGCAGGCCGCCGAAGCATGGCGCCAGGAAGGCCAGATCGAGCACGCCGCGCCGGTGCTGGCCAAGATCAAGCGCGAGCACCTCAGCGGTGACAAACCACTGCGGCTGGACTTGCTGCGCGCCGAACTGGCGCTCAGCCAGAATGATCCACAGACCGCGCTGCGACTGACCAGCCAGACCAACGTGCAGGTGCCACCTTCGCTGCAACTTCGCCTGCTGGAGCTGCGCGCGCGCGCGATGAAAGCCGCCGGCGACCCGTGGGGAGCGGCGCGCACGCGAGTGCAGATGGATGGTGAACTGGAAGGCTTCGATCAGGCGCAGAACCGTCGGCAAGCGCTTGAACTCCTGACCCAGCTGGGCGTCGCGCCGCTCAAGCATCGCGCCGCAGCCATGAAATCCGGCGACCACATGCTGCCATGGATCAACGAAGCGCTGCGCCAGCTCGGGGTCAGCGTGGCGCAGCCGCAACCGGAACTGCAGCAAGCCGTCGGCATGTTGCTGCCCGGAGCTGGCGCCAACGTGCGCGAGGGTTACCAGGTACCGGCGCAGGTTGCGCTGTTGCTGCCGGCCGGCGGCACCTATGCGGCCGCAAGCACGCCGATACGACAGGGGTTCTTCACTGCCTATTTCGATGCCGGCGGCAACCACGCCCCGCGACCATCGGTTCGCGTGTATGACAGTCGGGGTACCGCCGACGGCGCCGTCCAGGCTTATCAACAAGCGGTGCGCGACGGCGCCAAGCTGGTGGTCGGGCCACTCACCCGCGGCGAGGTGGGCGCCGTGTTCGGGCAGGCGCAGTTGCCGGTGGCGGTGCTGGCCCTGAACCATCCGGACGGACGACAGCTGCCAGCGGGCAATGCCAGCGAATTTGGCCTGCTGCCCGAAACCGAGGGTGCCCAGGCGGCCGACCACATGGCCGAGCGAGGCATCCTTCGTGCGTACGTGCTGGTATCCGGCGACGACTTCGCCAAGCGTGCCGCGAGTGCGTTCAAGGCCGAGTTCGATTCCCACGGCGGCGACGTCATCGACATGGCTGTGCTGCCCACCAGCGCCACCAGCTATGCCGACAATATCCGCGACATGCACATGCCGAGCGCTGCTGCGCCGGCCACCGGCACTGACGAAGCGGCCAGCACGACGCACGGCATGGATGCCACCGGCAATACCGGCATCTTCATCAGCATGCGCCCGGCGCAGGCACGCCTGCTCATGCCACAGTTGCGCATCGCGCAGGTCAACCTCCCGGTGTTTGCCACTTCCCATGTCTATGCCGGTAGCGACGATGTGATTGCCAATCGCGACCTGGATGGCCTGGAGTTCTGTGACGCACCGTGGATGTTCGACGCCCAGCCCGGCCTGCCCGACCGATCCGCGATCGCGGCCCGGTTGCCGTCCGCCAGCGATGGCGCCGCGCGCCTGTTTGCCTTCGGCATGGATGCGTGGCACCTGGTGCCCTACCTGGACTGGCTGCGCGCGCATCCTGGCAGCTACATGCCCGGTGCCACCGGCCAGCTCGCGGCCGACCAGTTCGGGCGTATCCGCCGCGTGTTGACCTGGGCAAAGTTCGAGAATGGCCTGGCGCGACCGTTGAGTGGCAACCTGCAGATTGATGCGATGCCATCAACCGCGCCGCCAGCGCCGGCACAACCGGCTCCCGCCAGCTCGTCCGTCGGCAGCGGCCAACCCGCCCTGTCCCACTGATGCGCGCGACCGGCGACGGCTACGAACAGCGCGCCTGCGAGGAACTCGAGCGCGCCGGCCTGAAACTGCTGGCGCGCAACTACACCACGCGCCACGGCGAGCTGGATCTGGTGATGCGCGACGCCGACACCCTGGTGTTCGTCGAAGTGCGTTACCGCAAAAGCGCCAGCCATGGCGACGCCGCGGCCTCGGTCACCCCGGCCAAACAGGCGAAATTGATCCTCGCCGCACAGCACTGGCTGGCCGCGCATCCGCGGCA
>DASRUB010000423.1:0-5846 GCA_035655635.1 Rhodanobacter sp. | reverse complement strand
GTCGGAATGGCGTGGCTGGGATGGCATGCGAGAAGGGTCTCCTGCGGGTAGCACCGCGGTCGAAGCAGACCGCAAAGCCTTCGCAGCGTACGGTGAACACAAGAAATGCCATGTGAAATCGGCGCCGTACACGTATTCCATGCAACCGCGGCGGCACACTGGGAGGTGGCCTGCTGCACTCGGTTGCTCGGCGTGTGCGGTGATCGTGGGTCGTCCGCGCATTGCCCGTGGTGGCATGATGATGGTCGGCTTGACCTGCGCCGGCGATGCCGCGCTCCCTTGCAACCCGATCCGTCGAACCGATCCGTCGAACCCTGGATGTTACCGATGTCCCAACTGTGCACGCTTTCCGATGACGTCATGCTCGCTCGCCTGCAGCGCGCGGCGTTTGGCTACTTCGTGGAGACCATGAATCCCATCAACGGGCTGATTCCCGACACCTCGCGCGACAACTCGCCGGTCAGCATTGCGGTGGTGGGGTTTGCGTTGTCGGTGTATCCGGCGGGCGTCGAGCGCGGCTGGATGGATCGTGCCGAGGCGGCGCAGCGCTGCCTGCTGGCGCTGCGTTTCTTTCACGGCAGCGACCAGAGCGGCAGCCCCACGGCGACCGGCTACAAGGGCTTCTACTACCACTTTCTCGACATCCACCTGGGCCGGCGCGTGTGGCAGTCCGAGCTGTCGATGATCGACAGCGCGATCCTGATCGCCGGCATGCTCACCGCGGCCGCCTGGTTCGACGCCGACAATGCGGAAGAAACCGAACTGCGCGCACTGGCCGACGCATTGTACCGGCGCGTCGACTGGCATTGGTCGCAGGACGGCGCGGACACCATCCGCCAGGGCTGGAAACCGGAGTGCGGTTACCTGCACTACGGCTGGGAGGGCTACAGCGAGGCTATTCTGCTGTACGCGCTGGCGCTGGGTTCGCCGACCCATCCGGTTTCCCCCGACTGCTATGCGGGTTGGGTGGCCACCTATCAGTGGGAAAACCTCTACAACCAGGATTTCCTGTACGCCGGTCCGTTGTTCGTGCATCACTTCTCGCAGGCCTGGATCGACCTGCGCGGCATCCGTGATCCGTTCATGCGTGAAAAGCAATCGGACTATTTCGAAAACAGCCGACGCGCCGTCGAGGTGCAAATTCAGTACACCCAGCTCAATCCCCACGAGTTCAAGGGCTACGACCGCAACTGCTGGGGCTTGTCGGCCTGCGACGGTCCCACCGATGAACAGCAGGACGTGCAGAACGAGCCGCGGCGCCTGTTCGGCTACGCCGCGCGCGGCGTGCCGTACGGGCCAGATGACGGCACCCTGTCGCCGCCGGCCGTGCTGTCCTCGCTACCGTTCGCCCCGGAGCTGGCGCTGGCCGCATTGCGCAACATGTTGATGCGCCATCCCGACATCCTCACCGACGACCGCCTGGCCACCAGTTTCAATGCCAGCGTGATCTGCCATGACGGTCGGCCGTGGATCTCGCCGGGACACTACGGGCTGGACCAGGGCATCATCTTCATGATGATCGAGAACCATCGCAGCGAGTCGATCTGGCGCCTGCTGCGCGGCTGTGGCCCGCTCGCGAGCGGCTTGCGCAAGGGCGGCTTTGCCGGGGGCTGGCTCGACGCGCAAGTCGCAGGAGCATCGCGATGACGAACTTCGACGCAAGCGTCCGCGCACCGCTGGACGCCTTCGAGCGCAAGCGCCTCGCCGCGGTGAGCCCGGAATCGTGGGACAACCCCGAGCCGACCGCTCCCTACCAGTTGGTGATCGTGGGCGCCGGCTCGGCCGGACTGGCGGCCGCCCGCGCGGCGGCGACGCTCGGCGCCCGGGTCGCGTTGATCGAGCGGCACATGATCGGCGGCACCTGCTTCAACACCGGCTGCGTGCCGTCCAAGGCCTTGCTGCGCACCGCGGGGGTCTACGCGGAGATGCGCGATGCGGCCCGCTATGGCGCGCAGCCGCCGGCCGACATCCAGGTCGATTTCGCCGCGGCGATGACCCGCTTGCGGCGCATTCGCAGCCACCTCACCAACACCACCTCGGTGCGCCTGCTGGTGGCCAGCGGCATCGACGTGTTTTTCGGCAACACGCAATTCCAGGGTGCCGACCGCTTGAGCGTCAACGGCCAGATGTTGCAGTTCGAAAAGGCGCTGATCGCCGCCGGTGCACGGCCGGACGTTCCCGACATTCCCGGGCTCAAGCAGGCGGGCTTCCTCACCAATGCCACCGTGTTCGACCTCGCCGAACTGCCGCCAAGGTTGCTGGTGATCGGCGGTGGTCCACTTGGCTGCGAGCTGGCGCAGGCGTTCGAGCGGCTCGGCTCGAAAGTCACCATCGTGCAGAACCTGCCGCTGTTCCTGCCGCATGAGGAACGCGATGCGGCGCAGACGTTGTCGGAGGCGTTTGCGCGCGACGGCATCGAGGTGCGCCTCAACACCTGCGCCACCGCGGTACGCACGGAGGGCGCCGAAAAGGTCGTCGACCTGGTCACCGACGACTACCACAACACGATCCGCGTCGACGCCATCCTGACCGGTGTCGGGCGGCGGCCCAATGTGCAGGGGCTCGCGCTGGAAGCCGCCGGCGTTGAATTCGATGAAACCGCCGGTATCCGCGTCGACGATTATCTGCGCACCAGTAACCCGCGCATCTACTCGGCGGGCGATGTCTGTCTCGAGGCCAAGTTCACCGACATGGCCGAGGAGTCTGCGCGCATCGTGGTGCGCAACGCGCTGCTGGGCGGGCGTGAACGGCTGAGCGAGCGCATCGTGCCGTGGTGCACTTATACCGACCCGGAAATCGCCCACGTCGGTTTGTACGTGCGCGAAGCGAACGCCCGCGGCATTCCGATCAAGACCTTCACCATTCCCATGCATGAGGTCGATCGCGCGATCACCGACAGTGAGCAGGGCGGCTTCGTCAAGCTGCATGTGCGCGAAGGCAGCGACCACATCCTGGGCGCCACCATCGTCTCGCGCGATGCCGGCGACATGATCAGCCAGGTCACCCTGGCGATGGTCGCGGGGGTGGGCATGCGCACGCTGGCCAAGGTGATTCACGCCTACCCGACCAAGACCGAGGCGATCCGTCAGGCGGCGATGGCGTACAACCGTACCCGGCTTACCCCGCGCATCGTGGCCCGCCTGCAGCGCTGGCTGGCGCGCTGACAGCTGTCACGAAGGCTTATCGTCGAGCCATCTACAATCCGTCGTTTCATCCCTCGCCTCACACCTCAAGCAAGGAAAACCTATGCAACTCGGCATGATCGGCCTCGGCAAAATGGGCGCCAACATGGCGCAGCGATTGCTCAAGGGCGGCCACCAGGTCACCGGCTTCGACCCCAACGCAGACGCTCGCAAGCAACTCGAAGGCAATGGCGGCGGCTCCGCCGATTCGCTCAAGGCCCTGGTGGGTTCGCTGGCTGCGCCGCGCGTCGTGTGGCTGATGGTGCCCTCCGGCAAGGTTACCGACGACACCGTCGATGCGTTGCTGGGACTGCTCGAAAAGGGCGACACCATGATCGACGGCGGCAATTCCAACTACAAGGACTCGCTCGGCCACGCGGCGAAGTGCACCGACAAGGGGGTGAACTACGTCGATTGCGGCACCAGCGGTGGAGTGTGGGGTCTGGCCGAGGGTTACAGCATGATGGTCGGCGGTGACGAGAAGGTCGTCGACGGCTTGAAGTCGATTTTCGAAACGCTGGCGCCGGGCAAGGACAAGGGTTGGGGTCGGGTCGGTCCGGTCGGCTCCGGTCACTTCACCAAGATGGTGCACAACGGCATCGAGTACGGCCTGATGCAGGCCTACGCCGAAGGCTTCTCCATCCTCAAGCACAAGCAGGATTTCAACCTGGACCTGGCCCAGGTCGGTGAGATCTGGCGTTACGGCAGCGTGGTGCGCTCATGGCTGCTGGAGCTGACCACCGATGCATTGAACAAGAACCCAACCATGCAGGGCATCGCTCCCTACGTGGTCGACTCCGGCGAAGGCCGCTGGACGGTGGATGCCGCACTGGACCTCAACGTCTCCGCGCCGGTGATCACGCTGTCGCTGATGGAACGCTTCCGCTCGCGCGACAACGATTCGTTCGCCGACAAACTACTGTCCTCGATGCGCAACGAATTTGGTGGGCACGCGATCAAGAAGGAGTAGGCGCTGCTGTTCCGAACAGGCAGCAACGGTTCTTCGACAACGATTCCTCGACGACGACAGGTTTGCGCGGCGATGGCGTCGCGCGCCCGTGGCATTCGCGTTCAAGTGGCCGTTGCCGTCGCGCCGGAAGCCGCGCTGCAGACCGCAACTAAATGACAGCATCCCGACGAAGTCGTGGGGAACGGGTTACCGGGTCGGCGTGCGCGTGCGCAATCCGCTCGCCTTCCACAGAACGAACAGTCTGACCGGTAGCGGAATTTCCTCTGGCAGCCGCAATGCGCGCCCCTGGTTGAGCCATGGCGAACCCGGTGTCCAGAGTGAGCCAATGGTCTGACCCGTGCACAGAATGTTTGAAACACGGCGGCGCCATGGCCAATCCCATCCGGATGGAATGGTCAGCTTTCGGCCATCGTCACAGCTGTAAGTTGCCAGGTGATCGGCGCCGACGGTGAAGCTGCACAGCACCCGCGTCGATCCTGCGGCGGGGTCGGTGGCCACCAGGTCTGCAGTCTCTCGCCACTGCAGCCGCGGAACGACCCGGAAGGTCATCGGCCCGATCGCGATGGAAGTATCCAGCCCGCCCAGCCCACGCTGGGTAATCTGGCCGACGACCTTGTCATCCGCATCCCTGACCGTCAGTACGACCTCATGCATGAGTGTTTGCCAGGTGCCATAAAGCAATCCTGGATCGGGCGCGTCGCGATGCCCGAGTTCGCGCCACACGCGGGCGGCCGTTACCGAGCCGAGGTTGCGCGTCTGGGCCCTTGTCGAAAACCGCAAGCGGACGATGATCAACACCGCGAACACGGCGACAAGGCCCACCGCCAGCATGACCAACCCGTGCAGTTCAGCCGGCATGACCGCTTCCCCGTAGCCCCTGTGGCGTGGACCATCCTCGACCACCCTTCCCGATGCGCGCAGCACCTCGGGCGGGGACAGTGTATGCGCAACCGGGACGGAATCATGCACGCCACCGCGGCGCCGTTGAGCAAGAGCGCATTTTGAGCCACCCATGGAACGGACTCGGCACCGCGGCCGTACGGGCCTGGCGCTGGCCGGGAAACGTCTGGTGATCGCGAATGCATTGGCTCGTTCTCCGGCCCGCGACTAAGATGGCAGAGCGGCAGGGAACGCATGCGCCGCGGCGCGACTCACAAGGGACGGGCGTGGCCACATTCCATCTGCTTGACGAACTGAGGCGCCGCAACGTGTTGCGTGCGGCGGCGATCTACGCGGCCGCGGCGTGGGCGCTGGCGCAGGGCATCGCGCAGCTCGGGTCTGCGCTGGGACTGCCGGACTGGACCACGCGCTGGTTCATCGTGGCCGCGGTGATCGGCTTTCCGCTGTGGATCGCGTTTGCATGGTTCTACGAGTTCACGCCTCAGGGCCTCAAGCGTGAAAGCGAGATTGACCCGGCCGATTCGATTGCCCATCGCACCGGCCGCAAGCTGGACTACTGGATTATCGGCATCATGGCCGTCGCCATCGTGCTGCTGGTCACCAACACCTTTGTGCTGCGCCGCGATGCCACCAGCGTGGCCGAAAGGTCCGATGCCACGACCATCGCCGCGACGCTGGCCAGGGTGCCGGAGAAATCCGTCGCGGTGCTGCCATTCGCCAACGAGAGCGGCGACCCCAAGCAGGCGTATTTCTCCGACGGGCTATCCGAGGAACTGATCACCGACCTCACCCAG
>DASRUB010000422.1:0-39430 GCA_035655635.1 Rhodanobacter sp. | reverse complement strand
GGCGCTTCCTCGACCACCTTCTGGTGACGGCGCTGCATCGAGCAGTCGCGCTCGCCCAGGTGGATCGCGTTGCCCTGGCCGTCAGCCAGCACCTGGATCTCCACGTGGCGCGGGTTTTCCAGGAATTTCTCCATGTACACCTGATCGTTGCCGAAGGCAGCCTTGGCCTCGGCCTTGGTCATGGTGATCGCGTTGCCCAGGTGCGCCTCGGTGCGCACCACGCGCATGCCGCGACCGCCACCGCCACCGGAGGCCTTGATGATCACCGGGTAGCCGATTTCGCGCGCAATCCTGATGCTGGTGTCCGCATTCTCGCCGAGCGGCCCGCCGGAGCCAGGTACGCACGGCACGCCGGCCGCCGTCATGGCGCGGATCGCCTCGACCTTGTCACCCATCAGGCGGATCACCTCGGCGGTGGGCCCGATGAAAACAAAGCCCGACTGCTCCACCTGTTCGGCGAAATCCGCGCGCTCGGACAGAAAGCCATAGCCCGGGTGGATCGCTTGCGCGTCGGTGATCTCCGCTGCCGCGATGATCCGCGGGATGTTGAGGTAACTGTCCACCGAGGGACCCGGCCCGATGCAGATCGCCTCGTCGGCCAGGCCGACATGTTTCAGGTTGCGATCCACGGTGGAATGCACGGCCACGGTCTTGATGCCGAGGCTGTGGCAGGCGCGCAATACACGCAGGGCGATTTCGCCGCGATTGGCGATGACGACTTTTTCTAGCATGGGATTCGGGATTCGGGATTTGGGATTCGTAAGAGCGAGAGCCGGCGTTGCATCAGTCACCTCTCTTGGCTTGGATGGATCGGATAAGTGCGTTGAGTTTCGCAAAGACTCGATTGGTCAGTTCAGTGACATCCAGCGTGTCGGAGACATAGGCGAGTCGTTCGGCGATTTGCAATTGTGTATCCAGTTCGGACAGCGAGCCGCGAGCCATGGACAAAAACCGCAAGTACTCCGGTGTGGATCGTCGGGCCGCGCCCTCAGCGATGTTCGATGGGACGCTGATTGCTGCACGCCGTAGTTGCGAAGTAAGTCCAAAACGTTCGGAGTCCGGGAAATCGGCACTGATTCGATAAATGGCTTCGACGAGATCCATGGCGTCCTGCCAGACCTGCAGGCCTTCGTGCGGCCGCTTGGACGAATCCCGGCTTTCAACAGCCGTATGGCTGGTCATCCCCATTCCCGAATCCCGGCAACTCAACTAATCACGAACATCGGCTCGTCGAATTCCACCGGCTGGCCGTTCTCGATCAGGATCGCCTGCACGGTTCCGGCAACGTCGGCCTCGATCTGGTTGAACATCTTCATCGCCTCGATCACGCCCAGCGTCTCGCCGGCGTTGACCTGCTGGCCGATCCGGACAAAGGCCGGCGCACCCGGCGTAGCGGAGGCGTAGAAGGTGCCGACCATGGGTGCCTTCACCACGTGTCCGGCGGGCAGCGCGTCCGCGGCCGGTGCTTCGGGTGCGGCAGCCACCGGAGTGGCAGCGACGGGTGCGGGCGCGGCGGCGATCGGAACGGCGACGGGGCCGGCGGCGACCGGCGCGGTGCTCTTGGGCACGCGCGACAGGCGGACAACCTCCTCGCCCTCCTTGATCTCCAGTTCGGCCAGGTTGGACTCCTCGAGCAAGTCGATCAGTTTCTTGATTTTGCGCAAATCCATCGGATCAGCCTTTGGTCAGTCGTGCCACGCTCGGTGGCTGGAATGGAATGGGTGTTTGCCTTGGCCGCCAGCGGCCTGGCTCAGGCGGTGCCGGGCGGTGCCGCCGCGAGATGCCGGATTGCCGCTTCCAGCGCCAGGACATAGCTGGTGCTGCCGAAACCGCAGATCACGCCAACGGCCAGGTCGGCGAGATGCGAGTGGTGTCGGAACGGCTCGCGGGCGAACACGTTCGACAAATGCACCTCGATAAACGGGATCGCCACCGCGGCGAGTGCGTCGCGCAGCGCGATGCTGGTGTGGGTGAAGGCACCGGCATTGCAGAGGATCAAGGCGGTCTGGTCGTCGCGTGCCTGATGGACGCGACCGATCAGTTCGTGCTCGGCATTGGACTGAAACCAGACCAGCTCGTGACCCGCCGTCTGCGCCTGCACGGCCAGCGATTCGTTGATCGCGGCCAACGTCTGGCTACCGTAGATGTGCGGTTCGCGCGCGCCCAGCAAATTGAGATTGGGCCCATGCAGGACCAGGATCTTGGCCACGAACTGCTCAGCTTGCGCCCGGAGGTCCCGGGACCGGGCGCAGTGTGCACGCCCCGGCCAATGTTGTCCAGTTCACTGCAGATCGACGATGTTTGGCGGAGAAGTGCGGGATTACCCTGCGCAAGCGTATGTCAAACGACGTTTACGGCTGCATCTGCGCAGGTGTCAGCCAGTTTTCCAGCTGTGCGCGCGAAAGGACGCCGGTATGTGTGGTTAAAATGCGCCCATCAGCTCCGATAAGCACACTAAAAGGCAGTATTTCACGTGTATCTCCTAGTTGCAGCGAGGTACTTGGAGCTTCCAGCTGTCCCAGCAAAATCGGGTAATTCGCCGGATGTGCGGCTAGAAAGGTGCGAACGCGATCTGGTTCATCCATGGCAATTCCCAGCACGATCGCCCCATGATCGTCGAACTTTTCCTGCGCTCGGTTGAGCGCGGGCATTTCTTCCAGGCACGGGCCGCACCAGCTGGCCCAGAAATTCAGCAGCACGCGCCGACCGTGGTAGTCGGCCAGGGAGTGGCTGCGCCCCTGCAGGTCAAACAGCGTCAGGGCCGGCGCAGGCTTGCCGATGAGCGCCAGGTCGTCTTGCGTGATCGCGGGCGACTGGCGCTGGTGCTGGATCATTCCGCCGATAATGGCAGCCAGTACCGCCAGTGCCAGGATCAGGCTGGTGCTGCGACCGAACATCAGTGCGCGGCGTCGGTCAGAGCCCGCTCGACCATCGAGGCCGTCAGCACCGTGGACAGTTGCCGACCGGGGCCGCCGTGCTTCGGGAACACCACGTAAAGCGGTACGCCCGGGGAGTTGTATTGGGCGAGGAACGCGCTGATGGTCGGGTTCACGTCGGTCCAGTCGCCTTTCATGTAGACCGCACCGGTGCGTTCCAGCAGGTCGCGGAATCGACGGGTATTCAGCACGGTGTGCTCGTTCGCCTTGCAGGTGACGCACCAGTCGGCGGTCATGTCGACGAACACCGGCGTGTCGGCGGCGCGCAGGGCGCCCAGTTTCTGCGGACTGTAGGCGACCACGCCGTCTTCGGTTACACCGGTGCTTGATGGTGGCGGCACGTGGCTCAGCAGGACCATCGGCACCAGCGTGGCGATCGCCAGCACCGCGACGGCCAATTTGCTGATGGCGCCGCGCGAACGGCTGCGCTCGAACCACCACAAGGTCATCGCCAGCAGCACCATCGCCACCAGCACCAGGCCGACCGCGTCGGCGCCGCGCTGATTGGCCAGCACCCACACCAGCCACACGGCGGTGAGGTACATCGGGAAGGCCAGCACCTGCTTCAACGTCTCCATCCAGCGCCCCGGTTTCGGCAGCAGCCGCGCCAGCGCGGGCACGAAGCCGATCGCCAGGAACGGTAACGCCAGGCCGATGCCCAGCATCAGGAACACCAGCAATGCCGACAGCATCGGCGCGGTGAACGCATAGGCCAGTGCGCTGCCCATGAATGGCGCGGTGCACGGCGTGGCCACCACCACCGCCAGCACGCCGGTGAAGAAGTCACCGGCCGGCCCGGCGCGCCGGGCCAGACTGGAACCGGTATTGCCCAGCGACGCGCCGAACTGCACCACACCGGACATCGACAGGCCGACCGCCAGCATCACGCAGGCCAGCACACCCACCACGATCGGCTGCTGCAACTGGGTGCCCCAGCCCAGCGCGTCACCGGCTCCGCGCAAGGCCAATATTCCCAACCCCAGCGCGGCGAAACTGCTCAGCACGCCGGCGCTGTAGAACAGGGCGCGGCTGCGCCGCGTCGCCGGGTTCTCGCCCCCTTCCAGCACGCTGACGGCCTTGATCGACAGCACCGGCAGCACGCAGGGCATCAGGTTCAGCACCAGGCCACCGCCAAGCGCCAGCAACAGCGCGGCGATCAGGCCGATCTGCAGCGGGCCTGCGCTGTCGCCCGTCGCGGGTGGCCGTGCGGTGGACGCCAGCGCGATGGCGCTGGCTGCCGTGCTGCTGCCCAGATCGATAGTCACGCCGCGGTTCATCACCGGATAGCACAGCCCGCCTTGCTGGCAGCCCTGGAAACTGGCCTCGAGCTTCAGCTGCGTGCGGCCGGCCAGGTCGCCTTCCACCGTCACCGGCAGCTCGACCTCGCCGAAGTAGACGACGACATCGCCGTAGTGCTCGTCGTGATGCGCCACGCCGGCCGGCCAGGCCGGTTTCAGGCTGACGCCGGGCGCATCCGCCAGCCGCAGCGTGGTCTGGTCGCGATACAGGTAGTAACCCTTGGGCATCGTCCAGTGCAGCAGCAACTGGTGCGGGCTTTGCGCCAGCGCCGCAAAACGGAATGCCTGTTCGGGCGGCAAGGCGGCGTCGTCGATACCGCTGGCCGCCGAACTGCCGATGGCCTTCAACGCGGAACTGAGCGAGCCGGCGCCGGGCGCCATGGCCGCAGCGGTGTCGACGCCGGCACCCTCGGGCAGCGGCAGGTCGAGTTGTTCGGTGTGCGGGGGGTAGCAGATTTTCGGATCGACTTCGTGGCAACCCTGGTACTGCACACTCAGACGCAATCTCGTGGTGCCGGGAGCCACGGTGTAGGGAATGCTGGCGTCGATACCGTGGTGATAGGTCTCCACATCGCCGAGGTATTCGTCGTGGTGTTTCTCGCCATCGGGTAGTTGCGCTTCGCCCAGGCTCACGCCTTCGCCCGCCTTGAATTTCATGCGGCCGCGGTAGAGGTAGTAATCCGGCGCAATCGTCCAGTGCAGCTTCAACACGCCAAGCGTCGCGGCGTCGGCGCTGAGCTGGTAGGCCTGTGTGACAGGCAGCAGCTCGTCGGTCCCCTGCGCGAACGCGGGCAGGGCAACGCCAAGCACGCCCAGACAGAGCAGCAGACGGATGGCCATTCGGCCAGTGGACAACAGACGCATCACGACTCCACCAACGAACCTGTGCGGCGCAGGCATCGTCCTATTATGGCCCAGCTGGGACTTCCGGCCGCGCCGTGCTTCATTTCGCCGCGCCGCACCGCGCTCGCGGGTTGCCCGGGTCGGATCAGCCTCGGCGGATCAGGGCAGGCTCTGCTGGCGAACCCAGTCGAGATAGGCCGCATGCCCTTGTGCCACGGGCACCGCGATCAGCTCCGGCACATCATAAGGATGCAATTCCAGCAGGCGACGTTCCAGCGCGGCCAGGCGGGCCTCGGTAGTCTTGATCAGCAGCAGCTCCTCGCTGTCGGTCTGCACGGCTTCCTGCCAGCGGTAAGTCGAGCGGACCCCGGACAACTGGTTGACGCAGGCGGCCAGCCGCTCGCCTACCAGTGCCTCGGCGATCCGTTGGGCACTGGCCGCATCGGGGCAGGTGCAATAGCAGAGCAGGACGGTGTCGGACATGCCGGAAAGCGTAGCAGCCTGTCGGACTTTGATCGGGCCGCTTGCAAATCCGGCTGCGCGGTCCGCTATCCGTCGCTCCTTAGCCTCATGGCTCCGACATCTGGAATCGCTGAAAAGCGTGTCCCACGCAGGCAAATTCTCGCTTCAGCCAGCAACGGCCTGCAGGCTCGCGCGGCACAGGAGCGCACTCCGCCGGGCCGTTTGTGGAGAGCGGGACCCGCTGGCCCTTGAAACTCGTCGTCACCTACCCAATTAGCAGTTTGTTCCCGCTTCGAAGTTCTTGCAGTGGCGGCTTGTACCGCTAAAATTGGCACTCATCTATCATGAGTGCTAGCAAGATCAGCGAATCGGGTCTTGCAAGCCCCTGTCCCACCTCAATCGACATCGGAGTCCTCCATGAGCAAACTGCGTCCGTTGCATGATCGCGTCATCGTCAAGCGTCTCGAAGAAGAGCGCGTATCCGCCGGCGGGATCGTCATTCCCGACAGTGCCACCGAAAAGCCCACCCGCGGCAAGGTCGTCGCCGCCGGCACCGGCCTGATCATGGCCGACGGCAAGGTACGCCCGATGTCGCTGAAGGAAGGGGACACCGTGCTGTTCGGCAAGTACGCCGGCCAGGAAATCAAGATCGACGGCGAAGACCTCGTGTTCCTGAAGGAAGACGACATCGTGGCCGTGATCGAGGGGTGATGGTTGGGGCTGCGGTTGGTTG
This sequence comes from Rhodanobacter sp., assembly GCA_035655635.1. Classification (GTDB taxonomy): domain Bacteria; phylum Pseudomonadota; class Gammaproteobacteria; order Xanthomonadales; family Rhodanobacteraceae; genus Rhodanobacter. The sequence continues at coordinate 33,158 of DASRUB010000422.1, read as the reverse complement.
AGCGCGATTGAAAGCTAAAAGCGCGCACGCCAGTCGCCGTTGGCTCCTTCTTGCGGTCCTTTCGCGACATTTCCCATTCTTATTCAATTTTTTTGAGGCAAAAAAATCATGGCAGCTAAAGAAGTACGCTTCGGCGAAGACGCCCGCGCCCGCATGCTCAAGGGCGTCAACACCCTGGCCAACGCGGTGAAGGTCACCCTCGGTCCGAAGGGCCGCAATGTCGTGCTCGAAAAGAGCTTCGGCGCGCCGACGATCACCAAGGACGGCGTGTCCGTCGCGAAGGAGATCGAACTGGCCGACCGTTACGAGAACCTCGGCGCGCAGATCGTCAAGGAAGCTGCGTCGAAGACCTCCGACGTCGCCGGTGACGGCACCACCACCGCCACGGTGCTGGCGCAGGCATTCATCCAGGAAGGCCTCAAGGCCGTGGCTGCCGGCATCAACCCGATGGATCTGAAGCGCGGCATCGACAAGGCCGTGGCGGCCGCCGTCGGCGAGTTGAAGAAGCTGTCCAACCCGACCGCCAACGACAAGGAAATCGCCCAGGTCGGCACGATCTCGGCCAACTCCGACACCAACATCGGCGACATCATCGCCACCGCAATGAAGAAAGTCGGCAAGGAAGGCGTGATCACGGTCGAGGAAGGCTCAGGTCTGGAAAACGAGCTGGACGTGGTCGAGGGCATGCAGTTCGATCGCGGCTATCTCAGCCCGTACTTCATCAACAACCAGACCAGCCAGCAGGTTGAGCTGGATGACCCGTACATCCTCATCCACGACAAGAAAATCTCCAACGTGCGTGACATGCTGCCGGTGCTCGAAGCCGTCGCCAAGGCCGGCAAGCCGTTGCTGATCGTCGCTGAGGAAGTCGAAGGCGAGGCGCTGGCCACGCTGGTGGTCAACACCATCCGCGGCATCGTCAAGGTCGCCGCCGTCAAGGCGCCGGGCTTCGGTGACCGTCGCAAGGCGATCCTGGAAGACATCGCGATCCTGACCAATGGCCAGGTCGTGTCCGAGGAAGTCGGCCTGTCGCTGGAGAAGACCACGATCGCCGATCTGGGCCGCGCCAAGCGCATCGTCATCACCAAGGAAAACACCACGATCATCGATGGTGCCGGTGAAGCGGCCAAGATCCAGTCGCGTATCGCGCAGGTCAAGGCGCAGATCGAGGAGACCTCGTCCGACTACGACAAGGAGAAGCTGCAGGAGCGCGTGGCCAAGCTGGCCGGCGGTGTTGCGGTGATCAAGGTCGGTGCCGGCACCGAGATCGAGATGAAGGAAAAGAAGGCCCGCGTCGAAGACGCCCTGCACGCCACCCGTGCAGCGGTTGAAGAAGGCGTGGTCCCCGGCGGCGGCGTTGCGTTGATCCGTGCACTGAAGGCCGTCGAAGGTCTGAAGGGCGACAACACCGATCAGGACCTGGGCATCGCGATCACCCGCCGCGCGCTGGAATCGCCGCTGCGTGCGATCGTCGCCAACGCCGGCGAAGAGCCGAGCGTGGTGCTGAACAAGGTCAAGGAGGGCAAGGGCAACTTCGGCTACAACGCGCAGACCGGCGAGTTCGGCGACATGATCGAGATGGGCATCCTGGACCCGACCAAGGTGACCCGCACCGCGCTGCAGCACGCTGCGTCGGTCGCCGGTCTGGCGATCACCACCGAGGCGATGATCGCCGAAGCGCCGAAGAAGGACGACGGCCACAGTCATGGCGGCGGCGGTGACGGTGGCATGGGCGGCATGGGCGGCATGGGTGGTATGGGCTTCTAAACCTGCGGCCTTTGCGATCATCCTTGATGGCGAGAGTCAACAGCGGCCATCCGTGGCCGCACGGCTCATCAAGAGCTTTTGCAACAAAGAGAAACCCCGCTTCGGCGGGGTTTTTCTTTGTTGCCTGATGGCCCAAGCGCGCTGCCCCCGGCGAAGAAGAGGCCATTCGGTTTGTCCGTTCGCGCCCCGACACGCGGTGCTGCGTGGCGCGTCAGTGCATGGCTGCGGCGGAGGACTGCTCTGGCGCACCCTCGTCACGAGCAACGTGCTTGCTCGGCGCGGTTATGGCATCAGGAAACAACTTCGCCAGCTTGCCACTCTTGCGCAGCTCGTCGACGCTTTCCATCGCGTGATCGAGCTGTTTCAGGTCACTGCTTTCGTTGGACCGGGGTGCGCCAGGCGCCGCGGTCAGGGCGGCCAGCTTCGGACCGACGAGCTGGGTAAGCGCAAAATACGGATCGTCGTGAATCCCGGCCTCGGCCAGCAACTGGCCGGGCAGCAGCCAGGCGGCGGTGTCTACATGCCTGGCTGGGCCGCTGGCGTGCGGATCGACCAGCAACCAGGCGCCGGCCTGGCTCAGCATGTCTTTGCCGTCGACGAAACCGGTGGTGTGGAAGTTGTTGACGAGCGCGGGCAGATGATCGCCGTAGAACAGCACCAGGCTCGGTCGCTGTCGCTTTGCCAGCCAGCTCACCATCCGGCCGAGTTCGGCATCGGCGTGTTTGATGTGGTAGAGGTAGGTCTGCATTTCCAGCTTGTCGCGACCGGTGATGCCGGCGGGGACGGCGATCGCGTCGCGCTCGGCGACGTCAGCCGGCTCGATGTCATACGGACCGTGCGCCTCGATGCTGATGGCGAAGATGAACTGCGGCGGGCCGCTGTCCTTCAGCAGGCTCATGATCTTGTCGGTCATGGCGCTGTCGGCCATGTATTTTCCGTCATTGGGCGCGTCGGCCGGGAACCCGGATTTCGACACAAAGCGCTCGAATCCGATCGCCTTGAACGCGGTGGTGCGGTTCCAGAACGAAGGATCGTTGCCGTGCAGCGCGAGCGTGCTGTAGCCGTGCGTCTCCAGCGTGCGCACCAGGCTGGGCAGCGATTTGTGACTCATCTGGAGGTAGGGAAATTGCATGTTGTCGAAGTAGCGCAGCGACAGGCCGGTGAGCACCTCGAATTCGGTGCGGATGGTGCCACCGCCGAAGGTGGGGACATACAATTTGCCGCTGATGCCGTGGGCAGAGAGCCGGCGCAGGTTGGGCGTGAAGTCGCTTTGCTCGTAGCCGCGCATGATGGTGGGGTCGAACAGGGATTCGCTCTGCACCACCACGATGTCCGGCAAGGCGCCGGATCGCGCGGGTTGCTGCATCGCCTGCAGCAACGCCGGGGCGGATTGCGTAATCAGGCGTTCGGCGGCGGCCCGGTCGGGTTTGTGGTGGCCACCGCCGAAATGCAGGTGGAACAACACCAGCGAACTGATCAGCCCGGAGTGGTTGGCGGTGGAATGGGCCGACCACGGTTCCAGCCACAGCACGCGGGCGTTGTAGATTCTTCCCCACGCGGACAGCCCCGCCAGCATGCTGATGAGTACCGCAGCCAGCACGCTGCCGGCGAGCAGGCGCTTGCCGCCGCTGTGTCTGGGCAACAACGGGGGTTCCATCCGCCACGCCAGCACCACCAACACCAGCGCCACCAGCATCGCCAGGTAGGGCAATGGGCTGTGCGGAAGGTAGCCGGCGAGCACGTGCATGCCACCCTTGCGCAACTGGCCGATCATGCGGAAATCGTCAGGCAGCAGCGGTGTGCCCAGGTTGGCGACCTTGAGCTGATTGACCCCGTAAACCAGTCCTTCGAGCGCGAATGCCAGGCCGAACGACAGCACGGCGCGACGGGTCCAAAGCAGCAGCGCGCCGGCCAGCAACAGCCCGGGGAAGGCGTTGGCCAGCGGAAAGCGCGGTTGCTTGAGCAACTGCGCCGCGGTCACGCCGACGCCGCCATCGATCAGGCCGGTCAGCAGGATGAACGCGAGCATCAGCGACAGCAGCAGCGCGATGCGCGAGGCCAGCGGGCGCCAGTGGACACTCGTGTCGGGGAGTTTCAGGGACATGCCGCTCCGGCGCGTGGTGTGATGGGTCGAGCAGTGATGGATCGATCAGCCGATCTGATCAGGCCAATCTAATCAGGCCTGGATGAACAGCACGTGGGCGCCGAACGGCGAGTTTCCGGGCTTGGCGCTGGTAAATCAACGCATCGATGGTCGTTCCGTTTACGCTGCAGTCGGCAGCGCGTGCGCACTGCGGCACAATGCTCCGATGACCCTCCCCGAATCCGCCGACCTGCGCGCCCTGATCGACGACCGCTATCGCGAGTTGACCGCGCGCTGTCGTGCCGCCGGCGTGCCGCTGCACGACGATGCCGGCGTGGCCGAACGGATTCGTCGTACCCTGCTGGCCAGCGATTTCGCGTTCGAGGTGTGGTGTCGCCAGCCGCAGCTGCTTTCGCCGCAGGGCCTGGAGCGGCTGCGCTCCGGTCATGACGCCAGCGCCCGTCTGGACGCCTTGAAGCTGCCTGCAGACGAGGCCGGCTGCATGACCGCACTGCGCCGCTTTCGTCACGCCGAGGCCTTGCGTTTGGTGTTCCGCGACGTCAACGCGCTGGACGAGCTGCCCGAAACCCTGTCCGCCACCAGCGTGTTGTACGAATCCCTGCTGGCGGCAGCGCTGGCGTGGGCCACCAACGCCATGGCAGAGCGCTATGGACATGGCCGCAACGCCGAGGGTGACGTGCAGCGACTGTTGGTGTTCGGTTTCGGCAAGCTCGGCGGCAGTGAGCTCAACTTCTCTTCCGACATCGACCTGTTGTTCGCCTATCCGCACGGCGGGCACAGCGATGGCGCCCGTTCGCTCGACAACAGCGAGTACTTCGTGCGGCTCGGTCGGCAGTTGGTGCGGCTGTTGAACGAACCCACCATGGACGGCATCTGCGCCCGCGTCGACATGCGCCTGCGACCGTTCGGCAAGTCCGGGCGGCTGGCATTGTCGTTCGCCGCGATGGAACAGTATTACCAGAGCGAAGGGCGTGACTGGGAGCGTTACGCCTGGATCAAGGCGCGCATGGTGGCCGGCGACCTCACCGCCGGCAAGCAGCTGCAGGAGCTGCTGCGACCCTTCGTCTACCGCAAGTATCTCGACTACACCGCCTTCGCCGGCCTGCGCGAGATGAAGGCGCTGATCGATGCCGAAGTGGCGCGCAAAGACCTGGCCGACAACCTCAAGCTGGGACCGGGCGGTATCCGCGAGATCGAATTCATCGTGCAACTGGTGCAATTGATCCGCGGTGGCCGTGAGCCTTCGCTGCGGGTGCGCGGCCTGTTGCCGGCGCTGGCGGCGTGCGAGGCACGCGGGCATATCGGCGCCCAACACGCGCGGCGCCTGCGCGAGGCCTATGTCTTGCTGCGGCGGGTCGAAAACCGCGTGCAGATGCTGCGCGACGCGCAGACCCACGACATTCCCGATGATGCGTTGAGCCGCGAGCGCATCGCGCTGAGTCTCGACTACGCCGACTGGGAGCTGCTCAACCAGGCGCTGGTGACCCATCGCACGATCGTCAGCGAGGAATTTGCTGCCGTGCTGATGCCGCAGCATGGCCAGGCCGTGGGTGCGCCGGTGGCCGACGTGAATTTGTGGCAGCTGGCTTGCGACGAGACACTCGATGTGGCCACGTTGGAGGCCTCCGGTTTCGTGCCTGCGGCGGAACTGGCCGATGCACTGCTGAAGTTGCCGCAGGCGTCGCCGGTGCGGGCGATGTCACCCCGCTCGCGCGAGCGGCTGGATCGGCTGCTGCCACAGCTGCTGAGCGCCGCCCGCGCCACCCCGGCACCGGTGCCCAGCCTGCTGCGCCTGTGCCGCCTGATGCAGGCGGTGGCGCGGCGATCGTCCTACCTGGCCTTGCTGGACGAGCAGCCGCCGGCGCGCCGGCGGCTGGTGCGCCTGTTTGCCGACAGCGCGTTCCTTGCCGAGCGGGTGATCGCGCAACCGCTGCTGCTGGACGACGTACTCGATCCGCGCATCGACCAACTGCCATTCCGACGCGCGGACATCACGGCCGAGATCACGCGCGTGCTTGGCACGCTCGATGAGCGCGACGCAGAAGCCGAGTTGGAGCGGATCACCGAGTTCAGGTCATCCACGGCGTTCCGTCTCGGCCTGGCTTTCAACGATGACCGTGTCGACGCGGTAGCCACCGCGCGCCGTCTCTCCGCGTTGGCCGAATCGGTAGTGGGCGCGGTGCTGGCGCTGGCCGAGCGCGACTTGATCCCGCGGCACGGACGATTGCCCGGCGAGGGGTCCGGTTTTGCCGTGCTTGGTTACGGCAGCCTGGGTGGCGAGGAGTTGGGTTTCGCGTCCGACCTTGACCTGGTTTTTGTTTTCGATGGCCGCCGCGCGCAGGCCATGAGCGATGGCGAGCGACCGCTGGAAGGATTCCGCTGGTATCAGCGGCTCGCCCAGCGGGTGATGAACTGGCTCACCGTGCTGACCCGCGCCGGGCGCCTGTATGAAGTCGACACGCGGCTGCGGCCGGATGGGTCCAAGAGTCTGCTGGTGAGCAGCCTGGATGCCTTCGTCGCCTATCAGCAAAGTCGGGCCTGGACATGGGAGCATCAGGCGCTGCTGCGCGCCCGCCCGGTGGCCGGCGATCCCGCGCTAACCCGGAAGCTGGCCGAAGTGCGCCGCACGATCCTGCGCGCCCCGCGTCAGCGGGCCACCGTGCTGGCCGAGGTCAGCAGCATGCGCCAGCGCTGGCGCGCCGAGCGCGACCGCTCCGACGAGCACCTGTTCGACCTGAAGCAGGGCCGCGGCGGCCTGCTCGATATCGAGTTCGCGCTGCAGGGCCTGGTGCTGGCCCATGCCGAAGGGCATCCTCAGCTGCTTGGGATCACGGCCAATGCGACCGTGATCGAGGCATGCCGTGACGCCGGCCTGCTCGACGACCGGCAGGCCGCGACGCTGGCCGCGGCCCATGCCGATCTGCTGCAACGCGCGCTGGCATGTACGCTTGACCTGCGCTCACGCATCACGCCTCGCGATGCGTCATTGCAGCATCTATGTGACGGCGTGTTTGAAATCACCTGTGCGCTTGGCTTCAGCTTCGCTCCCGCCGGCGGTCCGATCGCTTCGTCCGGTTGAGTCAGGCCGAATGACGGTGGGTGGCATGACTTGAACAGCGGCTGGCGGACAGGCAAGATCGGGCGAAGTGGGGGCGTGGCGGCAGGATGATTGATCAGGTGAGATGTGGGGGGAACGCACGCGCGCTGTGCGTGATCGCGTTCGCCCTGGTGGCGTGCCTGCTCGGCACGCCCACGGCGGTCGCGATGAATCCGCGGCAGCCGTTCCATGCCTATGTGCTCGACCACTGGAGTGTCGAGCAGGGATTGCCGCAAATCACCGTGCTCGACATGACCGAGGACCGCGCCGGGTTTCTCTGGATCAATACGCAAATGGCGGTCGCCCGCTTCGACGGGACACGTTTTGTCACCTATGACCGTGCAGCCACCGGCGTCGATACCAGCATGCTGGCAGCGGCCTGGGCCGATCCGCAAGGCGGCGTCTGGTTCGGCGGCACCCATGGCCTGTTGCACGAACGCGATGGCCATTTCACGGCGCTGGGTGGTGACGCCGTCAATCAGATCATCGACGCCGGGGATGGCAGCGCCTTGCTGGCCACCGCAAACGGCTTGAAGGGCGTGCGGAATGGCCAGATCGTGCGGCTGGATGGCTATGCCGGGCCGGCCTTCAGTCTGCTGCGGGATGGCAAGACGCTTGACGGCAAGACGCTGTGGATCGGCGGCATCGGACGCGTCTGTCGGCGCGATGCCGGCGTCCAGCCAGCGGCACTGCGCTGCAGCCAGGCCGATCCCGCGCAACAGCACATCATCGTGCGGCATCTGGCCATCCAGGACGGGCAGGTGTGGCTGGGCACCCAGCGCGGGCTGATGCGGGTGGATGGTGATCGCCTTGTGCCAGCCGGGCTGGGTGATGGACTGGACACCACCTCGATCGAGAGTCTGCTCACCGACCGCGATGGCGCGTTGTGGATCGGCACCGCGGAGGCGTTGTATCGACGCCTGCCCGACGGCAGCCTGGAGCGGGTGGGCGACGAAGACATGGCGCCGCGCCCGTGGGTGCGGGCGCTGTTCGAGGATCGCAGCGGCAACCTTTGGCTGGGCACCCACACGCGCGGCATGTACCGACTATGGAACGGCTGGACCCGGCACGTGTCGATGCGCAGCGGCGTCGCCGATCCGCTGGTGTGGAGCGTGCTGAAAGCGCCCGACGGACAAATCGTGTTCGGCACCAACTCGGATGTGGAAGTCTTCGACGGCAAGCAGGTTCGCACCTTGATTCCGGGTAGCGCCTTGCCCAATCCGTCCGCTTACGATCTGTATTACGACCGGAGCAACCGGCTTTGGGTGGGTACCCGTGCCGGTGTCGCGGTGTTCGACCAGGGCCGGGACGTCACGCCCCCAGCCTTGTCCGCGCTGCGCGGCTGGCGGATCGACGCTATCCGTGAAGTGGCCCCGGACGATTTCTGGATCGGCACATCCGGAGGCTTGTATCGCTGGCGCCAGGGCAAACTGAGTCGCGCCGATCCGGAGGCCTCGACGGCTGCCGCCATCATCCGTTCCATTTTGCCGCTGGCCCCTGACCACCTGTATCTGGGCACGCAGGACGGTGTACGCGAATGGCGTGACGGCAAAATGACCGAGCCCGCCTGGGCCGCGCCGCTGCGCGGACATTTCGTGACGCGCCTGGCCATGTTGAAGCCGGGCCTGCTCGGCGTGGCCACGAGTGATGCCGGGATCGGCGTATTGGCCAACGGCCGCCTGCGCATGACCGGCGAGAAGCAAGGCCTGCCCAGCAACAACGTATGGACCTTCAACGTGCTCGGTGACCAGCTTTATGTCAGCTCGGTCGTGGGCGCATGGCGACTGCCATTGGCGGAACTGCCGGTGCCGGGATCACCCGAACGCATGGTGTCGCCACAACGGCTTGCCGGCGAGCAGCGCGCCACCGCCGCCAACAGCCTGCGCTGCTGCAACGGCGGCGCCAGTGCGCGCAGCGCGGTCGACGGCAGTGTCATCTGGTATAGCACCACCGACGGCCTGCTTGGCGTGGACACGCGTGTGCTGGGTGCCTTGCCGACCGCTCCGCCGGCGACGGTGGTGGCCGTCGAGCATGATGGCAGACGCTTCGCCGGACCGTCCTTCGAGCTGGATGAAGGCACGCGGGACCTGACGATCAATTACACGGCCCCTTACCTGCGCCCTGGCACGTTGCGCTTCCGCTACCGGTTGGAAGGCTATGACACGGAGTGGCGGGATGCCGACGTGCGACGAGAGGCGTTCTACACCCACCTGCCCGCAGGCGATTACCGTTTCCGGGTCGCCGCCACGCTGCCCGGCGCCGCCGGGTACGGCCCCGAGGCGGATATCGATATTCGGGTCAAGCCATTCTGGTACGAGCGCCTGGATGTGCGCGTCGCAGCCCTGCTGGCATTGTGCCTGCTGACCTACCTGCTGGTCCGCTGGAGCATGCGCCGACAGCGTCGCCGCAATGCGTGGCTGGAGGCGCAGGTCGAGCGACGCACCGGTGAATTGTCGCGGGCGCTGGAGCGTCTGCGTGTCACCAACCTTGCCCTGGCCGAAGAAAGCCACACCGATACGCTGACCGCGTTGCACAATCGGCGTTACCTGATGGCGCAGCTGCCCGCGCTCTTGTCGGGGGATGCCCGCATCGGCGTGTTGCAGATCGATATAGATCACTTCAAGCAGATCAACGACGGCTATGGCCACGCGGTGGGCGATTCGGTGCTGCGTGAGCTCGGAAGAACACTTGCGGCGTTGCGACGCGAGAGCGACATCACGGTGCGCTGGGGCGGAGAGGAATTCCTGCTGCTGTTGCAGGATGTCAATGCGGGCGGCGCCATGGTCATTGCCGAACGGCTGCGCCGCGAGATTGCCGCTACGGGGTTCGAGGATGGTCGCGGTGGTGTTCTCCGGCTGACCTGTTCGATCGGCTTCAGCATGCACCCGCTGGCCAGTCGGACCGACAAGGCGACCTTCGACGCGGCACTCGAACTGGCCGACCTCGCGGTGTATCGGGCCAAGCATCTCGGGCGCAACCAGTCCGTGGGCTTGCTGGCGACCGCACCGCTTTCGGCCGAGATCCTGCAGAACCCGTTTGCGCCGCAACTGGATGCCTTGCTGGCTGCGGGTCAGCTGCAGTGGACTCACCCGGATGCATGAGCCGCTCGGCTTGACCCGGGCGGGAGCAAACATCGGTCGGCCGCGACGTCGTCTTATCCGGCCGCGGCCACCGCGCCCAGCGGCGCGCCGATGCGCGCACGGACCAGCGCAGCGATCCGCATCGTTTCGCGCAGTGGCGTCTGTGCCGCGAAGGTGACGGTATCGATATTGTGCAGCAGGCCGGCGTCACGCAGCGTCTGGTGAAAACGCAGCATTTTTTCGGGCAAAGGGGCGCCGACAAGGGTCAGCACCGGGCAGCCCACCGCACAGGCTTCGGAGAGCATGTTCACCGAGTCGGGGGTGACCACCAGGCGATCGGCCCAGCCGAGCACGCCGGGGTAGGGATTGGGGCCGTCCTCGCGACCGGCCCAGAGCAGACCCGGGACGGCTCCGAGCATGGGGCGGAGGATCCCGGTCAACGCGGCGGGCGTGCGGCGCGAGGCCAGCACCAACAGGCTGCCGCCTTCAGCGCGCTGGCGCTCGAGCAGCCGCACACCCAAGTCACGGGCATAAGCCGCATCCAGTGCTATGCCACGGCGCGGACCGCCCAGCAGCACGCCGACGCGCGGCTGCGGCAGCTCGTCGAAATGCGAACAGGCATCCCGACCATCAGCCAGCCACTGTTCGTCTACCGGGTTGAGCGACCCGAGCGGGCGCAGCACATTGGCGCCTTCGAGGCCGTCGTGCCGTGGTGCGATCACGGTGTCCCACAAGCCGGGGTCGAGCCGCGGATCGAGAATCTGCACGGTATGACAGTGCCCCGCCGAGAGCGGCCGCAGCATGCGGGTAAACAGGGCCGCGGCACGGCCGCAGCCGATCGCGACCGTCGGCCAGGGCGGGGCGAACCACGTCCGCTGCGAGCGAGACAGCGCCAGTTGCCCGCCGAGGATCAGTCGAGGTGCCAGCCACGACCACGGCGCCCGCGGCTCCAGTACCAGGTGCCGGCTCGGCATCCCCAGGTGTTCGGCCAGCGCCAGCGCCTGACGCTGGTTGCCGGCGGCCTCGTCGGTGATTACCCAGCATTCGCCGTCCAGGCTCAGCATGCGCGCAGGAGTCGCGAGATTGTTTCACCCATGAACACAGTGCGTTCCCGTCTTGACGCCACCTTCTTTCGGCGCTGGCCTATACACTGCCACAACGCGAGGCGTTGTCGGTGCAACGCCCGCCGGCTACCGATCGACGGCATCACCCTCCAGGAACCGCTGCGCGCCGCGCCGCAGCCCGGCGCGAGACGAACAGGACCACGTCCGCGATGAACGTTCGACCACATTTGATCCCATCCCCAAGGAATCCCCTGCCATGTCCCCATTGAAATATCTCGCCCTTGCCAGCCTGCTGGCTGCCGCGACGTCGTTGCAGGCCGCGCCAGTGACCTATCAGCTCGACCCCCATCACACGATGGTGCTGTTCAGCTGGAACCATTTCGGCTATTCCAATCCCACCGCCGACATCGGCCTGGGCCAGGGTACGGTGGTGTTCGATGAAAAAAATCCGGCACAGTCCAGCGTCGAGGTGACGTTGCCGCTGGCGAAGCTGGACACGCACGTGGAGGAGCTCGACAGCCATCTCAAGAAGGCCGACTTCTTCGACGCCGCGAAGTATCCGGTCATCACCTTCAAGAGCAGCAAGGTCGAGCCGCTGGGTGACCACAAATTCAAGGTCACCGGCGCGCTGACCGTGCACGGCGTGTCCCGGCCGGTGGTGCTGGATGCCACCCTGAACCGGATCGGTCCACACCCGATGGGCAAAGCGCAGTCGATCGGCTTCGATGCCACGGCCAGCCTGAAGCGTTCGGATTTCGGCGTCGGTGCCTATGTGCCGAACGTCAGCGACGAGGTGCATATCCGCATCACCACCGAGGGCTCGGTACCCAAGGCCCCTGCGGCCAAATGAGCGGCTCGTTGCAAGCGAAAGCCGCGCCCGTGACGGCGGCTTTCGCTGCGAGTGGCTGCGTTCAGAGCTCGTGAAGAAAACTATTTCCTGGAGTTTTCTTCTGACGTCGGGCGCCGGGTCGTGGATGATTTCCCCATTGGCCAAACCTGCTGGCTGATTTTCCCAGCCTTGCCGCCACCTTGCCGCCAGCCTGCTACCATTTACAGCCTGCCGTCCAGTTCGGAGCCCGCTGATGCCGACCTCTCTTGCCGCGACCGTGCCCCTGGTGCCGGCAAATGCCGAGAATCGTTACGAAGTGACGCGCAGCGACTTGCCGTTGTCCTGTCCGATGCCCGGCATGGCACTGTGGAATGCACACCCGAAGGTATATCTCTCGATCGTCGACGATGGCGGCGAGTCAACCTGCGCCTATTGTGGCGCCCATTACATCTTGCGCGACTGATCACGGCAGCGCATCGGGAGCGGAGCATGGCATTTGTCTTGCTTCGCTTTTGCCATGAAAGCGTCCGGTTTTGAGCTCATGTCCAGCATCGCCGTTCCCGCCAAGCTGCTGACCGTGATCCAGCTGATCCCCACGCTGCACTCCGGCGGCGCGGAGCGTTCGGCGCTGGAGATCGCGCGCGCGTTGGTGCAGGCGGGGCATCGCTCGGTGGTGATTTCCGCGGGGGGACGCCTGGTCGAGCAGTTGCTGGCAGAGGGCAGCGAACACATCACGCTGGATCTGGGGCGCAAATCGTTGCGCACGCTCGGCCAGCTCGGTGCACTGCGCCGGGTGCTGCGCGAACTCAAGCCCGATATCGTGCATGCCCGCTCGCGGTTGCCGGCGTGGATGGGCTGGTGGGCGCTCAAGGGAATGGCCGCGCGACCGCATTTCGTCACCACGGTGCACGGCTTCAATTCGCCGGGGCGCTACAGTTCGATCCTGCTGCGTGGCGAGCGCGTGATCGTGGTATCGCAGACCCTTCGTGACTACGTGCTCAGCCACTACCCATGGCTGGAGCCGGGTCGCGTGCGGGTGATTCCGCGTGGCATCGATCCGGACGCCTTCCCTTACGGACATCGGCCGGACGATGCTTGGCACAAGGCTTTCTTCGCCGAATTCCCGGCCTTGACCGGCGCGCCGCTGCTGACCATGCCGGCACGCGGTACGCGCCTGAAAGGTCACCACGATGCGGTCGAGTTGCTGGCCGACCTCAAGCGCCGCGGTATCGAGGCGCGCCTGCTGCTGCTCGGCGTGATCGAACCAGGCCGCGAGGCCTACGTGGCCGAGCTGCAGGAACTGATCCGCCTGCGCGGCGTTACCTCGCAGGTCGTGCTGTCGCCGCCGCGTGACGATATCCGCGACATTTACGCGGTCTCGGCGCTGGTGCTGCAACTGTCGAACCAGCCCGAGTCGTTCGGGCGCACGGTGGTCGAGGCGCTGTCGCTGTGTCGGCCGGTACTGGGCTATGCGCACGGCGGTGTCGGCGAGTTGCTGGCCGAGTTGTACCCCGCCGGCCGGGTACCGTTGGGTGACCGCGAGCGATTGGTGGAGCGCGCCGCGGAGTTGTTGCGGGTCGCGCCGCCCATCCCGCCGTTGCTGAGCTACCGGCTCAGTGACATGCAGCACGCCACCCTGGCGCTCTACGAGGAAGTGAGCCAGTTGCCACGGTGAGCGGGCGACCGTCGGGCTCATGCCGGTTCGTGCTCGCCTACAATGCGAAGGACGCCCTCGCCCCGGTTCGTGCATGACTGCCTTCGCTGCTTCGCTCAAGGACGCGCTGCGTTCGCCCCTGCTGCCATTCTGGCTGGTGATCGCGTTGTTGCCGTTTGGTCGCAGCGCCGAGCTGGGCACCTTCCTCTGCCTGCTCGGCGTCATCATGCTGTTTGCGCGTGACCCGCACGCGCTGCGCCAGCACCCCGGCGCCCAATTGCTGCTGTGGTTGCTGGCCGCTTATGTGGCGGCGGCATTGTTTTCGGCCGTCGATGCGATCCGGCCCGGCAAGAGTTGGGGTACGGTGGCCGGCTTGCTGCGCTATGTGCCGCTGGGGCTGTACGCCTGTTTTGCGATACGCCGGGAACGCAAACTGCATGCACTGTACATGGCCGTCGCCGCCGTGCTCGCGCTGTGGTGCGCCGACGCCTGGCTGCAGGCGTTCAGCGGCTGGAGCCTGGGTGGGCACCCCGCGGCCGAACGTGTTTCCGGCATCTTCGGTGCGGACAACCTGAAGCTGGGACCGACCCTGGCCGTGTTGTCGCCGTTCGCGCTGTGGACGGCGCGGCAGCGCTGGGGCCGCACCGGCCTGTTGCTGGCCAGCGTGCTGGTGCTGGGGCCGGTGCTGTTGGCCGGCTCACGCTCGGCGTGGCTGTGCTACGTGCTGGTGTTGTTGGGTTTCGGCTGGCGTGAAGCCGGCTGGCGTGAAGCCAGCTCGGCGTGGCGCTTCGCGCTGGGTTGCGTGGTGGCCGCGGTGATCCTGGTGCTGGCTGGCGGGATCGCCTGGAAAACCTCGGCGCGATTCCAGGATCGGATGGCGCGCACGTTGCTGGTGTTGCATGGGACGGACCAGTCGGTCGATACCGCATTCAGCGGCCGACTCGATATCTGGCGCGCCAGTGTCGCGATGATTGCCGCGCATCCGGTCAATGGTGTGGGTGTGCGTGGCTTTCGCTATGCGTATCCGCATTACGCGCCGTCCAACGATCACTTCGTGGTTTCCGACGAAGCCTGCGGCGTGGGGCAGGGCGCCTGCCACCCGCACCAGGTGGTGCTGGAGATCCTCACCGGAACGGGTGCGCTCGGCCTGCTGCTGTGGCTGGCCGCGGTGGCATGGGCGTGGCGCGCATGGCGACGTGTGGGCGAGGCAGCACGTTCGCGGGCTTTCCCGGTCACGCTGGCGTTGGGCGTGATGCTGTTCCCGCTGAATTCGCACCTGGCGTTCTACTCGGCGTGGTGGGGGTTGCTGTTTGCCTGGCTGCTCGGCCTGTGGTGCGCCAGTCTATTTGTAGCCGGCATCCCTGCCGGCACGGCAGAAACCGGCATCCATGCCGGACTCCTCAAAGAAGCACTCCCCCGGGGGACGCATGATGGCGCGTGAACCGTTGGTGACCACATTCAATAGTGGCGGGGTCCACGCGTTTTGCTGAAATACGCCAGGCTGCATGAGACCCGTCGGCGCGGGGCGGATCAGGCGCGGCGCGATCAATAGACGGACGGCGGCCCCGGCGGCCGGGTCTTGAATCGCTTGTGCACCCACAGGTATTGCTCGGGCGCTTCGCGCACCATCTGCTCGACGCATACGTTGACGCGAGCGGTATCGTCCCGCACATCGGTACCGGGAAAATCCTGCAGGGGCGCGGCGAGGCGCAACACGTAGCCTTGATTGCCGGGCAGGCGTCGATGGAAGAACGGAATCACCACCGCACCCGACAAGCGCGCCAGGTGGTGGGTGGCGGTGATGGTGGCGGCGGATACGCCAAAGAACGGCACGAATACGGTGTCCTTGCTGCGCATGTCCTGATCCGGCGCGTACCACAGCGTGCCTCCGCCGCGCAGGTATTTCACGGTGCCGCGGATGTCGTCCTTGTCGAACATCGCCGCGGCATAGTGCAGTCGTGCGCGCAGCACCACCCATTCGAACACGGTCGAATCCATCCGCCGGTACATGCCGGCGATGCGGATGCGTTGCGAGACCAGTCGCGCGCAGAGTTCCAGGTGCGAGAAATGGCCACCCACCAGCAGCACGCCCTTGCCCCGGGCGCGGGCCTGTTCGAGGTGTTCGAGCCCTTCAATGCGGGTCGTGATGGACGCCATGCGGCGATCACTGGCCATCCAGCCCAGGGCGAACTCCACCAGCATCAGGCCGATGTCGCGCAGATTGGCGTCAACCAGCGCCCCCCGCTCGGCGGCATCGAGTCCGGGGAAGCACAGCGCGATATTGGTGGCGGCAATGTGCCGTCGCGCCGACGGTATCCGCAACACCAGCGCGCCGACGCGGCGGCCGAGCCACAGCGATGCAGCCTGCGGCAGCCGAGCGATCAGCCAGATCACGAGCACCCCAAGCCACGCCGGCCAGTGGCGTGGGGCGAGCAGGGAGCGGTTGAAGTCGGGGCGGGGCATGCCGGGCATCGTCGGCATTGTAGCGGGCGCTTTGTGCCCGGTCTCGCGGCGACGGCTCTCGTTATACTCCCGCGTTGCCTGCAAGGATCCGACAGTGCGTCTTTTGTATACCCTCGCCATGTTTCTGGTGACGCCGTTGCTGGTGCTGCGGTTGCTTGCGCGTGGCCTGCGTTCGCGGCCGTATCACCGCCGCTGGCCCGAGCGTTTTGGATTCTTCAAGGACCCCGGCATTCGCGGCAGCTTGTGGGTACATGCGGTATCCGTGGGTGAAGTGAATGCAGCCGAGCCCCTGATCAAGGCCTTGCAGCGCGATTATCCGCATGCGCCGGTGGTGATCACGACGGTCACCCCGACCGGCACGGCGCGGGTGCAGCAGTTGTTCGGCGACAGCGTGTTCCATGTGTATCTGCCGTACGACCTTCCATTCGCGGTGCGCCGTTTTCTGAGCCGGATACGGCCGCGACTGGCGCTGATCGTGGAGACCGAGATCTGGCCCAACCTCTACTTTGCGTGCCGGCGGCGCGGCATTCCGCTGATGATCGTCAATGCGCGCCTGTCCGAGCGTTCGATGCGGGGATACAAGCCGATGCGTGGGCTGGCGCGCTCTGCGCTTCGCTGCGTGAACCAGATCGCGGCCCAATCGCGCACCGATGCGGCGCGGTATCGTCTGCTGGGCGCCGATCCGCAGAAAATCCTGGTCAGCGGCAACATGAAGTTCGACATGCCGATACCCGCAGCGGCGCTGGCCGGTGGGCTGGAGATGCGCAACCAGTGGGGTCCGCGACGACCGGTATGGATGGCGGCCAGCACCCACGAGGGTGAGGAACTGGAGGTGCTCGAGGCCCATCTGCATGTGCTGCGACGACTGCCGGATGCGTTGCTGTTGCTGGCGCCGCGCCATCCGGAACGCTTCCGTCTGGTCGAACATGCGGCGCGCAGTCTTGGCTTCAGTGTCGCCACGCGCAGCGTCGATGGCGTGCCGACGGCTGCCCATCAGGTCTGCGTGATCGACGCGATGGGCCAGCTGATGCCGTTCTTCGCTGGCAGCGATGTGGCGTTCGTGGGCGGCAGCCTGGTGCCGATCGGTGGCCATAACGTGCTGGAACCGGCAGCGCTGTCGGTGCCCGTGCTGGTGGGGCCGCACACCTTCAATTTTGAAGGGATCACCCGCAGCCTGATCGAGCAAGGCGGCGCCGAGGTGGTGCCCGATGCCGCGCGCCTTGGCCCGGATGTACTCAGCTTGCTGCTCGACCGGGCCCGGCGCGAACGGATGGGCGAGGCAGCGCAACAGGTTTTTGAGCGCGAGCGCGGTGCGGTGCAGCGGGTGATGAAACTGATCGACGGCCTCCTGCAGGAATGAGTCGCGGACGCCGCGACGAAGATTACTGCAACAACGCGTTGATCCCCTGGATGTCCTTGAAGTCTGCCGTGCCGGCAGCCTGCTGCAGCAGCAGCTTGTTCAAGATGAACTGGTGGCGCGCCTGCGAATACGTGCTTTCGGACTGGGTCAGGGTCTGGATCGCCAGCAACACGTCGGTGAACGTCTGGGTGCCGACCTCGAAGCCCGCTCGAGTGGCTTCCAGCGCTTTCTGGCCCGATTCCACCGACGCTTTTCCCGAGTCGACCTGCGAGATGCCGGCCAGTACCGAGCGGTAGTAATTGAGTGTGTTCTGCACCACCTGGCGGCGCTGCAGTTCCATCGCGTCGGTAGCTGCGTCACGCTGGTAGATCGACTGGCGCACGCGCGACTGGGTAGCGCCGCCGGAGAAGATCGGCACGTTCAGGGTGAGGCCGATGGTAGTCGACGCTGGCTGGTTGGAAAGAGAGCTTCCCGGGTTCTGATACCAGCTGTTGCTCTTGCCGTAGTTCACGCTGGCGGTGATGGTGGGCAGGTGGCCGGAGCGAGCCGCCGTGATGTCGTGTTCGGCGGTCTCCACGTTGTCTTTCTGCGCCTGCAGCGTGGGATTGTTCTGCATGGCCTGCTTGACCCATGCATCCGGATCACTCGGTGCCGGCGGCTGCATCGGGAGGTCGTCGCGCAGCTTCTTGAGCTTGCCGACCGGCGTGCCGGTGATCACGCGCAACGCTTCCTTGTCGTTGTCGAGCGTGTTCTGCGCGGCAATCGACTGGGTCTTGGCGTTCTCGTAGTAGGCCTTGGCCTGGTACACGTTGGTGATCGCCGAGAGACCGACCTTGTATTGCTGGTCGGCCTGGTCGAACTGGCGCTTGAAGGCGTCCTCGTTGGCCTTCGCGAAGGTCAGCTGGTCTTCGTCGTTGAGCACGGTGAAGTAAGCGGCGGTGACCCGCACCAGCAGGTTCTGCAGCGCCGCCTGGTAGGTCGCGTCCTGCGCGTCGGCGGCCGAGTGCGCGGCCTTGAGGTTGGCGTACTTGCTGAAGTCGAACACGGTCTGGCTGAGCGTGCCATTGATGCTGCGCGTGCGCACATGGCCGGTGTCTGCCTGCGTGCCACCGGACGCCAGCGGGCCGATGCAGTCGTAATTGCCGACGCCGGCAGCAATGCCGCTGCACAGAAAATTGTCGGTGCCCGTGCCGAAGCTACTGAGATTGCTCCCCTGGGCATGGTTGGTCTGCGACAGCGAAAGCGATGCGCCGATTTGCGGCAACAACAGGGCGCGAGCCTGCGGCACGCCTTCGCTGGTGGCAAGCCGCGTGGCGTCGGCCTGGGCCAGCACCGGATCGTTGGCACGGGCGTCGCGATAGGCATCGAGCAAGTCCTCACCGTGGCTGGGCAGCGATACGGCGGCCAGAGCCAGGGCCAGGGTGAGCAGCTTCAAATGCATGGGATGCCTCGTGTCAGTCGGTCGGGGGCTGAATCAGAAAACGAACCGTGCGACTGGTTCGGCATGGGTCAAGTATGGCAAGTCGGTCTCGAACAGGGCTTCCTCGCGGCAGCGCCCGGTACTCTCCTGGGTCAGCAACGTGGCGCGTTGCACCGGCGACTGGCCGCGCACGAACAGGGCGCGTCCCTCCGGCTTGAGCCAGGTCAACCAGCGCGCCGGAATCTCGGCTACCGCTCCGGTTGCCACCACGGCATCGAACAGTTCATCCGGCTGCCAGGCGTGGACGGCTTCACCGGTCACCAGCGTCACATTGACGATGCCTGCGTCGCCCAGGCGTTGCGCCGCGGCGGCAGTGAAATCGGCGTGGATGTCCACGCTGGTCAGCTGCGCCGACAAGGTCGCCAGGCAAGCACTGAAATAGCCCGAGCCGGTACCAATTTCCAGCACGTGATCGGTCGGCTGCAAGTCCAGCGCCTGCAGCACGCGGCCTTCGACCACGGGCTTCATCATCACTTCATCGTGGCCGATCGGCAGGCACAGGTCGGCGTAGGCCAGCTGGCGGTGCTGCGGCGACACGAAATCCTCCCGGTTGACGCGACCGATCACGTCGAGCACACGGCCATCCAGCACTTCCCACGGGCGCACCTGGTTTTCCACCATGTTCGTCCGCGCCTGCTCGAAGTTCATCGCCATGTGCCTGTGTCTCGCGTGATCGAAAGAACCCGGAAGGATAAGCGCTGCCACCGGGTCCTACAATGACATATGCGTCTGTTGTCTAGCCTGCCGGCTGCGATGCAGTCCACGAAGTGCCGGAAGTCATCGCTTGAGACTGACGGAAGTCACGCATGCGACGCATGCGTGGACCCCGGCCGATGGCCGGGGGCGCCCGAATGGCAAATAAATGAACTGCGACGTATAATAAAGGCCGTATCCCAGTTTGTGAAGGTGGAGGCATGAGTACCAGCGCGCCAATCAGAGCCCAGGGACCCGGTCGCCCGAAGGACATGGAGAAACGTGCGGCTATTCTCGCGGCAGCCAAGGCCCTGTTCATCAGCAATGCGTTTGGCGGGACCAGCATGGATGCGATCGCGGCTGACGCCGGTGTGTCCAAGCTCACGGTCTACAGTCATTTCGGTGACAAGGACAATCTGTTTCGCGAGGTGATCCGCTCGCGCATCCAGGACCTGCTGCCGGAAGAGACTTACCGGTTTGACCCCCACACCGACATCCGCGAGGCCCTGCTGCGGGTGGCACTGACCCATGCTCATCTGGATTGCAACGCCGAAACCGTCGGTACCTTCCGTGCGATCCTCAGTGATTGTCGCCAGGGCAATCCCCGTTACGGCAAGCTGATCTGGGAGGAAGGCGCGACGCGCACGCATGGCTTGATGCAGAGCCTGCTGCAACAGGCAGTGAACGCCGGCCGGCTGGAGATTGATGACGTCCCTCGCGCCAGCACGCAATTTCTCACCCTGATCAAGGGCAACCTCATGATGCGCCAGATGTTCGGCTGTGCCGACTGCCCGGAAAGCTATCACCAGGAAATCGAGACGACGGCGCGTGCCGGCGTGGCCACCTTCCTGCGTGCGTTTCTGCCCCGCGCACACTGAATTTCCCGTGCTCTGAATTTCCGCGAACAAGTCGCTTGACCAAGTCGCCTGACCAAGTCAGTCGCCTGACCGTTCCGCTGGCCTTGGTCCAGCGTGACGCCGCCGGTTTCGGCACTGGCGTCGAGAGCCATGGGGCTGCGCTGCCGGAACTGACGGCTGAGGCAGTGGACGAGCGCAGTGTGCGAGACTGTGTCGCGGGGTTTCAGCACCCATATTCCGGATCGAAGGCTGTCCGATGAAGCTTCATGTGCCTTTCGTGCAATTGCCCCTGCAGTTCGATGCCAGCCACTTGATGGCGGAGATCAAGGCGCTCGGCGCGGACAAATGGATCGAGCATCCGCAAAAATTTCCCGGCAACTTCGCCCTGCCGCTGATTTCAGTCAACGGTGATCCAGCCAGCGACGCCACTGACGGGCCGATGCGACCCACCCCCTCGCTCGCGCGATGCCCGTACCTGATGCAGGTACTTCATCGCGTCGGCGCGGTGTGGGGGCGCACCCGCCTGATGAAACTCGGCGGCCACGCCGAAGTCACCCCGCATACCGACCTCAGCTATTACTGGCGCGAGCGCGTACGCGTGCATGTGCCGATTCGCACCAAGCCCAACGTGCGCTTCTTCTGCGGCGACAGCGAAGTGAACATGGCGGCAGGTGAATGCTGGATATTCAACACGTGGCTCAGCCATCGCGTCGTCAATGGTGACGACGACGAGCGCATCCATCTGGTGGCAGACAGCGTGGGCAGCGATCCGTTCTGGCAACTGGTCGGAACAGGCAGGGCGCCCGGGCGTGGTGAAATGCAAGGCTGGCGGGCCGAACCGGTGGCGCCGGTGCCCGACGCCAGCGCCGAGTTGAGATACGAATCGGTCAACGTGCCGCAGGTGATGACGCCATGGGAGATGCGCGAACACCTGATGTTCCTGCTCAGCGATGCGCGGCCACATCCCCAGAGCGATGCCGTGCGACTCACCGTGACTCGTTTTACCTTCGTCTGGCGGGCGTTGTGGGCGCAATACGGCGTTGAGCGGAGCGGCTGGCCGGACTATCGCAGGGCCCTGGACGAGTTCAGGCAGCAGATGGAGCATGTCGCCGCGCCCCTGCAATTGGCTTGCGGAGCGCCGTTCATGACGGGTTTGCGCGCGGGCGTGATTGACGTGGCACTGGCAGATCGCAATCAGGACCCCGGCGCGCGCGAAGTGCGTCCGCCTGCGGCCGGCATCGCGCCTTCGAGCGAGCATGATCCGGTGTTTGATCGTCCCGTGTTCATCGTCTCCTCGCCTCGATCAGGCTCGACCTTGTTGTTCGAGACATTGGCGCAAGCGGGCGGCCTGTACACGATCGGTCAGGAAAGCCATGCGCTCATCGAAGATATGGCGGCGCTGAATCCTGGCCTGCTCGGCTACGAATCCAACCGGTTGATGGCGAGTGCGGCCACGCCGGAAGTGGCGCGGGAATTGCGCCAGCGGATGTGGGCCCAGCTGCGTGATCGCGATGGTGCGGCGCCGACAGGCGCGCCGGTGCGCGTACTCGAAAAGACTCCCAAGAATGCGCTACGGGTGCCGTTCCTGGCCGAGGTGTTCCCGCAGGCGCGATTCGTCTACCTGTATCGCGAGCCGCGGCAGACGCTCAGCAGCATGATCGAGGCGTGGCAATCGGGCCGCTTTCGCACTTATGCGGATCTTCCCGGCTGGGAAGGCTCGCCCTGGTCGATGTTGCTGGTACCCGGCTGGCGCGACCTGAAGGGGCGCTCATTGCAGCAGATCGTGGCGGCGCAATGGGAGATCACCACGCAAACGTTGCTGGATGACTTGGATGCCCTGCCTGCTGGGCGCTGCCAGGCCGTGCACTACGACGCATTCCTGGCCGATCCTGCCAACGAAGTGGCGCGGTTGTGCGAAAGCCTGGATTTGCCGTGGGATCGGGCGCTCGACCAGGCGCTGCCGTTGTCGCGCTATACCGTGTCGGCGCCGGCTGCGGACAAATGGCGCCGCCATGCCGATCTGATCGAGGAAGTGTTGCCCGCCCTGCAAGCCACCCGTGATCGTGCGGAGCGTTTTGCCGGACGCTGAAGCCGCGGTTTGCACCGTTGTGTCGAGCTCGGCCTTCACCTGGCCTTTTCGTGAATATGCCTACGCTGTCCGGGATTTCGGTGGCACCGAGCGGCGCGCCACGAAGCATCCACTTCCATCCAGCGCGGGAGCAAGCCATGGCCAAGACCAAGCCGTTCATCAGCGACATCGAGAATATCCGCAAACGTGCGCGCCAGGATATCGACAAGGGCGCGATCACCGCGGGCTACAGCGCGGACCGCGAAACGGTGATCAAGCTGCTCAACCATGCGCTGGCCACCGAGCTGGTTTGCGTGCTGCGCTACAAGTATCACTACTACATGGCCTCGGGCATCAATGCGCAGGCGATCAAGGCCGAGTTCCTGGAGCATGCCAACGAGGAGCAGGGACATGCCGACCAGATCGCCGAACGCATCACCCAGCTCGACGGCAAGCCCAACCTGTCGCCGGAGGGCCTGCTCAGCCGCAGCCATTCCGATTACGTCGAGGGCGAGGACATCGTCGACATGATCAAGGAGGATCTGGTCGCCGAGCGCATTGCGATCGACAGCTATCGCGAAATGATCAACTACATCGGCGCGGATGACTCGACCACCCGCCGCGTACTGGAAGGCATCCTGGCCGTGGAAGAAGAACACGCCGAGGACATGAATACCCTGCTGGAGCAGCTCGGCAAGAAGGGCGAGCCGGCCAAACCCAGGCCGTCAGGCAAGGCGGCTGACAAGAAGCGCGGCTGATCATCCGGCTGCGCGTGGCCCACGCTGTGTTTGCCGGGCTGCGTTCGACCGCGGGTGATCAGGCGGAGCGGCGAAGGCGTCGCGCAGCAAGCATGCCGACGTGAGCCTGCAGCCGGTGATCCGCGAGCTGGAGGACGCCCAACGTCCCTTGCACAACCCGATGGTGCTGAACGGTTCGCCGTTCGGCTTCTTCGCCAACCACTCGCTGGTGATGGCCAATTACGTGTCGCGCGCCAACGCGGCGCTGATCGATCTGCGCGAGCTGCTCAAGCGCGGTTGATTTGATCCGGGCGCGAGCCGGATGCAAGGACGGCGCACCACCGCGACGTGATGCGCCGTCTTCCGTCGGGATCTCAGGCCTTGCTGGCCTTGCTGGCCTGATAGCGATCGATACCCGCCAGGATCTCGGCCTTGGCTTCGTCGGCGCCGGCCCAGCCATCGACCTTGACCCACTTGCCGTCTTCCAGATCCTTGTAGTGCTCGAAGAAATGGCCAATGCGTTGCAGCCAGTGCGGCGACACGCCCTTCATGTCGTGGATGTGGGCGTAGCCCGGGAATACCTTGGGCGAGGGGATCACGATCAGCTTTTCGTCGCTGCCCGCCTCGTCGCTCATCTGCAGCATGCCGACCGGGTGGCAGCGGATCACCGAGCCGGGGATCAGCGACAGCGGCAGGATCACCAGCGCGTCCAGCGGATCGCCGTCGCCGCCCAGGGTGCCCGGCACATAGCCGTAGTTGCACGGGTAGCGCATCGGGGTGGACAGGATGCGATCGACGAAGATCGCGCCGCTTTCCTTCTCCACCTCGTACTTGACCGGTTCGGCGTCCTTGGGAATCTCGACGATGACGTTGATTTCGTGTGGAACGTCGCGACCGGCGGCGACGAGATGCAGGCCCATGGGAATCCTTCGAGAGTAAGTGAAAAACGCAGTCGGCTAGGATACGCCAAACGCTGCTGCATCGCAGCAACCCGGGTTAGGGGGTCAGAGTGCTCTTTCGTCAAGACGAAAGAGCACTCTGACCCCTCCTACCTCCGGTAGGGCCGCTCGCGCAGCCACTTGGTGGCAATCCATTTTTCGCCACGAATCACCGGCAGGCCGGCATGCAGCGAATTCAGGTCGCCGCCTTCGTAGGCAAAATATACGGCGCAACCACGCCGCGCGGTCACCGTCAGGCTGAGCTCGGGAAACGCCGTGCCGCCGCCTTGCTCGGGAGTGTTCAGATACATCACCACGCTGGCGATGCGCTGGCCACCGGCCCGGGTGATGTTTTCGAAACCGGGCAATTCGGGATCGAACCAGTCGAAGTGCGGCTCGTATTCCTGGCCCGGCCGATAGTGCAGGATCTGCAGCCCCTCGCCATGGCTGGCCGGCACGCCGAGCAGCCCGGCAAGACGTTGCTCGATCTGCCGGATCAACGGCAGTTCGCCGAGCGCGAAGAACATGCCCTCGCTGGTACGACGCAGGTCCACCTGCTGCTTGCCCTCATCGTCGACAGTGAGCGCGCGTTGCAGGCGCGGACGGGCCAGTTCGATCAGCTGGGAGCATTCCGTGTCGCCGAGGATGCCTTCGAGCACGCGCAGCGGCGGCTCGTCCACGCACAACGACACGCCGATGGCGCGTCCGCCCACGTCGACCGACGGCGCTTCGGGGTGTTTCGTGCGCAGTCCTTTCGGTGCAGTTTTTGCCGTGCTGGCATTGAGCGCGGCCAGTGGCAGCTTCAGCACTTCGGCGACGATGCTGCGGCTCTGGCGCGGGTCGTAGCCGTTCTCCTTCATCAGCCGGAGCACGTCGGGCACGCCGTGACCGGCCCGGCTGGTGGCGAGTATCCATTCGCGCAGTTCGGGGCTGATGGTGATGCGTGCAGGCATGGCGGCAAGACAGTTCGGGTAGCGCCAAAGCATACTTCAGCGGCTGGGGTCGCCGCACGCCAGCCATGCGGCGGCGCGCGGCGATGCCATGTCTTCTACTTCAACTGATCCCACAGGAAGTCGTAGGCCAGTGCATGCATGGTTGCCGCCTGCGCGTTGTCGGCGCCGGCACCGTGGCCGCCCTCGGTATTCTCGTAGAACCACACGTTGCGGTAGTCCATCGCTTCCATCTTCGCCGCCATCTTGCGTGCCTGCACCGGGCCGACGCGATCGTCGCTCGTCGTCGTGTAGAACAGGACGGCGGGATAGTGCATGTCCGGCTTGACGTTCTGATACGGCGAGAAGGTCTTGATGAAGTTCCAGTCCGAGGTGTCCGGGTTGCCGTACTCGGCCATCCACGAGGCGCCGGCGGACAGGTGGGAGTAGCGCTTCATGTCGAGCAACGGCACTTCACAAGCGATCGCCCCGTACAGTTGCGGATACTCGGTGAGCATGTTGCCCATGAGCAAACCGCCGTTGCTGCCGCCCTCGGCGCCGAGATGTTGCGGCGACGTCACGCCGCGCTTGATCAAGTCCTCGGCCACCGCGGCGAAGTCCTGGTAGGCCTTGGGCCGGTTGGCCTTGAGCGCGGCCTTGTGCCATGCCGGGCCGTATTCGCCGCCGCCGCGGATGTTGGCGATCACGTAGACACCGCCGCGCCCCAGCCATGCGCGCCCGATCGAGCCGGAATAGTGCGGCAGCAGCGATACCTCGAAACCGCCGTAGCCGTATTCCAGCGCGCGGTTGCTGCCATCGAGTTTCATGTTCTTCGGTGCGATTTCGAAGTACGGCACGCGGGTGCCGTCCTTCGATGTCACGAAGTGCTGGCTCACGGCAAATTTCGAAGCATCGAAGAACCCGGGCTCGCGCTTGATTACCTCAGCGGCCTGGCCGCCCAGCACGCCGCGTTCCAGCGACGGTGGGTCGAGGAAGCCGGTGACGGTGAGCCAGTATTCGTCGCTGTGGTCCGGATCGGTGGCAACCACGGTGATGCTGCTGAATTTCGGGGCGCCGGGCAGTGCTTCGCGCGTCCACGCGCCGGTTCCCGAAGTCGGCGGCGTCAGCACGTCGAGACGGCTCTTTACATCGTCCAGCACGTCCAGGATCAGGTGATGCTGCGTCCAGCTGTAACCAGCCAGCGCGGTGTGCGCATCGGGCATGAACAACGCGACGAAATCACGTTTGCCAGCCATGAAGTCATCGAAGTTCGCCGCCAGCAGCGCGCCGGCCGGCCAGGTCTTGCCACCCACGGACCACGGCGATTTGGTCTGCACCAGCAGCCACTGGCGATGCGCACTCTCGCTGGCGTCGGCGGGCGTGTCGACCTTGACCAGTTTGCCGTCCTTGAGCTGGAAGTCCTCGCTGTGGAAGAAATCCTTGGACACGCTGACGAAATCACGCTCGAAACCGGGCGTGCGATCGTGGTAGGCACTGACCGCGAGGTCATCAGGCTTGCCCTCGTAGATCAGTTTCGCGGCGGACAACGGCGTGCCGCGAGTCCATTCCTTGACGATGCGCGGATAGCTGGAGCTGGTCATCGAGCCGGGACCGAAATCGGTGCCGACGTAGACGTGGTCGGCATCGATCCACGACAAGCTGGATTTCGCCACCGGCAGGAAGAAGCCGCCCTTCACGAATGACTTGGTGGGCAGGTCGAACTCGCGCACTTCCACTGCGTCGCCGCCACCCGGCGACAGCGATACCAGGCAGTGAGTGTATTCGGGCTTCATGCACTGCGCGCCCTTGAACACCCACTTCTTGTCCTCGGCCTTGTTCAGCGCGTCGATGTCGAGCACCGTTCCCCAGCGGGGATCGGCCTTGCGGTATTCATCCAGCGTGGTGCGCCGCCAGATGCCACGTGGGTGGATCTTGTCCTGCCAGAAGTTGTACAGGTACTCGCCCATCCGCTCGACATACGGGATGCGCGTCTCGGAATCGAGCACCTGGAGTATTTCGCTGCGGGTCTTGTTGAACTCGGCGTTGTCGATGAACTGCCTGGTCGTTCGCGCGTTTTCCTTGCTCACCCAGGCCATCGAGCGGTCGCCGTGGATGTCTTCCAGCCACAGAAAAGGATCATCGGAAGTATCCTGGCTGGCGGTCACGGTCGCGGGTTTTCTCTCGCTGGCGTTTGCATGGTTCATGCCCACCAGTGTCACGCCGAGTGCAAGCATCAGCAAGGCCGGTTTCATCGGGTTCTCTCCCTGTATTGGCAGTTGTTCGAGTATGTCCTGCGGGATCGTTTGCCGCGCGTGACTAAAGTCAGGGTGGCCAACCTGACGTTGGAAAAAGAGTCCCGCCGAAGCGGGATTCTTGTCTGACTTTTCGCGATCGCGTTCTACAGCAGCTGGATCAATAACAGCGCGACGATGTTGATGATCTTGATCCGCGCCACCCCGTACCCCTCTCCCGCGTTGAGGGAGAGGGGCGAAGGTGCCGAGCGGGAGTCGCTTCGGCTACAGCAGTGGAATCAGCAGCAACGCGACGATGTTGATGATCTTGATCCGCGCCTGCGGCGCCCCTCGCCCCGCACCCCTCTCCCGCGTTGCGGGAGAGGGGTGAAGGTGCCGAGCGGGAGTCGCTTCGGCTACAGCAGCGGGATCAACAGCAGCGCGACGATGTTGATGATTTTGATCAATGGGTTCACGGCCGGGCCGGCGGTGTCCTTGTACGGGTCGCCCACGGTGTCGCCGGTGATGGCGGCCTTGTGCGCTTCCGAACCCTTGCCACCGTGGTGGCCGTCCTCGATGTACTTCTTGGCGTTGTCCCACGCGCCGCCACCGGTGGTCATCGAGATCGCCACGAACAGGCCAGTGACTATGGTGCCGATCAGTACGCCGCCCAGCGCCTGCGCGCCAGCCTCGGACGAACCGGCCAACCACTTGAAGCCGAACGCGACCACCACCGGTACCAGCACCGGCAATAACGACGGCACGATCATTTCCTTGATCGCCGACCTGGTGAGCATATCCACCGCCTTGTCGTACTGCGGCTTGCCGGTGCCCTCCATGATGCCGGGGATGTCGCGGAACTGGCGGCGCACTTCCTCCACCACCGCGCCTGCCGCGCGGCCGACCGCCTCCATCGCCATCGCACCGAACAGGTACGGGATCAGGCCGCCGATCAGCAGGCCGATGATCACGTAATGGTTGGATAGGTCGAACGTGGTCTCGAAGCCGAAGTGCGTCTTCAGGTTGTGCGTGTAGTCGGCAAACAGCACCAGTGCCGCCAGCGCCGCCGAACCGATCGCATAGCCCTTGGTCACCGCCTTGGTGGTGTTGCCGACCGCGTCGAGCGGGTCGGTGACACCGCGCACTTCCGGCGGCAGGTCGCTCATCTCGGCGATGCCGCCGGCGTTGTCGGTGATCGGGCCGTAAGCATCCAGCGCGACGATCATGCCGGCCATCGACAGCATCGCGGTGGCGGCGATCGCGATGCCGTACAGACCGCCCAGCGCGTAGGAACTCCAGATCGCGGCGCAAATGACCAGCACCGGCCAGGCCGTCGATTTCATCGAGATGCCCAGGCCGGCGATGATGTTGGTGCCGTGCCCGGTGGTCGACGCCGCCGCGATATGCTGCACCGGCTTGTATTCGGTGCTGGTGTAGTACTCGGTGATCCATACGATCAGCCCGGTCAGCACCAGGCCGATCAGCGAGCATTCGAACAGCGCGAGTTTGGAGGTGACCACGCCGGAGGCGTCGGTCAGGCCTTGCGGCAACAGGCTGCCGGTGACGAACCAGAACGCGATCGCGGAAAGCACGGCCGAGATGATCACGCCCTTGTACAGCGCGCCCATGATCGAGCCGCCCTGTTTCACGCGCACGAAGAAAGTGGCGATGATCGAGGCGATGATCGACACCGCGCCGAGCATCAGCGGATACAGCAGGGCCTGCAGGTTGTTGGCGAAGGTGAGGCCGGCCAGCAGCATGGTGGCGATTACCGTCACCGCGTAGGTCTCGAACAGGTCGGCCGCCATGCCGGCACAGTCGCCGACGTTGTCGCCCACGTTGTCGGCGATCACGGCCGGATTGCGCGGGTCGTCCTCGGGAATGCCCGCCTCGACCTTGCCGACCAGGTCGGCCCCGACATCGGCGCCTTTGGTGAAGATGCCGCCGCCCAAACGCGCGAAGATCGAGATCAGCGAGCTGCCGAAGGCCAGACCGAGCAGCGCATGCAGCGCCGCCTCACCGGTGACGCCGAGGTGGTTGAGCACCAACCAGTAACCGGTCACGCCGAGCAGGGCCAGGCCGACTACCAGCATGCCGGTGATCGCGCCGCCGCGGAATGCCACGTTCATGGCCGGGCTGAGTCCGCTGCGCGCCGCCTCGGCCGTACGCACGTTGGCACGTACCGAGACGTTCATGCCGATGTAGCCGGCGGCGCCGGAAAGCACCGCGCCGATCAGGAACCCGATCGCGGTGTGCCAGTTCAGGAAAAAACCGATCAGCAGCAGCAACACCACGCCGACCATGCCGATCGTGGCGTACTGGCGGTTGAGGTAGGCGCGTGCACCTTCCTGGATGGCGGCCGCAATTTCCTGCATCCGCGCGTTGCCCGGCGACTGGGCCAGGATCCAGCGCGCGGAAAACGCGCCGTACAGAATTGCCACTACCGCACACGCCAGAACGATCCAGCCATACTGCTGCAGCATCGGAGCCTCCCCATGAATGTGAGTGGCCGTCCGGGACGGGCGGTCCCCGGGAGTATAAACAGACCTGGTCGACGCGACCGTTGTGCGGCGCAGCACAAGACATCCGGCGTCCGGAAGCCCAGCGCAGGCCAGGCACGAATGCATGGCCTGCGCCGGCTTCGGATTTGCGGCGCCGGGCGTGGAATCAGCGCAGCGCGAGGTCGAGGATGATGCCGGTGGTAATCGCCACCAGCAGGAAATCGTTGTTGGCACGCACCCAGTGATAGCCGCGTGGCGGCGGGCGCAGCCGGTAATAGCCGTAGTCGCGGACCACATAGGTGGGGCCGTGATAACGGTGGCCGCGGACCCAGCGCGTGTGCCGATAATGCGGGTAGACCGGACGGTAGTCGTGCCGGCGGTAGTCGTATCGATCAGCGCGGTGGTAGCCATAACGGCGATTGTCGCGGCGGTTGTCGTGCTGACCGTGGCCACGCTGATCGACATGGCGCCGTTCGACATGGCGACCCTGCTGACGATGGTCGCGTTGGGCGTGGCGCTGGCCGCGCCGGTCGTGATCGCCATGGCCGCGGTCGGCCAGGGCCACGCTGCTGGTGCCGAGCAGAGCAAAAGCGAGGAGTAGTCGGGTGACGAATTTCATCCAGGGGTTCCTCCGGTAGTCGCGGCCGAAGAGTTGCATCGGCATGCGATTCCACCGTAAGAAACTTCGCCTGAACCTGGTCCGGCCCGAAACGCTGCGGTTTCAGCTCCCGCTCAGCGAGTATTGCGCGTGCCCGTGCCGCCTCAGTCCGGAAACCTCCGCAACTGCTTCTTCACCGCGACGTTCTTCAACCGCACGTAGCGTGGCAGCCCATCCTTGCCATAGGGCAACGGTGCCTCGCCGCGGATCAATGGCGCGAGATAACGCCGGGCAGCGGTGGTGATGCCGAAGCCATCGCGGGTGATGAAGTTCTTCGGCATTTTCTTTTCGCGGTTGGCGATCTTCGCCAGTGGAGCCGGCTCGATCGTCCAGCGGTAAGGTGCGTCCGAGCTGCGCACGATCACCGGCATCACTGCGTTCATGCCTTGCAACGCGTAGTCGACCGCGGCCCGACCGATCGCATAAGCCTGCTCCGCGTCGACTTTGGACGCGGCATGGCGCGCGGAACGCTGCAGGTAGTCGGGTAGTGCCCAGTGGTATTTGTAACCCAGCCTCTGCTTGACCAGGGCTGCGAGGACCGGCGCCACGCCGCCGAGTTGGGTGTGGCCGAAAGCGTCGTGCGTGCCGGCCTCGGCGAGGAATTGGCCGTTCGCGCTGCGCACGCCCTCGGAGGCGACCACGGTGCACCAACCGACACGCTCGACGGTGGCCTTGACCCTGGCCAGGAAAGCCTTCTCGTCGAACGGGTTTTCAGGGAACAGGATCAGGTGCGGCGCCGCATCGGGACCTTCGCCGGCGAGGCCGGCCGCCGCGGCGATCCAGCCGGCGTGGCGGCCCATCACCTCGAGGATGAACACCTTGGTCGAGGTCTCGGCCATCGAGGCCACGTCCAGACTGGCTTCCAGCGTCGAGATCGCGATGTATTTCGCCACCGAGCCGAAACCGGGGCAGCAATCGGTGACCGCGAGGTCGTTGTCCACCGTCTTGGGTACGCCAATGCAGCGGATGTCGTAGCCGAGCGTCTTGCCGATCTGCGACAACTTGAGTGCGGTGTCCGCCGAATCGTTGCCGCCGTTGTAGAGGAACCAGCGGATGTCATGGGCGCGGAATACCTCGATCAGCCGCTCGTACTCGGCGCGGTTGTCCTGCAGCGACTTGAGCTTGTAACGGCACGAGCCGAATGCGCCGCCGGGGGTATGGCGCAGCGCAGCGATCGCGGCTGTGGTTTCCTTCGAGGTGTCGATCAATTCCTCGCGCAACGCGCCGAGGATGCCGTTGCGCGCGGCGTAGACCTGGATGCCCTTCGCGCGCGCCGCTTCGATCACGCCGGCGGCGGTGGCGTTGATGACGGCGGTGACCCCGCCGGACTGGGCGTACAGAAGGTTGCCGGCGGTGGCGGTTGGGCGGCGGGCAGGGCTCATGGCTATCCTCGAATCGAGCTGGTGATGGAGTGGCGGCCGGCGGCAAGTTCCATGGATGCCAGGGACTTGGCAATTTCCCCATGCCATCGCCGTTTGACGGCATCGGGCGCAGCCGCTAATTTGACTCACTATTCTGGCATCGGGCGGACTGGCGCAGTGTGCGACAGCCGGCCGAACTCGTGGAGCATTATGCGACTCGTCCTACTTGGTGCGCCCGGTTCGGGCAAAGGCACGCAGGCGGCCCGGCTGAAGACGGCCCTGGGCGCACCGCATATCTCGACCGGCGACATGCTGCGCGCCGCCGTCGCGGCGGGTACCGCGATGGGGCTCAAGGCCAAGGCGGTGATGGAGGCCGGCCAACTCGTCTCCGACGACATCCTGCTCGGCATGCTGGAGGATCGGCTGGCGCAGGACGATGCCAAAGCCGGCTTCATCCTCGACGGTTATCCACGCAACCTGGCCCAGGCCGATGCGCTGGATCACCTGTTGGCGAAGATCGGCCAGCCGCTTGACGCGGTGATCAAGCTTGAGGTGCCGAACGAGGCGATCATTGGTCGCTGTGAAATCCGCTTCAAGGCCGAAGGCCGCGCCGACGACAACCCGGACACGGTGCGCAAACGGTTGGCCATCTATGCCGAACAGACCGCTCCGGTGGCTGACTTCTACGCGCGCCGCGGCAAGCTGCAGGTCGTCGACGGCGTCGGCGAACTGGACGAGATCACCGCCCGGATCACGCAGGCGTTACAGGCCAGGTCCGCAGTCACCGGCTGATGGCAGCCCGCTTCAGTCCGGGAAAGAGGTCAGAGTCAGTTTTCCGTGACTCCCGAGTTTCCGCAGAAGGTTTCGGAAAACTGACTCTGACCCCCTTTGAGTGGCCGCGCGTTTCAGTCCGGGCGGGAATCAAGGATTCAATAGCGATGCGTCTGCACATCCTCGGCATCTGCGGCACCTTCATGGGCGGGGTCGCTGCGCTGGCACGGGAGCTCGGCCACGCGGTCGAAGGCTCCGACGTCAACGTCTATCCGCCGATGAGCACGCAACTGGAGGCACTCGGCATCGGCCTGATGAGTGGCTACGCCGCCGACCATCTGCAACCCGGACCTGATCACATCCGGCCCGATCTGATCGTGGTCGGCAACGCGATGACGCGGGGCAATCCGGCGGTGGAATACATGCTCGATGCGCGCCTGCGCTACATCTCCGGCCCGCAGTGGCTGGGCGAGACGGTGCTGGCCGATCGCGACGTGCTGGCCGTGGCCGGCACCC
>DASRUB010000421.1:0-3521 GCA_035655635.1 Rhodanobacter sp. | reverse complement strand
GACGAGATGCCAATGCCTTCGGCCAGCAGCAACGGGTCGGCGAACTGCTGCAAGTCACTCAACGCGCGAATGCGGAAGTCCCGCTTGCCCAGGCGCAGAACGAGTTCGCGGGTTTGATAGCCTGGCATGAGCGCTCCATGGGAGCCTGGGCGGTAGAAACCAAGCAGGCGAGGCAAAGCCGTTTTGAGTCAGCTTGCGTGACGCTTTGAAGGCCCATAGTGGTTCTATGGGTCGAAAAGCGGCGCGGAAGATGGCCAAAACGGCGCAGCCGCAGCCGCTTGGTTCCTACCGCCCAGGCTCCTGGGTAAGCATGCCGTCAACAGGTGAATCGACGGATGGTGCGTGAACGGGAGCATGGCGTTCGCCACGGGAATGTCGAACGGATCACGGGTGCGCAGCCATCGTACCTGCAAGCGTGCGAAGAAAGCGTTCCGGCGGCTCGGTTGAGAGGCTGTGACACAACAGCCTCTCAGCCCGGCCACGGCGAGGGCATGGATGCCCGAGTTGAGGCAACGCAGGAGCGGTTGCCCGATGGCCGGGCGCGAATCGAGCACGCAGGTGCTTGATTCGCGTGAGCGAGTACGGGCCTGCACCGGACACGCGATAGAAGAAAACCACAGGAAGTGGTTTTTTTCATAAGCTCTGAAGCTGCGTCGGCTGGATGAACGTTTCGTGCCACGGCGAGTCGAACCGGGTATCGAGACGCCATAGCGGGGAAAGTCATGCGCAGAGAGAGGTCAACGGGTAGCTGGATCGCTGCGGTGGTCGTGGTGTTGGTGGTGGTCGGCGCCGGTGCGTTCCTGGCGTACAAGGCCATGCATGCGAACCAGTCGACAGCAGCTGCGCCAGCCACCGCGGCGCCGGCCGCCACGACGGCCCCGGGCAGCGCAGTCACGCCGATACAGCATCCGATCACGCAGGCGCAGGCGACTCCGGCCAGCGCCGCCACCGCCGCGCTGCCCACGCTGGATGGGAGCGATGCCGACGTGACTGCGGCGCTGGAGGGGCTGACGGGTAACAGCGCGTTGTCTTCGCTGCTGGTGCGGCCGCAGGTGATCGCGCGCATCGTGGCCAGCATCGACGCGTTGCCTGGCCGCAGCCTTGGCGGCTTCATGCTGCCGGCGCGTACGCCGAAGGGTGTGTTCGTCATCGGCGAGGTCGACGGCAACACGGTCATCGGCGAGGACAATGCCGCGCGCTATGCGCCATACATGCAGGTCATCGAACACGTCGATCCACAGGCGCTGGTCAGCTGGTACGTGCACGCCTATCCGCTGTTCCAGCAGGCGTACCGACAGCTCGGCTATCCCAAGGCCTATTTCAATGATCGCCTGATTGTGGTGATCGACAATCTGCTCGATGCGCCGCAGCCGAGCCAGCCGCCCGCGCTGCAACGCTCGGACAAGGGCTATTACACCTACGCAGATCCGGGCCTGGAAGCGCTCTCGTCCGGACAGCGCCTGCTGCTGCGCACGGGGCCGGCCAACGAGGCGAAAATCAAGGCCAAACTGCGTGCCATCCGCAGCCTGCTGATCGGTCAACACCTGCAACCGGCCGTGCCGACCACGGCGGGGCGCCCGGCGAACGCCAGCACCCGCTGAGCTGCCGCGGCCGGCCTCATGGCGCAGCCTCATGGATAGGGCGAACCATCCTTGTGCGCGTAGGCGCCAGCGCCGCTGTCCCAGTGCAGATCGATGTCGGGATAGTGGCAGCAGTCGTTGTTGCTGCGACTGCCGATCTCCAGATAGACGGCCATCTGTGTGCCACGATTGATCAGGTGGTGGCCGTCGGCGCGATTTTTCGGGAACGCGGCGCACTCATGTGCCAGCAGCGGTTGTTCGCCGGCATCGGTCACCAACACCAGCTCGCCGGACAGCACGTAAACGAATTCATCCTCGTCGGCATGCCAGTGCCGTTGGCTTGACCATGCACCGGGCGGAAGCTGGGTGAGATTGACGCCAAAGTCGGTGAGGCCGCCCGCATCGCCCAGTGCCTGCTTGAGGCGCGCGCCGGCGGCTGCTGCAAAAGGCGATGGATAGCCTGACCCCTTGCGTTCAGGCACCCGGGAAATGTCGATCCTGGTCATGCGGTCTTCCTCGCTTTGGCAGTGGCTTATTGTGCGACCGCGTGGGCGTTCAATGCATGCCCGCCCGATTTACCGGTTTCTGTATGCCGGACCGGCTACAGTTGAGCCAACGTCGCGAAGGGTGGAGGCCGGAATCATGAAGCGTGGCAGCTGGCTGCTCGGGGTGATGCTCTGTTGCATGGTGCCGTTGCTGGTCGTGCACGCCGATGCACCGCCCGCGGGCGCACCGGCGGCGGGTTCCGCGATGGTGGCACGGATCATCCTGGATGGCGCGATCGGGCCGGCCGCCGCAGAGTATTTCGACGATGCCTCGCAACGCGCGGCGGCCGATGGGGCCGCGGCGATCGTGCTGCAGCTGGATACGCCGGGGGGCTTGTCCGAATCGATGCGCCAGATCATTTCGCGCATGCTGGCGAGCCCGATTCCGGTGCTGGTCTATGTGGCGCCAGGCGGGGCACGCGCTGCTTCCGCCGGCACCTACATCCTCTACGCCGGGCAGATCGCCGCGATGGCGCCGGCGACGCATCTGGGCGCGGCCACGCCAGTCTCCCTCGGCGGCTCCACGCCGATGCCTTCGCCCAAGGCGGACGAGTCGCCGGCCAAGGCTGGTTCCACGGCGCCGGCCCAGCCGGACAAGGCCGACGACGGTGCCGAATCGCACAAGGTGCTGAACGACGCGATCGCCTATATCCGTTCGCTGGCGCAGTTGCGCGGGCGCAACGCGGCATGGGCCGAGCAGGCGGTGCGCGGCGCGGCCACGCTGACTGCCAGCGAGGCGGCGCAGCAGCATGTGATCGACTTCGTCGCGAACGACATCACCGACCTGTTGGCCAAGTCCAGCGGGCGCAAGCTGCAGGTGGGCGAACGCAGCGTCACCTTGCAACTCAAGGGCGCCACGGTGCGCGATTACGCGCCGGGCGCGCGCACGCGCTTCCTGGCGATCATCACCAATCCGACGATCGCCTATCTGCTGCTGCTCGGCGGCATCCTCGGCCTGGGACTGGAAGCAATGCATCCCGGCGCGATGTTGCCGGGCATCGTGGGGGCGATCTGCCTGCTGGTCGGGCTGTATGCGCTGCAACTCCTGCCGGTCAACTACGCCGGACTGGCGTTGATGGCGCTGGGCATCGGCCTGCTGGTGGCCGAGGCGGTCAACCCCACGGTGGGCGCACTGGGGGTTGGCGGACTGGTGTCGTTCGTGATCGGATCGGTGATGCTGATGAATACGGGTGTGCCCGGCTATGCGGTCAATCTTGGCGTGATTGCCGGGATTGCGGTGGCCTTTGCGGTGCTGCTGGGCGTCGTCGTGTGGTTGGTCTTCCACGCACGCCGTGCTCGGCCGTTCATCGGCGACGGAGCAATGCTTTCCGAGGTCGGGCGCTTGTTGCAGCCCGTCGCCGCGGGCGGAGAGAGCTGGATAATGCTGCAAGGTGAG
>DASRUB010000420.1:0-15023 GCA_035655635.1 Rhodanobacter sp. | reverse complement strand
CCGGCTCTCTCACCAACTACCGGTTTTCTTGTATTCGTCCAGCGAGGTCTTGAAGGTGGCCTCGATGTCCTTGTCCCAGTTGCCGGTCTCGACAATCTTCTTCATCAGTTCTTCGTGATTCTGATGCATGAACGCGTGCAGCCCGTGCTCGAAGGGCAGCACCTTGGCCACCGGCAGGTCATCCAGGTAACCCTTCTCGGCCGCGTAGACCGACAAGGCCAGCTCGGCGATCGACAGCGGCGCGTACTGGCCCTGCTTCATCAACTCGACCACGCGCTGGCCACGATCGAGCTGGGCGCGGGTGGCCGGATCCAGATCCGAGGCGAACTGCGCGAACGCAGCCAGCTCGCGGTATTGCGCCAATGCCAGCTTGACGCCGCCGGACAGCTTCTTGACGATCTTGGTCTGCGCGGCACCGCCGACGCGGGACACCGAGATACCGGCATTCACGGCCGGACGAATACCCGCGTTGAACAGGTCGGTTTCCAGGAAGATCTGACCATCGGTGATCGAGATCACATTGGTCGGCACGAACGCCGAAACGTCGCCGCCCTGGGTCTCGATGATCGGCAGCGCGGTCAGCGAACCGGTCTTGCCCTTGACCTCGCCATGAGTGAACTTCTCGACGTATTCCTCGTTCACGCGCGCCGCGCGCTCGAGCAGACGCGAGTGGAGATAGAACACGTCGCCCGGATACGCCTCGCGACCCGGCGGACGCTTCAGCAGCAGCGAAATCTGGCGGTAGGCCACGGCCTGCTTGGACAGATCGTCATAGATGATCAGCGCGTCCTGCCCGCGATCGCGGAAGTACTCACCCATCGCGCAACCCGAATACGGCGCCACATACTGCAGCGCGGCCGACTCGGAGGCCGAGGCCACCACGATGATCGTATGCGCCAACGCGTCGTGCGCTTCAAGCTTGCGCACCACGTTGGCAATCGACGAGCGCTTCTGGCCAATGGCCACGTAGATGCACTTAACGCCGGATTCCTTCTGCGCGATGATCGCGTCGATCGCCAGCGCGGTCTTGCCGGTCTGACGGTCACCGATGATCAGCTCGCGCTGACCGCGACCAATCGGAATCATCGCGTCGACCGACTTGTAACCGGTCTGCAACGGCTGGTCGACCGACTTGCGCCAGATCACGCCTGGCGCCACCTTCTCGACCGGCGCGGTGAGCTTGGCCTCGATCGGGCCCTTGCCGTCAATCGGCTTGCCCAGCGCGTCGACGACGCGGCCGAGCAGTTCCGGACCGATCGGCACCTCGAGGATGCGTCCGGTGGTCTTGGCGGTGTCGCCTTCGCGCAGATGCTGATATTCGCCCAGCACCACCGCGCCGACCGAATCGCGCTCCAGATTCAGCGCCAGTGCAAACGTGTTGCCCGGCAGCTCGATCATTTCGCCCTGCATCACATCGGCAAGGCCGTGGATGCGCAGGATGCCGTCGGCCACGCTGATGATCGTGCCCTCATTGCGCGCCTCCGCCTCGAGCTTGAATTTCTCGATGCGGCTCTTGATCAGTTCGCTGATCTCGGACGGATTCAAGGTTGTGCTGGACATAATCATCTATCCCGAAAATTGAATGCTCTATTGAAGAGTCCGGCCATGGATGGCCGGGTTTTGCTCTTCGCGAAACGGACTTCGCGTGAAATTAAACTGTCCGGCCATGGATGGCCGGGTTTTGCTCTTCGCGAAATGGACTTCGCGTGAAATTAAACTGTCCGGCCATGAGTCACCGGAGGTTGCTGATGCCAAGCGCGACTTCGCGTAAAACTAATTCCTCAACGCAGTGGACAGGCGTTCAAGACGCCCGCGCGCAGAGCCGTCGATCACTTCGCTGCCGGTATCGATCACCGCGCCAGCGAGCAGTTGCGCATCGACCCGGGTTTCCAGTTCGATCTCGCGCTTGAAGCGGTGCTTCAGGGAGGTCTTGAGACGCCCGGCCTGCTCTGCATCCAGTGCCAGCGCGCTGGTGACCTTGACCAGCAGTTGCGACTGCGACTCACGCTTGAACATTTCGTACAAGCCAGCCACCTCCGGCAACAGCGCCAGACGCCGCCATTCGGCCATTTCCGCCAGCAACCGTGAAAAGGGCGCGTCGGTGGCGACGCCAGGCGGCAAATGCAGCGCGATCAACTGTTCCGGGGTCACCCGCGGATCGTTGCCGAGTTGGGCCACGCGCGGATCGATCGCCACCGCGGCCGCGAACGCCAGCGCCTGCGACCATGCATCCAGCGCACCGGTCTCGTGCGCGACCTCGAAGGCAGCGCGGGCGTAGGGACGGGCAAGGGTCGTGGTTTCCATGGCCGGCCTAGATCCCGGTGACGAGCTGGTCGAGCAGCACTTTATGGGCCGCCGGATCGACTTCGCGCTGCAGGATCTTTTCCGCGCCCTGCACCGCCAGCTGGGCCACCTGGCCGCGCAGCTGCTCGCGCGCACTTTCAACCATGCGCTCGATATTCGCTTGCGCGCCGACTTGCTGACGACCCATTTCGGCCTGCGCGTCTGCACGCGCCTTCTCCATGACGAGATTGGCCTGCTGCTGCGCCTGGCCCACGATTTCCGTCGCTTGCTGGCGCGCCTTGCGCACTTCGTCGGCAATCTGTGCGTCGGCCTGCTTGAGTTCGGCGCGCGCGCGTTCGGCGGCCTCCAGTCCGTCGGCAATCTTCTGCTGGCGCTCGATCATTGCATTCAGCAATGGCGGCCAGATGAAGTGCATGCAGAACCAGATCAGCAATGCAAAAGCAATGGCTTCGCCAAAAAGCGTGGCATTGATGTTCATCGATACGCTACCCGGGGTTCAGCAAAAAAAAGATCAGCAAAAAAGTGACGTGACAACGCAGGTGCCTGCGAAGACGATCAGTGGCCAGCCGCAACCTTCATGACGGCTTCCAGCAACGGATTGCTGAACGCGAAGAACAGACCGATCGCCAGCGAAATGATGAACGACGCATCGATCAGGCCGACCAGCAGGAACATGCGCGACTGCAGCACCGGCATGAGTTCCGGCTGGCGTCCCGCGGCCTCGAGGAACTTGGAGCCCATCACGCCCATGCCGATACACGCGCCAAGCGCACCCAGGCCCACCATGAGGCCAGCGCCGATAGCCGTGAAGGCCTGAATATTGCCGATGATCTGTTGCAACGTTTCCATGGGTTTCTCCTGCAGAAAGGTCAAAAAGAAGCGAAAAAGGGGTAGCCGGTGTTATGGAACGAAATCAGTGATGCTGCTGCGCCATGGCGATGTAAACCACGCTCAACACCATGAAGATGAACGCCTGGATGACGATGATCAACAACTCGAAGATGCCCCAGGCCAGATAGCCGAAGACACCCAGACTGAACAAGATGGCGCTGCCGGCACCCAGCAGGCCGGCAATCAGCATGAACAGCAACTCACCGGCATACATGTTGCCGAACAGTCGCATCGCCAGGCTCAGCGGCTTGCTCAGCAATTCGATCAGGTTCATCAGCAGGTTGAACGGCGCCAGCCACGGTCCGAAGGGGACAGTGAAAATCTCCTTCATGTAGCCACCGGCACCCTTGGCCTTGAAGCTGTAGAAAATGGTAAGGATCAAGACCGTCAGCGACATCGCAAACGTGGTGTTGAGCTCGGCGGTCGGCACGGCGCGGAAATGTCCGGCCCCGGCCAGGCCCATCAGCTGTGGGATACCGTCCAGCGGCAACACGTCCATCAGGTTCATCAACAGGACCCAGACGAAGATCGTCAACGCCAGTGGACCCAGCAGGCGCGTTTCGCCATGAAACACGTCCTTGACCTGACCGTCGACGAACTCGACCAGCAACTCGACGAACGCCTGTCCGCGGGAAGGCACGCCGGACGTCGCGCGGCGCGCGCACGCCCACAGCAACGCACTGAACACGACTCCGATCAGCACCGAGACGCCGAGCGTATCCAGCTGCACCGTCCAGAAACCACCGTCGCCGACGTGTACGGTCAGGTTCTTGAGATGGTGACTGATGTAGTCGGAAAGCCCACCGGGCGCTTCGAGCATCATGCCTGTTCCTTGAATCGCAGTGCCATCAAATTAACCGCCATTGCCGTTCCCATTCCCGCCAGTACCGCCAGCCCCGGCATCTGCCATCGCGCCAGCAGCACATACAAACCAGCAATGATTACGACCCACTTCAGGACCATGCCGACAATCATGTCGACCAGTGCCCTGCTCGCGCCGATCCGATACGCCTTGCCGAATACGCGCAATGCCATCAACGCCGTACCCAGCACGATCAGGCAACCACCCAATCCCGCCGCCAGCGCCGCACGTCTGCCCTGAATCAGGAACACGACGGCGCACGCCAGTATCGCAACAACCTGCCAAGCCAACATGCGCGCGGCCAGTCGTCTGCTCGCAGCGATAGAATTCATCATTTGAGTGCACTTGGTGGCAGGGTTTGTCTTCAATTCGAAGACAATCAGAGACAAACCGGTCAGCAAAGTCCGGGAATTGTATCAGCGGCCCGGTTGCGCAGGCAAGCCAACGGGACGGCGAAATGGCTGCTCCCGTGCGGCGATTTGCCGCGTCGAACGCGGCCAACGCCCTTCCTCGATGTGCGGGATGCAACCCGCGCTGCGCCGAAGACGCCGGCTCGCGGCGGCGCCACGGCATCATCGCGTGAAATCCCGCTCCGCCGCATGCTTCCGGCACGAACAAAAAGGGCCGGAGATGAACTCCGGCCCTTGATTGGCTAGCTAACCCGCTGTTGCTGGATTACCGGGCAGCCTTCTTCTTCGCGGCGGCAACCGGCGCGGTCACGGCCTCGTTGGCGGCCTGACGCTGCTCCTGCACCAGTGCAGCGAGCGACTCGGCGGTCTTCTGGGTCACCGCCAGCATTTCCTGCGACGTGGCCAGCGCACGCTCGGCGTTGTCGCGGCTCAGGCTGGTGCCCTTCTCCCACAGACTGCGTACACCGTCCATGTCGCGGGTCTCCAGCGCCTCGGCGACGAACTGCGAAGAAACCTCGGCCTGCTCCTGCAGCGTCTTGAACTGCATGCCGGCCAGCGTCTGCAGGCTGTTCAGGGTCAGCGCCTGCGCCTTGAAGGCGTTGTCGGCGAACTGCTTGGAGAAGGAAAGGAACTGCTCGTTGAACTGCGTGTTGATCTGGGTATTCATGGCGTGCTCCTCGCTGAGGATGGATGGGATGTCGCCATACTAACCAGAACTTTTGTGCAGTGCAATATATTTATGCCGGCTGTTGGGATTCGTTCAGATAACTTTCTCTAAAACAGTGGCTTGTACCGTGAAACGCTACTGTTGCTCCGCGGCAAAATCCTGCCGCCCGCAGCTCGCGCCCGAGGTGCAGGTCTCATGCACCACCACCTTTTCCAGCCCCGGCAGACGCGGTTGCAGCTTCTTCCAGATCCAGCGCACCAGCATTTCACTGGTGGGATTCTCCAGCCCCTCGATGTCGTTGAGATAGCGATGGTCGAGCTGGTCATACAGCGGCTGGAACGCCGTCCTCAGGTCGGCAAAGTCCATCACCCAGCCCATCCGCGGATCCGGCTCGCCGCTCACGTGGATCTCGATGCGAAAAGAGTGGCCATGCAGCCGCGCGCACTTGTGACCTTCCGGCACGTTCGGGAGGCGATGTGCGGCTTCGAGGGTGAAGATCTTGAAGATATTCATGAGGGCATTCTCAGGGATGCGTCTCGTCTGTTCAACACCGGTTAAAGACGTCGGCGCGCCGGATCGCGGATTTTGTAAACGCGTTTGCGGAAGCTCTCCATCTTCAGGCTAATCAAGGACGATTCGGCGACAGCGTTATCCAACAGTTGCCGCGTCGGCACATGCTCGGCTGCAAACCGTGAGAGCGACAGAATCACTACCAGTCATCACTACCCTACTGTGAACCCGCATCTGACTGCATGATCGCGGCCTGCAAGCGGCTGCGCCGCCACAAAGCCATCAACAGCGCATCCGGCGTCAACTCGCATGCCAGGGGCCGAACCGACTCAACCCTATACATCGTCACCGAAAGAGCACCAGGACGCTCAAGGTAGAGCAAGCCAGCTGGCGCATCCGCACTGCACATGGCGACCAAACGCGGCAAGATCCACGATCACATCACCGAGACCCCGCGGATAGCGCCTGAAATCGCGCAAGCCCGGCCAGGTTCCGGAGCTGATCAGGTGGCCTCGATGCGATGATTGAAGGCCCCCGAGCGCATGTGGAACGAAGACGGACTCGGCACACTGAACCCGCATCATCACAGGGGCAGCGTCGGATTCACATGTGTCGCGCCCGATCGATGGCGGCCTACATCGGTCCGAAGCGAAATAGCGCAAGGCTCGCTCGACGTGCGACTGTCACAGGTCGCAGCGGGCCTTGAAACGGGGTGAGATTGGATGAATCGTCGGAATTTTCTCATGCTCGCCACATCGGCATTGCTCGCACGTCATGTGCGTGCAGCTGCCCTCGGTCCAGCTGGCCATTGCATCGAGCTCGCACCGCCTGTCACGCCCAAGAGACCGAAGCGCATCGTTCAACTGGGACGCGTCCGGGTCGATGACTATGCGTGGCTCAAGCCGGCGAACTGGAAGGCCGTGTGGAAGGACCCGTCTGCACTGAGCCCGGCCATTCGCGCGCATCTGGAAGCAGAAAATTCTTACGCGGAGAAAGTTCTGGCGCCAACCAAGCCACTGCAACGCCAGCTTTTTGCGGAAATGTCAGCCCGTTCCACCGGAAGTGAAACACCTCCACCCCGGCCCGTGGGACCCTGGCTTTACTACCACCGCTTTGCGCCAGGCGCACAGCACGCATCCTGGTATCGCAAACGCCTCGACATGCAAGGCAGCGAAGAGCTATTGCTGGATGGCGCCGCGCGCGCACATGGCAGACCGTCGTTCAAGATCATCAACACCATCCCCAGCCCCGACCAGGATCTCTTCGCATGGGCCGAAGACGCGATCGGCTCCGAGCGCTACCACATCTATGTCAAGGATCTGCGCACGGGCAAGATTCTTCCTGATCCCGCCGGGAGCGCGTACGGCGATTTTGTTTTCTCGCCCGACTCCCAATGGATCTTCTGGACCTACCGCGATGCCGACAGCCGACCCGCCAAGATCTTTCGCCGTCCCGCGCGCGGCGGTGAAGACGCCCTGGTGTATGAGGAGCCCGACCCCGCATTTTTCATGGCGATAAGCTCCACGGCATCAGGTCGCTACGTGATGATCCGCTCATGGAATGCAGTCTCCAGCGAGGTGCGGCTCATCTCCGGCAGGGAGCCGACGAAAGCGCCTCGCGTGGTCGAGCCCAGAACAAATGGCGTTGTCTATTCAGTGGAGGACTGGAATGGACGGTTTGTGATCCTCACCAATGCCGACGACGCAGCCAACTTCAAGCTCATGTGGGCGGAGGAATCCGATCCCGCACGGAAAAATTGGCGCGACTGGATTCGCCATGATCCCAAGGCTTTCATTACGGGGATGAAGCCGTTTCGCGATTACCTTGTGCGCGAAGAGCGAGTAGGGGCCAACCCGCGCCTGGTGATTACCCATGCGAAGGATATGTCGGATCACACCATTCCGTTTCCGGATGCGGCCTATGCCGTGGAGGTGTCGCCCCACCAGGAGTATGCGTCCTCGAAAGTACGCTACACCTATCAGTCTCCCAGGCAGCCAACGCAATGGATCGCTTACGACATGGCCACCGCGCGTCCCACCATCTTGAAAACGGCCGTGGTGGGGGGAGGATTCCATCGGGACGACTACGTTGTCGAGCGCGTCTACGCCACTGCCGATGATGGGACGAAGGTTCCCATTACCGTACTGCGCCACCGCAAGACGAAGCTCGATGGCAGTGCGCCGCTCATGATGTATGGCTATGGCTCCTATGGTTATTTTGTTCAACCCGAATTTTCGGCGCCCCTGTTGTCCCTTGTCGACCGCGGTTGGGTCTGTGCGATTGCGCACGTGCGTGGCGGGTCGGCCGAAGGTTGGAACTGGTATCTCCAGGCGCGTCAACTGCACAAGAAGCTTTCCTTTACCGACTTCATCGCCTGCGCCGAGGCGCTGATTCACGAAGGGTACGGAAGCAAGGGTCGAATCGTCGCGTATGGCCTGTCCGCCGGCGGCCTGCTGATTGGCGCCGTGCTCAATATGCGTCCCGATCTGTTTGCTGGCGTGATTGCCGAGGCGCCCTTCGTCGACATGCTCAACACCATGAGCGACCCCAGTCACCCGCTGGTGCCGCTTACG
Source organism: Rhodanobacter sp. (assembly GCA_035655635.1). Taxonomy (GTDB): domain Bacteria; phylum Pseudomonadota; class Gammaproteobacteria; order Xanthomonadales; family Rhodanobacteraceae; genus Rhodanobacter. The sequence continues at coordinate 6,806 of DASRUB010000420.1, read as the reverse complement.
TATCCTGACTGGGGTAATCCGTTGGCAAGCGAAGCCATCTATGACTATATGGCCAGCTACTCGCCCTACGAAAATGTAAGGCAGCAGGCTTATCCGCCGGTGCTCGCCACCACCAGCGTGGCCGATGACCGCGTTGGTTTTTGGGAGCCGGCCAAATGGATCGCCAAACTACGCGCTGATGACACGAGTCACGATCTGAAAATGCTGCGCGTGGAGATGGGCGGTCACCTCGGCTCAGCAGGCCGATTGGCGAAGCTACAGCAAGCAGCATTGTTCTACGCTTTTTCCATTTGGGCGGTGAGCCGTCACTGCTCCTGAGAGGATGACGATGGGGTACTTCAAACAACCGCAAATCCTGAGGTGGCGCAAGACGCTCTTCCAGGTACATCTCTGGATCGGCACGATCATCGGCCTTTTCATCATTGCCATCTGCGTGAGCGGCAGCGTATTGGTGTTCGAGCAAGATCTGCTCAACGACACGCCACAACTTCCAAATGCGTCCACGCGCGGCCCCGCCAGCTGGGACGAATTGGTGAACTCGGCGCTGTCTGCAAATCCCGAAAGCACTCTGGCGAATATCGACATGCGCTCGGCCAACCGTCGCGTGGTGCCTGTCGGCCTCAGCTCGCATGGGCAGACCCTGGTCGTCTACGTGGACTCGCTCACCAACCAGGTGGTGAAGCAGGAGAATTCCGGGCAGAAGCACTGGTTCGTCGAGAAGATGTTGGCGCTGCATACCGAACTTGCCCTGGGTGACAATGGCGCACTGGCCATCGGTATCTTCGGCGCGCTGCTGTTCGTGATGGCCATGCTCGGCATTGTGCTGTGGTGGCCAGGTGTCAGGGGGTGGAAACGCGCGCTCCGAATCAACTTTCGTGGCCGCCTGGTGGGTATCAACTTTGACCTGCACCGGACCTTCGGCTTCTGGTGTTTTGTGTTGGTGGCGATGTGGGGCATCACCGGCGCCTACTTCATCTTCCCGAAGCCGTTTGAAAGCGCCATCAAGGTTTTCTCGCCCATGCCAAGCTTGGGACAGCTGGCTTCCGACTGGAAGCCGGGCGACCCGATACTGTCGGCAGGGGCGCTGATCCAGCGGGCGCAAAGCTTGTATCCCCAGGACCAGCTTGCCTACCTCTTCATGGATACCCAGCGCCCCCACGGCGTCGTCAAGGTTTTCATGTCGCCAAGGCCATGGGTGCCGATGGAGCAGCTGGAAGAGGTGCTTGCGCTTCAGCCAGCCACGGGTGCAGTTTTGTCCAACACTTCGAGTGCGCTCTGGACGGGAGGCGAGCGTTTTTCCCTCGCCGTCTACTCCGTGCATTTTGGCGACTTTGGCGGGTTGCCCCTGCAGGTGCTATGGGCCCTGCTGGGGCTCGTGCCCGTGGTGCTGGTGATCACCGGGTATGCGATGTGGTGGAACCGCACGCTGAAGAAGCAGTGGGCAAAACTCGCCGGAAGGAAACCCGCCACGCCGAGGACGCGTGGTCTGGATGCCGCTTTGCCGCCGGACTAGGCGCATTCGGTTGGCTCGTCGTGCATCAACACCTGACTTCGGGCGGTCTCATTGCCGCCCAGGCTTCTTGATTTACGGCCGGCGGCAGTCCCCGCCGATTGGTGTGGAGCTTTCGTGATGAATGGTTTTTCCCTGGCCGACGCTGGTCGAATTGGTATGCTGGACGCGCACGACCAGGCGGCGTTGCTTGTCAAAGGCGAGCTGACTGCGTCCGACTTGGTCGAAGCTGCAATCATGCGCATCGATGCGCTTGATGGACAGCTCGCAGCGCTCAGTTATCGCGCGTTTGCACTGGCGCGCGAGCGTGCTGCGCGCCTCGATGGTGTCGATGGTGTCGGCTCAATGGCAGGTGTGCCGTATCTGCTCAAGGACTCTCTGGAGTATCCGGGCATGCCGACCATTGCCGGCTCGCGCAGTCGCCGTGGCGTGCTGGCCGACTCGGCCTATCCTTTTGCCCAGCGCTTTGACCAGCAGGGTTTGATTCCGTTAGGCAAGTCCGCCATGCCGGAATTTGGCCTGATGGCTACCACGGAGCCCCGGTTGGCGGCATCACCTACCCGCAACCCGTGGGCGCCAATGTATTCACCGGGTGGCTCCAGCGGCGGTGCGGCGGCGGCAGTGGCGGCTGGGCTGGTGCCGCTGGCGCATGGCAGCGATGGCGCCGGCTCGATCCGGATTCCGGCCGCCTGTTGCGGCATTGTGGGGCTCAAGCCAGGCCGCGGTGCGGTGGTGCGAGCGCGTTCTCGTCACGTGTTGGATGACCTGATGGTCGGCGACAGCCTGATGTCTCGCAGCGTGCGCGATACAGCATGGGCCTTCGCGGTGGCTCATCCGCAGCCGGATCGATCCATGTTACGCGAGCCCTCCAAGGCTCGATTGCGTATCGCGGTGGCGGAGCCCAACCTCTATGGCAACGAGCCTCACCAGGAAGTACGTACGGCGGTACGCAACGCCATGGCATTGTGCGAGGCTCTCGGCCATCACGTGACGGTCGTGCCCCTGCCGGTCGATGGAGCGGCCTGCATGACGGCTCTGCTCACCTTGTGGGCGCATCTGGGCGGCGACGCGGTCGACGCCGTGAGACCCACGTTGGGCGGCAGTCGCCTGGACGATGTGCTGGAGCCCTGGACGCGCCACCTTGCAGAGTGGGCGACACGGCTTCCGATCGAGGCACTGGAGCAGGCGTATGCGCAATTGGCCACATTGCCGGGACAACTCGCTGCGTTTCACCAAAACTACGACGTGATTTTATCGCCGACGCTGCGCACGCCACCGCCGTTGCTGGGCACCTATTCGCCCGACCTGGCTTTCGAAGCGCTGCGCGACGGGATGTTCGATTGGATTGGGTATACGCCATTGCAGAACCTCGCCGGAACTCCGGCGATTTCGCTACCGCTTCACTTCAGTAAAGATGGATTGCCTGTGGGCGTGATGTTCGCCGCCGATCGTGGGCAAGAGGATCGCCTCCTCGGTATTGCCTACGAACTGGAACAAGCCGCCCCTTGGCATGCGCACTGGCCGGCCCTGTCCGTATGCAATACACCAGCGCAGGGAACCTACTCATGAGCGCTGCTAGCGCAGCAATGTATCAAGCGCGTGACAAGCGTGACATCCCGGCGTTGGTCGATGCCCGCCCGTTGGCCTGGATGATCTGCGGCAACCCTTCAGAGTTCGCTGCCGCGCCTGTACCGGGCGTCCGCCAGCCATTGGTACGCCTGCCCCGTGGGCGCCGTCAGATGTCACCATAAGGACTTGCCCCAGCCGTACCAATCGATCATAGGTAAAGTCGCATACTTGGACGTGGGCGGACGTATGCAAGAGGAGATTCAATACCGGGCAGATCATCGGGCCCATCAAGCAGGCCGAGACGGAGACCTTGGGCATGAGTAGGGTGGACCTCCGGAATTTGGCGATTCCCATTTTGCAAGCGCCGATTGGTAGCGTGGCAACGGTAGACCTCGCCGCAGCGGTTTCAAATGCCGGCGGTATGGGCTCCCTGGCCTTGACTTGGACTTTGCCGGATACCGCCGCGCGCCTAGTGCAGTGTCTCCATTCGCGGACCAGGGCCCCGTTCTTCGTCAATTTCGTGCTCGCTTTTGCCCCGGTGGCATTCGATGCCGTTATCGACGCCGGCGCTCCTGTGATCACTCTTTCTTGGGGGCATGCGCCGCACTTGATCCAGCGTGCCCATAGACAAGGGGTCACAGTGGGGGTGCAGGTGGGAACCGCCGAGGACGCGGCCAGAGCCATCGGTGACGGTGCGGATTTCGTCATCTGCCAGGGTGCGGAAGCCGGCGGACATGTTCAATCAGCCTTTGAGCTGGCGACACTTCTACCCGAAGTGGTTAGACACGCTGGCAGCGTTCCTGTGGTCGCAACAGGGGGCCTGGCCGACGGTGCTGGCATTAGGTGGGCAATTGGGCAGGGTGCAACGGCGGCCATGCTCGGAACACGGTTTGTCGCCACGGCGGAGAGCGCGGCGCATCCGTCGTACAAGAATGCCATCGTGCGAGCGAAGGGAGCGAATACCACGCTTACGTACTGTTTCGACGGAGGATGGCCTGGTGCAGCGCACAGGGTCATCAGAAACCGTACCCTGGAGCGGTGGGAGGCCGCCGGATCTCCGCCCCACGGCTTGCGGCCGGGTGAAGGAGACATAGTTGCCACCGACCCGGCAAGGGGTGAGATATGGCGATACGACGACATGCCGGCCATGCAATCGATGACCGGCGAGGTAATGGACTGCTGTCTATTTGCCGGCCTGGGCGTGGACCGCATCTTGGACACGCCGAGCGCGCGGGAACTCGTTGAGCACTTATGGAATGAGTGCAGACAAGAGGCTTATAGCAAATCCTAAAGTGCGACCGCTTTCGGCGAAATACCGGCAATGCAAGTGCTCGCGTTCGCCGCTGGGTGACCACGTAGCTAACCCGGGTATTGAGGCAGCACGGGCTTGGCATCGCTCACAAGTGGTGGGATTTTCTCAGCCATGGCTACAGATTGCGTGTGATCGTGAAATTGACAACCCGCCTCAGCCCATAGAAACATCCTGCTTCACTAAAGCATTGGGACACGTAAGTCCGGTCAAACATATTCGCGAAATTGAGTTGCATCGCCCAATCCCGGCCGAAGTTATAGTGAACAGTGGAGTCCCAAAGAGTGGCCGATCCGGCTTTGAACTCAGGGCTATTCAGTGAATCCCCATAACTCGATCCTACGTAACGTACACCGAGACTCGCACCGAGACCTGCGAACGTGCCTGCCTGCATCGTATAGTCGGCCAGCGCCGAGGCCACATGCCTGGGTGTTGTCGGGAGCTGCTTTCCGACCTCGTCCGGAGTGTTGCTCTTGCTGACTACGGGATTCATATCGGTATATGCGAAGTTGAATGCCCAGCGATCGCCCAATCGAGCAACGCCTTCCAGTTCCAGACCCTTCACTTCGACTTGCCCGGCCTGCACGCTGAACAACGGATTCGTCGGATCCGGGGTCAATACGTTATTCTGCTTCAAATCGTATGCTGCAAACGTCACCAGCATGTGCATGCCAGGCGGTAGCGAAGCCGGCTGAAACTTCAAGCCAGCCTCCACCTGCGCACCCGCAGTTGGCTTGAATGCATTGCCATTTATGTCCGCGCCAGGAGTGGGTTGAAATGACGTTGCGTAGGACACATACGGTGCGAAGCCATCCTTGAACAAGTAGTTCAGGCCCGTATGGTAAGTGAACTTGGTCTGGCTTGTATTTACACCGAAGTTGGTTGAATCGACATAGTCCTCTCGCCCACCGACAGTGATCACCCAACGGTCGTTGATCTTGATTACATCTTCACCGTAGATGCCTGTCTGCTTTTGCACCATCTGCACATCCGGAACCAACGGGGGCGTGCTGATTGGTACGCCGTACACCGGATTGAATATATCGAATGGGGGCGCAGACGAAAAGCCATATGCGTCATCGTAGGTATAGTGTCGAAAACCAAGACCCATGATAAGGCTCTGCTTTACGTCGCCGGTGTCGAACTTTCCGATGATGCGCGAATCGATTTCGGGAGAGCGGATCGTATAGTTTTCCGGAAAGTTGTAACGATTGAGGGTGCGGTAGTCGACTGGAATACCGTCAGAGTCTGTAACAAGGCCTCCACCGTAGACTTGCAAAATCTCCGCCTTGTTCGAAAAGTACATGAAATTCTGCTCGAAGCGCCAAGTGTCATTGAACTTATGTTCTAGCGCGTAGCCAACGCCGTACTGATTGCGCTTGAAGTGATTGTAATCAAGGTCCCCCGGATTGGTACTTGTAGATATTTTGCCCAGCGGGTTGGGTAGCAAAATTCCATAAATCGGCAAGAAGCCGTTGCCGTCGCCGTAGTCATCGTCGTGCTGGAAATAACTCAAGAAGGTCAGGGTTGTGTCGGGCGAGGCCAGCCAGGTAAATGCTGGGGCGATGTAGTAGCGATCGGTGTCGACGCCATATGTCTGCGTGCCCCGGTCAAAGTACAACGCGGTCAGTCTGCCCAGAAACTTGCCACTCTGGTCGAGCGGCCCGGTGACATCGGCGGCAACTTGTGTATTGCCATAACTGCCGTATTGCAGTTGAGCTTGGCCATCGAAGAATCCCTCCGGGCGTCGGCTGGTGAGATTCATGATACCGCCCGGCGGTGCGGACCCATAAAGCATCGACGACGGCCCCTTCAATAGCTCGACGGTCTGAAACCCGTACAGATCCACACCAACGTTCGGCGTCTCACTGGGAATGGGTGCCTGCAAACCGTTGATGTATTCCGTAGGAGGGAATCCCCGCTGGGTTAGCCAGTCTTGTTGCGGTTGAGATCCGAAGTTGTTCCCAAGGGCCCCAGCCGTATAGCGCACCACATCGCCCAGGTTCTGCCAGTCGAGCAAGTCCATCTGCGCGCGGGGAATCACGGTAATCGATTGTGGCGTTTCGATAAGCGGCACGTCCATCTTGGCTGCGGCGTTGGTAGTCTGTGGCACGTACGCCGTGACCTCCACGGTCTGAAGTGTGGTCGCATCTTTCTTGTTGGTAGCTTTCTCGTTGTTGTCTTGTTTGATGCGTTCGGGCGGAGTGCTGCCTCCGGACTGGTCCGAGCCGACCGCCATGACCGTGCCAGAGAATGCAGCAAGCAGCAGAAGGGTGCTCACGCAGAGCAAGCGCATTTTGCCGAATCTGTACGCAACAGATACAACCGAAATGGTCATGACTTCATCCCTCAAGGCGAAAGGGCTTGCGCAGGTTCAACGTATCGGCTTCTGAGCGCTCCATCCATTGGGGCGGGACT
>DASRUB010000419.1:0-2415 GCA_035655635.1 Rhodanobacter sp. | reverse complement strand
TACGTCGAGGGCGTGCTGGAGGAAGTGCAGGCGACCAGCGACGGCAAGTTCATCAACGACGCCGGCCTGCCGCAGGAAGGCGAAGAAGGCGGCGACGCCGATACCCAGCTCTACGACAAGGCGGTGGCCGTGGTCACCCAGACCCGGCGCGCCTCGATCTCCGGCGTGCAACGCCACCTGCGCATCGGCTACAACCGCGCCGCGCGGCTGGTCGAGCAGATGGAGGCCGACGGCGTGGTCAGCGCGCCTCAACACAACGGCAACCGCGAGGTGCTGGCCCCGCCGCCGCCGCGGAATTGATTTTTTTTTCGGGATTCGGGATGACCAGACATTCGTCTGTTGAAAGCCGGGATTTGAGATTCGGAAATGCATCGCCCGCTAGCGGGCTCCTACGGCAGGGTTAAGCCGGCCATGTCCACAATTCACCGTCAACGACTGCCATTCGGGAATCCGATGAAACGCATCTTGCCTGCCTTCTGCGCCTTGGTGGCGCTCTCCCTGGTTGGTGTCGCTCAAGCGGCCACGGGGCCTGCGCGCGCGCGGCTCGATGCCTTTGCCACCGGTCTGCATTCGCTGACCGGGCATTTCACCCAGACCCTGACCAACGCCAACGACCAGGCGAGCAAGACCAGTTCCGGCACGCTTGCCTTGGAAGCGCCGCGCGAGTTCCGTTGGGACACGCTGACCCCGTACAAGCAGACCATCGTGGCCGACGGCGGCCGGGTATGGATGTACGACCCTGAGCTCGAACAGGTGACGGTGCGCAAACAGAGCACCGAGGAGGCGCACAGCCCGTTGACCGTACTGACCGATCTCAGGCAGCTCGACACGGAGTTCAAGGCCAGCGAACATGGCGAGCGCGACGGCTTGCTCTGGCTGCGGCTGACCTCGACCAGCCAGGACCCGCAGTTTGCCTGGGTCGATCTGGGTTTCGATGACAAAGGTCTTGCGCGCATGGCGTTCCGCGACCAGCTCGGTTCGACCACCGAGATCCGGTTCTCGGACTTGCAACGCAATCCGTCGCTTGGGCCCGGCACCTTCACCTTCGTGCCACCGAAGGGTGCCGATGTGATCGGCGACGTGCCGGACATATCGATCCAGCCGATCAAGGACTGAGACGGTGCCGGTATTGCGCCAGCTGCCGCGCTGGGCCTGGTACGGCACCGGCATCCTCGCGTTCATCGCGGGCATGGTCAACGCGGCGGGCTATCTCGGCTTCCGGCATGAGTCCATCAGCAACATGACCGGCAATACCAGTTTGCTTGGTATCGCACTTGGCAACTCCAATGGCAGCGAGGCGGTTCACTGGGCTTTCGCGATTATGGCGTTCGTGTTCGGCGCCACGCTGAGTGGCATGATCGTGCAGCAAAGTACGCTGAAGCTCGGTCGCCGCTATGGCGTGGCGCTGGTGCTGGAGTCGCTTCTGCTGGTCGCCGCCGTCCCGTTGCTCGAGGCTTCAAATTCCGCGGGCTTGTACCTTGCATCGGTGGGTATGGGGTTGCAGAACGGCATCGTCAGTGCCTACAGCGGCGCGGTGATTCGCACCACCCACGTCACCGGTATCTTTACCGATCTGGGCATCTACATCGGCCACATGTTGCGGCGGCTGCCGGTGGACATGCTGCGTCTGCGCGTCTGCATGGTGGTGGCTGCCAGCTTCATGATCGGTAGCGCAACTGGGGCCATGCTGTTCCGGGTGATGCAGGAACGCACTCTGCTGATTCCCGCGGCGCTGACCGGATTTTGCGGCGTGAGCTACGGCCTCTATCGACAATATGCGATGAGGAAGGGAACCACTTCGGACGTCCCATGATCGTTTCCGGCTCAGACGGCGACGGCGCAACGGTTGCGACCATCGCGTTTGGCCTGGTACAGCGCCTTGTCGGCGCGCGAAAGCCATTGCTCGATGGATTCACCCTGGCGCAGTGCCGCCAGGCCGATGCTCACGGTCACCCGGATCGGCCGGTCGTTGTGGATCACGGCGGTGCCTGCCATGGCGGTGCAGATCCGGTCGCCGATCTCCCGTGCCTGGGACACGCTGGTATCGGGCAGACACAACACGAACTCCTCGCCACCGTAGCGTCCCAGCAGGTCGCCCTGGCGACAATGCCGTTTGATGATCTCGATGGCGCCGACGATCACCGTGTCGCCGGCCAGATGTCCGTGGGTATCGTTGATCAACTTGAAGCGGTCCAGGTCGAACAGGGCGATGCAGGTCGAACGCCCTTGCGCCTGTTCGCGCTCGGCGTGGGCGAGCTCCAGGAAGCGGCGGCGGTTGTAGATGCCGGTGAGGCCGTCGGTACTGGCGAGCTCGTCGAGGCGCTGGTTGGCAGCACGCAGGTCGCGTGTGTGCTCGTTGATCTGTTGCTGCAGTTGTGCGGCCTGCCGACGCAGGTAGAGCGTGCGCAGATGCAC
>DASRUB010000418.1:0-2888 GCA_035655635.1 Rhodanobacter sp. | reverse complement strand
GGAGCGTTCGATCGAGGCGGCCGAGCCCGAAGACGTCGATCTGCGCGACGTGGTGGGCGGTTGCGCCGACGCCTATCGGCCGCTGGTCGGCACGCGCCAGCTCCAGTGCCATTTGCCGGATTCGCCGCTGCCGCTGCATGGTGCGCCCGAACTGATCGCGCAGGCGCTGGACAAGCTGCTGGACAACGCCCTGTCGTTCACCCCCGGGCATGGCTGGTTGCGCCTGGACTTGCGCCCGATCGAGGGCGGCGCCGAGATCGAGCTGGCCAACCAGGGCCCGTTGCTGCCTCAGGCGATGCAGGGCCGCTTGTTCGATTCCCTGGTCAGCCTGCGTGACAAATCCACGCCCGGTGACGCGCCGCATCTGGGCCTGGGCCTGTACGTGGCGCGGCTGGTGGCCGAGCGTCACGGCGGTAGCGTCAGCGCGCGCAATCTCGACGATGGCAGTGGCGTGGCCTTCCGGCTCACCTTGCACGGCATGCCGCGGCAGCGGCTGGGTGGCTGAGCGGAGTCAGCTGGCATCGACCATGCTCAAGAACTGGCGGCTGCTGCCGTTAAATTCACCACGCGGTTCCCCGCATGGAGTGTCCGTCATGCCTGTTCTTGATCTCAGCAGACAACCCTACCGACGACCGCCGATAGCTCGCGCCACCAACCCGCAGCGCATGAACTGGCTGTGGCGTCTGATTTGCGAAGCGGCCGAGCTGCGTCCCGCGGACGTGGTCGAGGCGCTGCATGCATCGCAGATCCCGGTCGACCAGGCACGCGCCCGCAGCTGGCTCGCCAGCGACCTCGACGACAGCTTCTTCCCGATCTCGATCGCCGAGGTGGAGCGTAATCTGCGCGCCCTGCTGTTGTTGCGCGAAGCCGTGGGCGGGAACGATGAACTGCTTGCGGCCGGTGAAGGCGACATGGTGCCCGAGTGGGCCATGCTTGGCGCCGATACCGATGTGGCGGGCGACGCGATGGAGGCTTGGGATGGCGGTGTCGATGGAGCCGACGAGCGCGTCGCCGGTGGCGCGGCGGACGCGGACTGACCGGCGCACGCGCGCCAGTCATTTTGGTGAGATGGCACTTGTCTTCCGGCGCGGCGTGAGCGCAATCCTGCGGTGGGTCAACGCACCGGCGGGGCCGGCATGGCCGTGCCGGCGCTTGCCGGCAGCATGGCGGTGACTGATGCCGCCGGAGCCTGGATGGTTGCGGCCGGCGCGGGCGTCGAGGCAGCCACCGATGGTGCGATCGTGGAGGCGGCCGGGCGCGGAGTCGATCCTGCGCTCGCCGGAGCAACCGCCGTCGTGGCCGGCGCGGGTGTCGATCCTGCGACGGCTGCCGAAACCTGCGACGCCGGGCGTGGCGTGGCGTCGGCGCCCGCGACTACGCGAGCTGGCGGCGTTGACGGTCCGGCGTCGGCGCCAGCTGGCTGGATGGCCCCCGCCGCGACGGGTGGCGCGACAACCGGTGTGTTCTCCGTCCAATAGCGATAGGCCCACACCGCCAGCGCGACCACCACCACCAGCAAGACGAGCCGGCCGGTGCGCGAGCGCCCGGTTGCCGCCGCAGGCGTGAACTCGGCCGATACCGGTTCGGCAGCGTCGGGTGCGTCTGGCGCGGGTGTTACCGGTGGCGGGTGGATGAGGTCGTCGTCATCGGCGGGTGCCGTGGCGTCCGGCCCAGGCGCGGTGCCGTCGATGTCGCCGAAGGGCTCAGCTGTCGACGACGGCTGCACCGCTGGCGGCATGGGGTCGGGCAGCCCGGTGACGGCGTCGGGTGCTTCCTCCTCCCGTGCGATATCGTTGGTGTGATCGGGCTCATCGAAGGCCGGCGTGGCGTCGTCGACATCGCCAGGGTCGACGGCGGCTACAGCTGACGACTCCTCGTCGACCGGCGCCGGCCACAGCTGCCACGTCGTGCTGCCGTACAAGCGGTACGATTCGCCCGGCTGGATGAAGTCGCCCAGTGACGACCGAGGCAGCGGCCCGCAGCTTGCGCCCACGCGCTCGATGTAGGCCAGCTGCGAATCGTCAGGCAGGACACGTGCATCGACATGTATGGCGTGCAACAACTGCGCGACGCGGTCGGCCGTGACCCGGTCCAGATCCTGCCGCACGATCCGCGGCAATGCGGCGACCACACGTTGCTCGAATTCGTCGTGGTCTAGCTTCAGCGCGGCGGCCACCGGTTGCCATGCGACAGCATCCTCCGGCGCCCCGGCCTGCAGGCCGCATAGTACGATGCAGTACTGATCCACGAGTTGTCCCCTGGTTGCTCGATCGCCGAGAGTAGACCGCCCTCGACGGTGTATCAAGCATGCCACGTGGCTGTTCCGCGCTTCGCCTACAATGGCCGCTCTCCGTTCGGCCCACCGGAACGCTAACGTGATTTCCTCCAGCCAAATCAGCCCCAACCAAATCAGCCGGGATGAATTCGACGCGCTGGTGGCCCGCGGGCACACCCGCATCCCGCTGGTGCGCGAGGTGTTCTCCGATCTCGACACGCCGCTGTCGGTGTACCTGAAGCTGGCCGATGGCCCGTACACCTTCCTGTTCGAATCGGTCGAGGGCGGCGCCACCTGGGGACGCTATTCGATCATCGGCCTGCCGGCCAAAAGGGTGTATCGCCTGCGCGGTCACGAGCTGGAAGTGGAGGACGCCGGCGAGGTCACCGAGCGCCGCCACCTGGACGATCCGCTGGGCGAGATTGAAAAGCTGCGCCAGCAATACGACGTGCCGCGCCTGCCGCAGCTGCCAGCGTTCAGCGGTGGACTGGTCGGCTACTTCGGTTTCGAGACGATCGGCTACATCGAGCCGCGCCTGGCGCAGTGGGACCGCGCCGACGAACTGGGCACGCCCGACGTGTTGCTGATGCTGGCCGAAGAAGTCGCCGTGTTC
>DASRUB010000417.1:0-2749 GCA_035655635.1 Rhodanobacter sp. | reverse complement strand
ACCGGCGAGTTGCGTGCCAACCCCTCGTCACCGCTGCCCGAACCGATCGGTCCACCCGGCCGCCCGGCGAAACCCAGGTTGGTCAGCGCGCGCAAGCTGCCGCAACGCGGGCTGGGCAGCGCTGAAGGTCGCGCTGCACTGGTTCACGCGGTGGCGCACATCGAGTTCAACGCCATCGACCTCGCGTGGGACGCGGTATACCGCTATCGCGGCAAACCCGACGACTACTATCGCGACTGGGCCAGTTGCGCGCATGACGAAGCGCGCCATTTCGCCATGCTGTCCGGGCGATTGGCCGAACTCGGCCACGGCTACGGCGATTTCGACGCCCATGACGGCCTGTGGCAGATGGCCGAGAAAACCGCCGATAACGACACCGCCCGCATGGCCCTGGTGCCGCGCGTGCTGGAAGCCCGCGGCCTGGATGTCACCCCCGGCATGATCGATCGCCTGCGCAATCTCGGCGACGAACGCACCGTGGCCATTCTCGAGATCATCCTGCGCGAGGAAGTCGCACACGTCGCCGCGGGCACGCGCTGGTACCACCACTGCTGCGAGCGCGACGGCATCGATCCGGTCGACACCTTCTTCGGCCTGATCCGCGATTACATGGGCGTCGACCTGCGCGGTCCGTTCAACTGCCCGGCCCGCACCGAGGCGGGGTTTTCCAAGCGTGAACTGGATCTGTTGGTTGGCATGGCCGACGGAGCAGGCGTGCGCGGCGCGGCGGTCGACTCGTCGGGTAGCTCGCGATAGAGCGTCGGCGACGTCGTGCTTCATTGGTGCAGGGCGAACGACGAGGGGCAAACTCCGTGACCTTGGCGCGTGACGTGCAGTGCAACCGCACGGTGCTTCCATGCGGATGCTTGTCTGCAACCAGATGCCTGCGCCTTCGGTATTCCGTGGAAATCATCGAGCCAGACAGTTGATCTGATCCAGGCGGGCGTTGCTGGCGTGCCGCAGGCTTTGGAAGCAGATATGAAAAGCGAAGATCGGCAGGGATCGCGGCACGAAGATTGTGCCGCCGATTCACGGTGACCACGCTGGCCATCGTCGTCGGCATGAGCTATCGACCCATCGACTGTGGCGCCCGCCGCGGGAACTGTACTTCCTGCGTCGGGACACATGCCGCTGCCTGCTGCACGGCCTGCGCCCATGCGGCACTGCTGCGCGCGATCGAGACGTTCACTGCGTCGCTGGTTTTCACGTGGGCCATTTGCGTAAACGCACCGGATTGCAGCGCAAAGGCGCGCTCGCCGCTTTCGCTCAGCGCGACCTGATCGATCCGAGTGAGGTCCTGGCGGCGCGCCTCGACGGTGAGCGCGGCGGCGAGGTTGTCGCTGTGTCCATCGGACTGATGGCCAATCTCCGCATCGATCTTCCGCACGCCCGCGCGGGCCTGTTCATACAACGCGTGATCGGGATGGCGAGCATCGTTCAGCAGTGTGGCAGCTGGCGGGGCCTTTGATTGGATTGCATGAGCAAGCGCGTGCCGGGTTTGCGGGCCAACCTTGCCGTCGACGACAAGGTGATGATCGTGCTGGAAGGCCTCCACGGCGAAGTGGGTGTGTGGACCGAAGTCTCCATCGGCCTTGAGCAGGTGGCCATGTGAATCGTGGTAGCCCAGTGCGATCAAGTTGCCCTGCAGGGTGCGGACAGCAGCGTCATGATCACCCTGTTGCTGCAGATGGCTTGACGATGGTTCGCTGAGGGACTCCGAAGCTGGTCGTGCGTGGTCGCTGGCGGTAACGTCTTTCCACGCTTCGGTGGGTGAGAGACCGCGAGCGAGATCGGCCTGGTATGAGGCGCGCATTTGTTTCAGGGCGCTTTCGGATTGGGCCAGGGTGATGCTGGCGTGGTTGGCGCCACCGTAGTGACTGGCCCCGCCCCGATCAGGGTCACCGAAACCGGCCCATTCTGCTGCCAGGCTTCGTTGGGCCGCTTTCAAGGTAACCCCTGGTTGGTCGGTGATATAGCCGTGGATGTCCGGCCGTTTGTCCACAATCAGATACTCGGAAAAAATCCGGTCCTGCAAGGTGGGCGTGAACGGTTGATTGCGATCAAGATTCAGCTTGATGATCGCATCGTCCATGGTGGCCGGAATCACCTGATACTTGCCAACCGCAAACACGCGGTTGGCATCATCGCTTCGAAGATGCTGCCGATCATGTACCTGGCCTACCGTCAGGCTGGAAAAGTCGATCGCGCCGTTCGGGCCGCGAATATGCTTTCCACCGTTTGCGTCGACGTAGGTTCCCCGGTTGTAGGCGTTATAACCGGCGGCACCTGACTCGCCTTGCACGATCAGATCCAACAATGGGTTGTTCATTGAAGTCTCCCTGGTCTGTTTGGTGTGTCTTCATGTCCAAGCTTGATGGTGGTTGACCCGAACGTATGCCGCTCGCCATCAGCGCGATATCGATGGCGATACGGTCCAACCGGTAACACCCAGTTGTGAATCCGCACCACGCACGCTCCGGTCCCCGATGTCGCCGTATGTGCTTACTTCAAGCTGGCGATGGGTGGGTGCATCCTGAAAGCGCATCATGCAAACGGCATCGCCGCTGCACGCGCTGAGTTCGGGCAATTCATCGCAGGCCTTGCATGAGTCCGAACCCTTGGCGCAAAGCTCCTTGTAGCCTGCGCCCACCACATGGGCCCTGCATTCCAGATCAACCATGGGCCGCCAGCCATCGGCGAGCAGGGCCGTACGGAAATCGGCGTACGCCATACCCTTGTGCACATTGTC
>DASRUB010000416.1:0-3783 GCA_035655635.1 Rhodanobacter sp. | reverse complement strand
ACCTGACGCCGAGGTGTTGATCACCGACCCCGGTCGCGGCAACAGTGCCCCGTTCACGCGCGCGCTGGCCAGCCAGGGCTTCACCGTCATCGAACTGCGCAGCCGCTTCAACGAGGATGACATTGCGCCATTCCGCGGTCGGCTGCTCAGCTACCGGCGCGGCGACGTGATGGCCAACGGCGTGCCGACAACCGTTGTAGGGCGGGCACTGTCCGCCGGTTCTTCTGAATCTGTCGGCGGCGCCCGCAACAGCCGAGCAGATTTTTCGCGGCCGGTCAGGCCTTCAGCCGGTAGCCGCTGTGGAAGATCCACCACACCAGCCCCAGGCAAATCCCCAGGAACACCAGGGTCATGCCCAGGCTGATCCCGATGCTGACATCGGACACGCCATAGAAGCTCCAGCGAAAACCGCTGATCAGATACACCACCGGATTGAACAAGGTGACTTTCTGCCATAGCGGCGGCAGCATGTGGATCGAGTAGAAACTGCCGCCGAGGAAGGTCAGCGGGGTCACGATCAGCAGCGGTACCAGTTGCAGCTTCTCGAAGTTGTCTGCCCAGATGCCGATGATGAAGCCGAACAGGCTGAAGGTCACCGCGGTGAGCACGAGGAAGGCCAGCATCCACAACGGGTGCTCGATATCGAAGGTGACGAACAGCCGCGCCGTGACCAGGATGATCACGCCCAGGATGATCGACTTGCTCGCCGCCGCGCCCACATAGCCAGCGACGATTTCGAACGGCGACACCGGCGCCGAGAGGATCTCGTAGATGGTGCCGACAAATTTGGGGAAGTAGATCCCGAACGAGGCGTTGGAGATGCTCTGCGTCAGCAGCGACAGCATCACCAGTCCTGGCACGATGAAGGCGCCATAGCTGACCCCGTCGATACCATTCATGTGCGAGCCGATCGCCGCACCGAACACCACGAAGTACAACGAGGTGGAGATCACCGGCGAGACGATGCTCTGCAGCAGGGTGCGCCGCGTGCGCGCCATCTCGAAACCGTAGATCGCCCGGATGCCGTGGATGTTCATGTGCGCTCCGTGACCAGGTCGACGAAAATGTCCTCGAGCGAACTCTGGCTGGTCTTGAGATCCTTGAAGTCGATGCCAGCCTCGGCCAGCCGACGCAGCAATACGTCGATGCCGGCGTGCTCGTCCTGCGTATCAAAGGTGTAGACCAGCTGCTGGCCATCGTCGGAAAGTTCCAGCGCGTACGCCTCCAGCGCAGCCGGGATGGCCTGCAGCGGAGTCTGCAATTGCAGGGTCAGCTGCCTGCGACCGAGCTTGTTCATCAGCTCGGCCTTGTCCTCGACCAGGATCAACTCGCCCTTGTTGATCACGCCGATGCGATCGGCCATCTCCTCGGCCTCGTCGATGTAATGCGTGGTGAGGATGATGGTGACGCCGTTGGCGCGCAGTCCCCGCACCATTTGCCACATGTCCCGACGCAGCTCAACGTCGACACCGGCGGTGGGCTCGTCCAGGAACAGGATCCGCGGTTCGTGCGAGAGCGCCTTGGCAATCATCACCCGGCGTTTCATGCCGCCGGACAAGGTGATCAGCTTGTTGTCCTTCTTGTCCCACAGCGAAAGATCCTTCAGCACCTTCTCGATGTGCGCCGGGTTGGCGGCGCGACCGAACAGGCCGCGGCTGAAGCTCACCGTGTTCCACACCGTCTCGAACGAATCGGTGGTCAGCTCCTGCGGCACCAGGCCGATCTTCATGCGCGCCGCGCGGTAGTCGCGCACCACGTCATGACCGTCGGCAATCACCCGGCCGCCACTCGGATTGACGATGCCGCAGACAATGCTGATCAGGGTGGTCTTGCCGGCGCCATTGGGGCCCAGCAACGCGAAGATCTCGCCTTGGCGGATCTGAAGATCGATCGGCTTCAAGGCCTGGAAACCGGAGGCATAGGTCTTGCTGAGTTGCTCGACAGAGATGATCGGGGACACGCGCACGCCACGGGATGGCCACAGGAGCGCCGATGGTATGCCGAGCGCGGTCGTCGCTGCCAGCCCCATCCGTCGCGCCGCCGCGAGCGACCAGGTGTCGATCCGCACCCACCGCCCATCTCGGACCAGGTCCCGCGCCGACCGACGCGCGAAATCGAGCGGCAACAGGCGCGTTACGGTTGAGCGGAGTCGCCACGCGACAGCGAGCAGCACGCTGGAGTACCGTCCGTGGGCCGCGCTCGGCGGCATGAGAAGGAAAGCTGATGGCCAGGAAATTCCCGCACGCCGGCGCTGTCGCCGGTGCCGTGTTCGCGCTGCTGATGCTGCCGCTGGCGTGCCTGGCGGTGAGTCCCGGCGCGCATCCGGCCGCTGCCGCATCGGCTCCGGAAACGACCTGGACGTATCCGGTGATCAAGGGTTTCGGCAGGGTGCACCCGCGACCGGACGCCGCCGCGCAACCCGATCCCGCTGCCGATTACAAGGTGATCGTGGACGTGGTCCACGGCGACAAGGATCACCACCAGGTGCTCGGTTCGCTGCAGCGATTGGCGCGCATCGTGAACGTCATGGCCTCGGCCGGGGTTCCGCCCTCTCACCTGCATATCGTGGCGGTGCTGGAAGGCCAGGCCGGTTACGCCTCTGCCAGCAACGCCGAATACCGCAAACTGTTCAAGATCGACAATCCCAACCTGCCGATCCTGCATGCGTTGAAACAGGCTGGTGTGACGTTGCTGGTCTGCGGCCAGGCGATGGCCGAAATGAATCTCCACGACAACGATGTGGGACCGGACATCACGGTGTCGCTGTCGGCATTGAGCGACTTCGTGGTCTATGGCCAGCGCGGCTACAGCTACATGCAGCTATGACGCAAGGATCCGCGCCACGCTCCTGATCAGGTGCGGAACGCCTTGCTGATCTCGAACGTGGCGATCGCACAGGCAGTCGCCACGTTCATCGAGGAATGTTGGCCACGCATCGGGATGTGCACCGCCTGTTCTGACGCATCCAACAAGGCCTGGCTCACGCCAGCGTTCTCCGACCCCAGCACCAGGCAGATCCGGTCCGATGGCTGAACCGCGAGCTGGCGGATGTCGATGCTGGCGCTGGTCAGTTCCAGGCTGATGATCCGATAACCGCTGGCCTTCAGCTCGTGCAACACCGGGAGGGGGTCCTCGGCGTGACTGAACGGCACGGTTTTTTCCGTCGCGCGCGAGGTCCTTCTCAACTTGCTGTTGGGCGGCAGCGCTGACCGGCCGGTCAAGTAGATTTTCGCCGCGCCGAGCGCGTCGGCAATCCGGAACAGGCTGCCCACGTTCATCGGCACGTCGAGATCGTGGGCCAGATAGCACAGCGAAAACGCGCGCTGCGCAGGTCGATGTTGCGAGTGGTCCAGCTGGATGTTCTGCATGGTCCGTTCCGATGGCGCATCAGCGATTATGCGGCAGCATACGGAGCGCCGGCGTCTCGCCGGCATGCTCTGGCGGGCGGGCGAGGGCATGGATGCCCGAGTTGAGGCAACGCAGGAGCGGTTGCCCGACGCCCGCGCTCCCAGTGGCGGGCAGTGGACCGCGGAGGCGCGCCCTCAGAACAGCAACAGCAGGAGCGGCACGGCGATACCTCCGACCAGGACGCTGCCGAACAGCCCCGGCCTGCGGCTGAAGCGCCAGGCCATGAACAATCCACTCAGCACCGAGACCAACAGGCCCAGCGCGATCAGCGCGAAGAAGATTTTCATCGGCAGCAGGTTCTTCGCCGGCTTTTTGTCGCTGGCAGGAAGTTCCACCGGGGTCGCGGCAGTCGCGACGGAGGCCTCCGGCACGCCG
>DASRUB010000415.1:0-3850 GCA_035655635.1 Rhodanobacter sp. | reverse complement strand
CCGACGCTCTTCTTCGGGCCGTGCTGGTGGCCCGTGTCCTGCGACTCGGCGCGTTGCTTGGCGTTCGGGTCCGGTTCGAACTCGGCCAGCGCGGCGCCGGTCTCGATGATGTCGCCCAGCGCGCCATGCAGCTTGGTGACCTTGCCGGTGTACGGCGAAGGCACGTCGACGACCGCCTTGGCGGTTTCCATCGAGCAGAGCGGTGCGTCGAGCTTGATGGTGTCGCCCACCTTCACATGCCACTCGACCACGGTCGCGTCGGGCAGGCCTTCGCCGAGGTCGGGGAGGTAGAACGTCTTGATGTCAGCCATTTTTTTCGTCCGGGATTCGGGAGACGGGATTTGGGATTCGGAAAAGCGGGGCGGGCTATCGATTTGGCGGTTCCAGCTTTTGCTCTTGGGCAAAAGAGCCTAGGGAGTCGGTGAGACGAGCGGGCTTGCTTTGACGAATCCCGAATCCCGTCTCCCGATTCCCGGCGGTCAGCTCAGCTGACCGCCATCGTACGCTTCGCCGCGTCGACGACGCGCTCCACGCTCGGCAGGTATTTCATTTCCAGGCGGAACAGCGGGATGTGGGTGTCGAAGCCGGTGACGCGTTCGACCGGGGCGAGCAGGTCGTAGATGCATTCCTCGGCCAGCCGCGCGGCGATTTCGGCACCGAAGCCGGCGGTCTTTGGTGCCTCGTGCACGATCACGCAGCGGCCGGTTTTCTGTACCGATTCGGCGATGGTGTCGAAGTCCAGCGGGGTCAGCGTGGCGACGTCGATCACTTCGGCGCTGATGCCTTGCGCCGCGAGTTCGTCGGCCGCTTCCAGCGCTTCCTTCACCTGCGCGCCCCAGCTCACCAAGGTCACGTCGGTGCCGTCGCGCAGCACGAAGCACACGTCCAGCGGCAGCGCTTCGCCGTCGTCCGGCACCTCTTCCTTGTACTGGCGGTAGATGCGTTTGGGCTCGAAAAACATCACCGGATCGGGATCGCGGATCGCCGCCAGCAGCAGGCCGTAGGCGCGTGCGGGCGAGGACGGCAGCACCACGCGCAGGCCGGGGATGTTGGTGAACAGGTGCTCGTTCGCTTCCGAGTGATGTTCCGGCGCGCGGATGCCGCCACCCCATGGCGCGCGGAACACCGCTGGCACCGTGAGCCGGCCGCGGGTGCGGTTGCGCATGCGTGCGGCGTGGCAGGCGATCTGCTCCATCATCGGATAGATGAAGCCTTCGAACTGCGCCTCGGCGACAGGCTTCATGCCGGCCACGGCGAGACCGACGGTGACGCCGGCGATGGTGGTTTCGTCCAGCGGCGTGTCCAGCACGCGCAGTTCGCCGAATTTTTCCTGCAGGCCCTGGGTGGCGCGGAACACGCCGCCGTTGACGCCGACGTCTTCGCCCAGCACCACGACGCTGTCGTCGTGCGCCATTTCGTACGCGAGGGCCTGGGTGACGGCTTCGATGAGAGTGATTTGTGCCATGACTTAGTGGCCCTTCTTCGATTCGAGCTGGTTTTCAAGCGACAGGACGTAGTCGCGCTGCTTGGCGAGATCGGCGGGGACTTCGGCGAAGATGTAGTCGAACATCGCCGAAACCGGCTGGGTCTTGGTCTCCAGATACGCATCCACTTCCTTGTCCATCCAGTCGTCGCACTCGGCCTTCCACGCTTCTTCCTTCGCGTCGTCCCACACTTTCTTCTTCACCAGCCAGTTGCGCAGGCGCTTCATCGGCTCCTTCGCCCACGCCTCGTCGACCTCTTCCTTGCCGCGGTAGCGACGTGCGTCGTCGGCGGTGGTGTGATCGCCGAGGCGATACGTCACCGCCTCGATCACGCTGCCGCCCAGGCCGCTGCGGGCGCGATCGAGCGCGTCCTCCATTGCTTTGCGCACGGCGATGATGTCGTTGCCGTCGACCTGGATGCAGAACAGACCGGCGGCGATACCCTTCTGCGCCAGCGTGGGCGCGCCGGACTGGATCTTGCGCGGCACCGAGATCGCCCACTGGTTGTTGACGATCACCGCGACCAGCGGCAGGTTCTGCGCGCCGGCGATGTTGATGGCGCCGTAGAAGTCGCCCTTGGACGAGCCGCCGTCGCCGATCGTGCAAACGGCGACGCGCTTCTCGCCGCGGATCTTGAACGCCAGCGCCGTGCCGGCGGCGTGCAGGCATTGCGTGGCGATCGGCACAGACCAGGCGAAATCGTGCCGCGCCGGTTCGACCTGATAGTCGTTGCCGCGCTCATCGCCACCCCAGTACATGTACACCTCGCGCGGTTGCACGCCGCGATACAGCTGCGCGCCGTATTCGCGATAGCTGGGTGCGTAGACGTCCTCGGGCTTCATCGCACTGCCGATGCCGACGTGCGCGGCCTCGTGGCCGAGGCAGCTGGCGTAGGTGCCGAGCTTGCCGGTACGCTGCAGCGCGATCGACTTGGCGTCGAACACGCGGGTGGACAACATCAGCTTGTACAGCTCGACCATGTGGCCGAGGTCCTTGGCGAAGGCGGGAAGGTCCTTGCGGACCTCGTTGCCCTCGGCGTCGAGGTATTGCAGGTATTCGATTTCGAACTTGGCGGCGATGGTCACGACTCGCTCCGGGATGAGGAAGACAGGGGAAAGCTGGTTGCCCGCGGGTACTGGCTGGCTTCGCGGGCGCGCAAATTCACTGCACAAGACCGCGCTTGATAACAGGCCGGCATGTTGCGCTGCAAGGTACAGCGCAGCATTCGGTAGCGTACGGGGAGGAGATTTTGTCTGCGCTGCAAGAGCGCCAAGGCGCGCGCCACAAGGCTTTCCCGCCCGCAACCCGTAGGAGCCCGCTGGCGGGCGATGCTTTTTTCACAGGATTCGGGATTCGGGATTTGGGATGCGCAAGAGCATCGCCCGCGAGCGGGCTCCTACGCGCGGGGCGATCGACATGGGCTTCCCCGCACCGGCTCCCCCGCTCCATGTCCTGGGTCAGGAACTGATCGGCGCGCAGCCGTTACCATGCGTGTTTCCGAAACCGTGACGGAACACCTATGAGCGAAAACCAGCGCGATCTCGAAGCAGGCATCCAGACCGATCTCGATGGACAGATGACCTACGGTGGCTATCTGCATCTTGAAACGTTGCTGGCGGCGCAGCAGCCGCTGAGTCAGCCGCAACACCACGACGAGATGTTGTTCATCGTGCAGCACCACGTGGCGGAGCTGTGGATGAAGCTGATGCTGCACGAGCTGACTGCGGCGGTGGCGCTGCTGCAACGTGACGACGTCGATGCCTGCCTGAAGATCCTGGCGCGGGTGAAGCAGGTGCAGCGCCAGCTGTTCGAGCAGTGGGCGGTGCTGGAAACGCTGACGCCGTCGGAATACCTGGAGTTTCGTGGCGTGCTGGGACCGTCGTCGGGCTTTCAGTCGTTGCAGTACCGCAAGATCGAATTCACCTTGGGCAACAAGAACGCCGACATGCTCAAGGTATTCGCCCACGATCCGGCGGGTCAGGCCGAGCTGCGCGCGGTGCTGGAAGCGCCCAGCCTGTACGACGAGTTTCTGCGTTATCTGGCGCGTCGCGGCCATGCGGTGCCGGCCGAGCTGCTCGAACGCGACTGGACCCGTGCCTATCGGCGCAACGAAGGGTTGCTGCCGGTGTTGAAGCGCATCTATGAGGGACGCGCGGATTTCTGGCCCGAGTACCACATGTGCGAGCAACTCGTGGATGTGGAAGAGAGCTTCCAGCTGTGGCGCTTCCGCCACATGAAGACGGTGGAGCGGATCATTGGCCATCGCCGCGGTACTGGGGGATCGTCCGGGGTGAGCTTCCTCAAGAAGGCGCTGGATCTGGAATTCTTTCCGGAATTGCTGGACGTGCGCACCACGCTGGAGTGAG
>DASRUB010000414.1:0-8466 GCA_035655635.1 Rhodanobacter sp. | reverse complement strand
AATCGCTGCTGTTGCTCGACCTGACCCAGCACAAATCCTGGCCGCTGACGACGGATGGCCTGCCCGGCATCAAGACCGACCCGCTGGCGGCGCTGCGCAAGCAGACCGTGGCGGCGTTGGAGAAGGCCGGCAAAACCGACCAGGCCAAGGCGTTGAAGGCGCCCGAGGTACGACCGGTCCGCATCGCGGCCGGTGGTGAGGATGGCGGTGGCGGCGGCATCGCGTGGAGTGACGATGGCAGCCAGCTGGCGATCCAGTTGCGCGCGATCGACAACAAGGATCGCTGGATCGCCAGCGTGGATTTCAGCACGCATGCCCTGGTCAACCAGCAACGGTTGACCGATCCGGCCTGGATCAACTGGAGCTTCAACGATTTCGGGTGGCTCAAGGACGGCCGCACGCTGTGGTATCTCAGCGAGCAGAGCGGTTACTCGCGCCTGTACAGCAAGCCGCTGGACGGTGCCGCGCGACAGCTCACCGGCGCCGGCAAATTCGAGGTCAGCGCGCCGCAGCTCAGCGCCGACGGCAAGTGGTTCTACCTGCTGGCGAACAAGGTGGCGCCGTACAGCTACGACGTTTACCGGGTGTCTTCCGCGGGTGGCGAACTGAGCCGGCTGACGCAGTACCAGGGCACCGACGGTTTCAGCCTGTCGCCGGACGGTACGCAGCTCGCGGTGCTGCATTCGGCGCCGTACCTGTTCGACCAGCTGGCCGTGCAGAGCTCCGCCGGTGGTACGCCGAAAGAGCTCACCCACACGATGAAGAGCGCGTACAGCGCGCGCGACTGGATTGCACCGAAAATCGTCGAGGTACCGTCCTCGCATGGTGCCGGCGTGGTCTACGCGAAGTACTACGGCCCGGCCGGCGAGGCCGACGCGCCCGCCTCGCGCCCGGCAGTGCTCTTCGTGCACGGCGCGGGTTACCTGCAGGATGTGTCGCTGCAGCAGACCTATTACTTCCGCGAGCAGATGTTCCAGAACCTGCTGGTGCAGCAGGGCTACGTGGTGCTGGACCTGGATTACCGCGGCTCGGCCGGCTACGGCCGCGACTGGCGCACCGCGATCTACCAGCACATGGGTCATCCGGAACTGGAAGACCTGCTCGACGGCAAGGCGTGGCTGGTGAAGCACCACGGCGTCGATCCGAAACGCGTGGGCATTTATGGCGGCAGCTACGGTGGTTTCATGACCGAGATGGCGCTGCTGCGGGCACCGGGTGAATTCGCCGCCGGCGCCGCGCTGCGCCCGGTCAGCGACTGGACCAGCTACAACCACGAGTACACCTCCAACATCCTCAACGACCCGCAACTCGATCCGCAGGCGTACAAGACCAGCTCGCCGATCGAGTACGCCGCCAACCTGCGCGACCCGCTGCTGATCCAGCACGGCCTGATCGACAACAACGTGATGGCCAGCGATTCGATCCGGCTGTACCAGCGCTTCATCGAGCTGCACAAGAAGAACTTCTGGATCTCGCTGTACCCGATGGAGCGCCACGGTTTTGAACACGCCGATTCCTGGTACGACGAATACCGCCGCATCGACGAGTTGTTCAATACGTATGTGAAGCCGCTGCGGCAGGGCTCGCCATAGGAAAGCAGCGAAAGCTCCGCCGTCATTCCAGGCAGGGATGACGGCGCGCGGGTTTTCGGGGGCAAGCCAGCACCACCCCAGGCACGGCGCTCAGAGCTTGTGAATAGTCGATGGGCCGGCATGGAGCTCAGTTCTTCCTTCCCCCGCTGCGCGGGTGAAGCAAGAGCACGATTCCCAGCCTCTCAGAGTATGCCTTTCGCGCCCACTCCGAACGCGGTGACCAGCCGCGTGATGATCAACTTGGGCGACAGATCCACGTCGGGGAAGTCGCCGACCGGGCTGTAGCATTGATAGAAGCGGGGGTCGCTGGCGCGCATCGGCAGGCAGCTCGGCTTGAGGTCATAGCTGGTGGCGTAGCGGAATGGCCACAGGTCGAAGAACGGCAGGTGCTCGGAGACCGTGCCGATGGCCTGGTTGATGTCGGTGAGTACCGGCACCACCGACTGACGCGGCGCGATCACCCAGGCGTTTTGCGGCTCCGTATCGCGCAGGATGGAGCGGCGCAACTCATCGGCGAAGGCATGGTCGTAGACGATCACGCCGGACTCGGTGTTGTAGTGATCCGAGCGCGGATCGAAATTGTGCGAGCCGACCATGCCGAAATCGTCATCGACCACGATCGACTTGGCATGCAGGCCGAAGCGGCGGCCACTGCTCAGCAGCGGCGCTGGCTGGTTGCTGGCACGGCTGCTGCCTAGCAGGTGCAAGCGCGCGCGCGCGGCCCTGGCCGGGCTGGCCGTTTCCGCTGACGCGTCCGCGGTATCCGCGTCCAGATTGGCCAGCTCGTAATCCACGTCGGCGCTGGGTGCGTGCGGCTTCAGTTCGTGGATCTCGAAACCGAACTTCTTCAGGTAGCGTTTGCGGTGCTTGTACGACATCGCGTACACCGCGAACGCATCGGTCGCGGCCAGCGAGTTGGTTGACACGATGATCCGTGGCGGGTCGGGGAGACGGTGCAGCACGCGAAAAATGTGCTGGGCGCGCTTGCTCATCACCAGATACGGCGTCTGCAGGATGACCTCATGGTGGGCACTCCCGACCAGGCGCATGATGTGCTGGGTGAACTCCGTCGCCCGCTTCTTGTCCGGTTTGTCGGTCTTGGCCGGCAGGTCGCTGAAATAATCGACCTTGCCCACGTGCAAGCTGGGCGCCACCAGCCAGGCGTGCAGCCACGCCGGATTCTCGGCAGCCTCCAGCAGATGCGCCACCCGTTGCGGTCGTCGGTAGTGCGGTGCCGGCCACGTCGGTGCGGCGCGGTCCGAGAGGATGCGCTGGTTGACATCGCGCAGATGGGTCAGCGGTACGGCACGCTTGTGCTGCCAGAACAGTGTGAAGCTGGCCGCCATCTGTTTCGCGGCGGGTCCGCCGACCATCACATCGCGGTCGACGTAATCGAATTGGTCGTCCCAGTTGAAGTAGCGGTCCTGGTAGTTGCGCCCGCCAGCGATGCCGATGCTGTCGTCCACCAGCACCAGCTTGTTGTGCATGCGCTGGTTGAATTGCATGAAGCAGCACAGCAGGCCCGCGGCGAAATCCAGCGGCGGCGTGCGCGCCTTGTGGAAGGTGGGGTTGTACAGCCGCACCTTCAGGTTGGGACTGGCGCGTGACAACTCATCGAGCAGGTCCATGCTGCCAAACGAAAACAACTGGTCGGCCAGGATGCGCACCTGCACCCCGCGCCGCGCCGCCTGCACCAGTTCGTTCAACACCAGTTGCCCGACGTCGTCCTGGTCCCAGATGTAGGTCTGCACGTCGATCGACTTGCGTGCCGCGCGGATCAGGTTGACCCGCGCCGCCAGCGCCGGTTCGCTGTCGGCGAGCAGGGTGACCACGTGTACCGGGTGTTGCGGGGTGGATTGGGCCAGCGCCTGATCGGCCGCCTCCAGCAAGGGTGAAGGCACGGCGCAATGGTCGGCCTGGTGGCAGCTGAGCTGGCGATCGGTGGTGGCCGCCACCACCGCATCGGCGCGGCGGATCTGCGCCCGCGACAGGGTGCAACCTTGCAGCAGCATGACTGCGGCGAGCAGGCTTAACAGGGCGATCCGATCAATGCGGGCGATCCGGTACGGCTGCGTCATGTGCCCATGATACGGGGACAGGCTCACTCCGCCACAGGGTTGAGCGTGATCCGCAGACCCAGCTGTACCTGGTCGGAAAGCGCGGTGCGATGGCTGTTCATGCCGAACTCGCCACGCGCCAGCGTGCCATGTGCCTCGATCACGCAGTCGCCTGCCGCGATTGCGCCGCAGGCGGAGGGCATCAATTCGAAGCGGATCGGCCGGGTTACCCCCCGCATGCTGAGCTGGCCATCCAGCGCGCCGCCGCTGCTCAGCACGCTCCGCGCGACCGGAGCGGACACAAAATGGATGGTCCGATAGTGCGCGGCATCGAAGAATTCCGGCGCCAGCATCCAGCGGCGGAAACGCGCGGAATCCGTCACGACACTGTTCACGGCGATGCGCGCATCGACGGTCGCCAGGCCGCGCGGGTCAATTCGCAACTGGCCGGCGATCTGCATGAAGCGCCCGTTGATCGTGTGCAGCCACAGCAGGCGCACGGCGAAGTCCGCGTAGGAACGGTCGACAGCGATACGGTAGTCGGCGGATCGTGCGGCCGGTGTGACGAGCGCCAGACTGGCCAGCAGGCAGGCGGTAACCATCGCCTCACGGCGACCAGAACGCATCCAGTCGGGCATTGCCGGGCTCCAGCGCGCCATCCAGGTGCAGCACGGCCATGCCGCCGGGCGGCATGCCGCGGAATTCGTCGGAGCGGCCTTCGACCAGCAGGGCCACCAGTCGCTCGATACCGGGGTTGTGCCCGACCAGCATCACCGTGCCGGCGTCGCCATGCTGGTCCAGCAGCACCAGCAGTTCGCCCGGCGTGGCGTCGAAGATTTCTTCGGCCAGCTGGGGTACCGGCGCGCGGTCGATCGCCGCCAGCGCCAGCCGGGTGGTCTCGTTGGTGCGGCGGGTGGGCGAGCACAGCACGCGTGCGGGCTGGAGACCGTGTGCGGCCAGCCATAGTCCGGCGGCTTGCGCTTCCTGCTCGCCGCGAGCGCTGAGCGCCCGGTCGCGGTCATCGCCGCCGCTTTCTATGGGCACGGCTTCCGCGTGTCGCAACAGGATCAGTTCGTGCATGGTGGGCTCCGGCAGATGGGTAGTGCGACGGATGCCCGGGGGGCATCCGGTGGCGCGTGTCACGCCTGAGAGGCTGTGCATTTTATCGATCTCTCAGGCCGGCCATGGCGAGGGCATGGATGCCCGAGTTGAGGCAACGCAGGAGCAGTTGCCCGAGAGCTGGGCGCGAATCGAGCACGCAAGTGCTTGATTCGCGTGAGCGAGTCTGGGCCTGTACCGGGCTCGCGATAGAAGAAAACCACAGGAAGTGATTCACAAGCTCTGACGCTTGATCCAGCGCAGCAAAGGTTTCCAGTCCTGCTGGTGGCTGCGCACCTGCTCGGATTGGTAGTCGAAGATGCCCTTGCCGAGCGCGGCGAGCAGCACGTAGGCCTGGCTGTCGCGCAGCTGCGCCACGACCGGGAATGGTGACTGCGCGGCGAGCTCGGCGATTGCATCCTGGCTGGCGTGGGTCCATGGCTTGAGCCGGTTGGCCACCAGCGCCACCGGCAGCTTGCCGCGGTGGATGCGGTTGATGGCGCGCAATTCGTCGGCAAAGGCCAGCGTGGCATCCAGGTCGAACGAGGAGGGCAACACCGGCACCAGCAGCACGTTGGCCAGCTCCAGGTAGGGCTCCAGGTCGCGCTCACGTGAGCCAGCCGGGGTGTCGATCAACAGTTGGTCGGTATCCGGCGGAAGCTTCTGCAGCGAGCGGCGGCCCCCTTCAAAGGCCAGCACGCCGGGCACGTTGTCCGGCCGCAGCGCTGCCCAGCGAAAGCTGGAACCTTG
Source organism: Rhodanobacter sp. (assembly GCA_035655635.1). GTDB lineage: Bacteria > Pseudomonadota > Gammaproteobacteria > Xanthomonadales > Rhodanobacteraceae > Rhodanobacter. Next base: position 2,969 of record DASRUB010000414.1, on the reverse strand, counting down.
CCGATCGGCGTCGACGATCGCCGTAGGCTTTCCCGCCTGGGCCCAGTGTGACGCCAGTTGCGTCACCAGTGTGCTCTTGCCACAACCACCCTTGCTGCTCGCTACCAGCGTCGTAAGCATCGAATCGCCCCTGCCACGGAAGGTGACCCCAGCCTAGCGGGGGCGGGCCCAAAGGGGAATCCCGATTCGCGGCTACTCGGCCCCTCGCGGCTCCCACTGGGCCGGCGGATCGATCGGGATGTTGTCTTCGCGCAGTGCGGCCAGTTGCAGACTCATCTCGGTGCCGCCGGTGCGGGCGAGGGAAAACAGATGTCGGGCCAGCGTGGCGTCGTCCTGGACGCGGGCCAGCAGTTGGTTGAAGTTCTGCACCTGCCAGACCAGGGTGCGGCGGGCGTCCCTGGCCTGCTGTTGCTGGTCGGGATCGTCTGCCAGCACGTCGCGCAGGTGCAACCCCAGCGAGCGGCCCAGCGGGCTGGAGCCCCATTCGAGCAGCTTGCCCAGGTGCAGGCAGTCGGCCTTGATCGAATCGTCGCTACCGGCGTTTTCGCACAGTTTGGCCACCAACTGCAGGCCGGGCTGCGGCTGTGTGCTGGCAAGGCCGAAGATCATCACCGTCTGCATGCCGACGGCGCCGGCGGCGTGAGTGGGGTCGAAGGTGCCAGCCGGTGGTGGCAGCACGCCGACTGAATCGGCCAGCGCCTTCAGGCTGACGCCGGCGTAGTCGTCGTAGCTCTTGGCCGAGGCGGCCTTGTGCAAGTCCTCGCGGGCGGCGTCCTGGTTCTGGTCGCGTGCATCCATGCCCAGTTTGACCAACCACACTGCCGCGTTATCCGGAGCCTGCTTCAGCAGCGCCGCCAGCGCCGCGGGGTTCGGGCAGGCGGCAGCCTTGGCATCGCAATCGGCCAGACGCACCCAGTTGACGGCCGGACCGCTACCTTCGGCCTGGGTTGCGCGTTCGATCAAGGCGTGGAAGCTGTTGCTTGGCGGTTGGTTGAACAGCGGCCGTGCCAGCAGCGCGGCGCCGAGCAGCGGCATGGCATCGGCGCGTGGTGCCAGCACGCTGACCAGGTCGCGCTGGAATGCCAGCTGCGCCTTGTCGCGCGCCTTGACGGCCGCGCCCAGCTTCATCGAGCCCGGCTTCGTTTTGGCCGGCGCCGACTTCACTGGCGCGCTGCTGGTCGGCGCGGCGGGCGTCTTTTCGCCGGATGCAACTTTGCCGGCCAGTGCGGGAGTGACGAACACGAACCAGGCACAGATCAGGGCGAGACAGCGCGTTCCACGCATCACGGACATCCTTGGGCAGAAAACTTGGACAGAAACGACGTCAGCATATCGCCCGGAGATTAAGCTCACCTGATCGGCGAACCGTGCCGCGTCGGCATTCAACGCAGGGCTTGCTAGCATCAAGGTCTGGGGGCAACACGATTCCCCTCATCATACGGGAGAGACTGGTGGGACATTTCTCGATGTGGGCCGACGGCGCGCCCTGGTTTGCCGGCTGGGGCACGCTGGCGCTGATCAATGCGGCACTGGCCCAGGGCAAGAACCGCAGTGGCCTGCTGTGGTTCCTGATATCGCTGCTGCTCGGGCCGCTGGCCACCTTGCTGCTGGTGCTGTTGCCGAAGGTGCGGTCGAAGATGTTTTGAGAGCCGGGATTCGGGATTGGGGATTGGGGATTCGAAAGAGCCACGAGTAGCGGCTTTACCGAATCCCCAATCCCCAATCCCGAATTTCAAATCCCGGCTCTTAGTCCCCCAACGCCTCGCGCATGAATTCCGGCTGCGCCAGCGCGGCTTTGTGAATCTCGGCGTTGTAGTAGCGGGTCGGGAACTTTTTGCCGAGCGCGCCGCGTTCGCGGAAACCGGACAGGTCGCCGCCCTTGCGCGCCATGGTGCAGCTCCACCAGCCAGTGGGGTAGCACGGCTGCGGGAACGGCAGGGTTTTCACGGCCGCGAAGCCGCTGGTGCGCATCGCCGAGCGCATCGACTTGATCAGGTCCAGGTGGGCAAGCGGCGATTCGCTCTGCTGCACCAGCAGGCCACCGTGGCGCAGCGCCTTGTAGCAGCTGGCGTAGAACGCGGCGTTGAACAGGCCCTCGGCCGGTCCGACCGGGTCGGTCGAATCGACGATGACCAGGTCCACCGACTCGGGCTCGCACTCGGCCATGTACTTGATGCCGTCGATGAACAGCAATTCGGCGCGTGGATCGCCATTGGCCTCGCACAGCTCGGGGAAGTATTGCTCGGCGAGTCGGGTCACGCGTTCGTCGATCTCCACCTGCACGGCGTGCTCGACTTCCTCGTGCCGCAGCACCTCGCGCAGCGTGCCGCAGTCGCCGCCGCCGATGATCACCACGCGCTTGGCCCGCGCATGGGTGAACAATGCCGGATGGGTCATCATCTCGTGGTAGAAAAAATTGTCGCGGCTGGTCAGCATCACGCAGCCATCGATCACCATCAGGTTGCCCCAGTCGGTGGTCTGGTGGATCTCGATGGTCTGGAACGCGGTCTTCTCCGAATGCAGCAACTGCTCGGTGCGAAAACCTATCGATGAGCCGGACGCCTGGTGTGCCTCGGTGAACCAGTGGACTTCGTGGGGACTGACGTCATTGGGAGTGGAGTGTTGCGACATGAGATGGTCCCGCGAAACGTGGCGGCTAAAGAAGTGAATTGTAACGAAAATCCGCGCCTCACGTCCCGGCCGGCAGCACCGCGCATCGCCCCGCGCGGCCATTACAATGGTGACCCGGACAGCCGTCGCGATAGCGTGATGGCAACCGGGCAAGCCCTTCCGGCCCCGCGGCGTGCGAGGCTCCCGGCCGGGCGGCTTGGCGCAACAGGCAACTCCGTCAAGGCTCGCCGCTGCGACAATCCCCGATCCAATCTGCACCGATTCAATCTGCACAAGGGAGGCTCCATGACGAAGCCCTGGACCATCGCCACTGCCCGCCACACCTATGCCGTGCCCAC
>DASRUB010000413.1:0-41959 GCA_035655635.1 Rhodanobacter sp. | reverse complement strand
AACGGTTCGAGCTGCGCCCGCCGCAACCGCGAACGTTCGCCACGCACCCCCCGCGCCACCACGCCGAGCCGGCCATGCTCGCGCGTCAGGCATTCCAGCAGCAGCGAAGTCTCGCGATAGGCGCGCGCATGCAGCACATAGGCGGGTTGCTGTTCGATGCGCATGGCTGGGGGGCGGGGATTCGGGATTGGGGATTCGGGATTCGTAAAAGCTGGAAGCCGGGGCTTCTGCGAATCCCCAATCCCGAGTCCCCGCTCTCAATCCGTATACCCGAACTTCTTCAGCATGTTCTCATCGTCGACCCAGCCCTGGCGCACCTTGACCCACAGCTTCAGGAACACCTTGCGCTCGAACATGCGCTCCATGTGGCGACGGGCACTGGAACCGATCGCCTTGAGCTGGGCGCCGCCCTGGCCGATCACGATGGCCTTTTGCCCATCGCGCTCGACCCAGATGATGGCGTGGATCTCGGCGACGCCGTCCGGGCGATCGTCGAACTGCTCGATCTCCACCGTGGTGGCGTACGGCAGTTCCTGATCGAGTCGCAGCATGAGCTGCTCGCGCACCATCTCGGCGGCAAGGAAACGCTCGCTGCGATCGGTGACCTCGTCCTCGCCGTAGAGCGGCGCCTGCACCGGCAGCCGCTGCAGAATCGCCTGCTCCAGTGATTTCAGGCCCTGCTCCTTCAGCGCGCTGACGTAATGGATTTCGTCGTAGTGGTGTTTCTGCGTGAGCTCGGCCACGAACGGCAGCATCGCGGTCTTGTCCTTGTTCAGGTCGACCTTGTTGATCACCAGCAGGCGCGGCGCCGACTGCTCCACCAGCGCGGTATACAGCGCTTCGTCCTCGTCGGTGAAGCGGCCGGCCTCGATCACCTGCACGACCAGGTCCACATCGCTGATCGCCGAACGCGCGGCGCGGTTGAGGCTGCGGTTCATTGCCCGTTTGGCGCCGCGATGCAGGCCCGGCGTATCCACGTAGAGGATCTGCCCGGCCGCGTCGGTATGAATGCCGAGAATGCGATGGCGGGTGGTCTGCGGCCGCGGGCTGATGATCGACAGGCGGAAGCCGATCAGTGCGTTGAGCAGGGTCGATTTGCCCACGTTCGGGCGTCCGGCCAGCGCCACCGTGCCGCAGCGGAAGTTCTCGTGCGGCAGGCTGCCGTCGGCGGAGTCCAGGGAATGGTTCATGGCAATGCAGGTCGGCAAGTCGGGGGGCAAGTGTAGTGCCTGCGGCCTTTGCCTGCGGGCAGCCAGCATCTGCAACGAAACAACGTTCTTAAGATGCGCGCGCGTGTTCCAGCAGCTGCAACAATACGCTCTCGGCGGCATCCTGCTCGGCGGCGCGACGGCTGCCGGCGGTCGCTTCGGCGACCAGCGTCAACGGTTCGCTGACGCCGCAACGCACGTCGAAGGTCCGGGCATGATCCTCGCCATGGCTGCCGACCAGTTCGTACTGCGGCAGCGGCCAGCCGCCAGACTGCAGGTGTTCCTGCAACCTCGTCTTGGCGTCCTTGGACGATCGCCGCAGCGCGGCCACCCGTTCGCCGAACAAATCCCGCACGTTGTCGCGGCAGGCCTCGAACCCGGCATCCAGATAGACCGCGGCGATCAGCGCCTCGAACGCATCGGCCAGAATCGAGTCACGCCGGAAACCACCACTTTTCAACTCACCCGGGCCCAGCTTCAGCTGATCACCCAGCTCCAGTTCGCGCGCCAGCACGGCCAATGCCTGACCGTTGACCAGTTGTGCCCGCAAACGCGAGAGCTCGCCTTCGCTGGCCTTGGGATGCACCTCATAAAGCAATTCGGCAATGATCGCGCCCAATAGTGCGTCACCCAGGAACTCCAGCCGCTCGTTGTTCGGCCTGCCCGCACTGCGGTGGGTAAAAGCCAGCTGCGCCAGCGCCGGCTCGCGGAAACGGTGACGAAGTTTCAATGCTGGTTGGCCGACATTGGCTTACTGGGCGACATTGCCCGTCAGCGGTACGCTCTTGTTGAAGTGCAGCAGAAAGTCGATGTTGTACATGAACGGGATTTGCTTGTCGTAGGCAACCTTCAGCTCGCTGGCGCCGCCGGCATCGCGCTTGATCGTGATGTCCGAGGGTTTGATGGTGGCGTCGTCGACGTACTGGAAGTTCATCTTGAACATGAGGTCGCGACGAATCTCGTCCAGCGACTTGCCGTTGGTGCCCGCGGTGGCGATCTCGTTCATCGCCTTGGCCACGCCCATGTACTCCGAGTACGACGGCAGCAACTTCATCGCCATGTAGGCGAAAAATCCCACCACCACGATGACGATCAGAAACCCGATCAGGGTGACGCCCGACTGCTTCGATTTCATAGTCCCCTCGCTATGCCGCCTGTGCGGCCTGTCGATCTGTGGATACCCCTGGCAGCCTGTCCGGCGCCGGCCGGGCCGGACCCCGGCGTACCGATTATGCCTGTGGATTCTCGCACTTGCTGATCCCATGTGCGGATGAACAGCGGCTACCCCGTCACGCTTTCCGCAGCGACGGGTCGAACCCGTCGGTCGCTCGATGGTCGGTTCTTAGTGGATCAGGGTACCGATTCGCGAGAAGTCGACCCCGCCCGTACCCCAGCCTTTCCAGCTCATCCAGATCAGGAATGCCTTGCCAGCCAGGTCCTGCTCCGGCATGCAGCCCCACCAGCGGCTGTCTTCGCTGTTTTCGCGGTCGTCGCCCATCACCAGGTAGCAGTCCTTCGGCACCACCGATGGCATGTTCTGGTTGGGTACCGGTGGCGTGGGCATGCGCTCGGGCATGCGCGCGATCAGGTGGGTCACCTTGCCCAGGTGCTCCTTCCAGATGGTGGCGCCATACGCCAGCAACTCTTCGTCGGCCGGACGCGCGTGGTTGCCCACGAACGGGCCGACTTCCTCGGCCTTGACCGGCTCGCCGTTGATCACGACCTCGCTGTTGCGAATCTGGATGGTGTCGCCGGGCAGGCCGATGACCCGCTTGATCCAGTTCTGGTTCGGCACGGGAACACTGCAATCGGCGTTGCCACCATGCACCACCGTGCCATCCGCCCGATCACAGGTAAAACCGGGCCAACGGAACACCACCACGTCGCCGCGCCTGGGCTCGCCAAGGTCGAGAATCTTGTTGTTGAACGCCGGCAGGCGCAGGCCGTAGGCAAACTTGTTGACCAGGATGAAGTCGCCCACGTCCAGCGTAGGCATCATCGATCCGGACGGAATCCGGAAGGGCTCTGCCACGAACGAACGCAGCAGCAGTACCACCAGCACCACCGGAAACAGCGAGCGCGCCCAGTCCACCGGCATCGGATCGCGATACTCCTCACCGGCTGCATCGAGGCGTGCCTTGCGCTTCTTAAACAGGAACAGCCGATCCAGCGCCCACACCACGCCAAACAGCACGGTAAGGCCAAGCAGAATCGCCGCAAAATCAAATTCCATGGTGGCTCCCTTTGGAGCCGGGATTCGAGATTCGAGATTCGGGATTCGGAGCGCGCTTGCCGCCTTTCCGTATCCCGAATCCCGTATCCCCAATCCCGGTCGTTGTCTATTTATCCGTTCTCAACACAGCGAGGAAGGCTTCCTGCGGGATTTCCACCCGGCCGACCTGCTTCATGCGCTTTTTGCCTTCTTTCTGCTTTTCCAGCAACTTCTTCTTGCGGCTGACGTCGCCACCGTAACACTTCGCCAACACATTCTTGCGCAGCGCCTTCACGGTGGAACGGGCAATGATCTGCGCGCCGACCGCTGCCTGGATGGCCACGTCGAACTGCTGGCGCGGGATCAGTTCCTTCATCCGCTCGACCAGTTCGCGACCGCGGCGATCGGCATGGCTGCGATGCGAAATCAGTGACAACGCATCGACCCGTTCGCCATTGATCAGCACGTCGGTGCGCACGAACGGGCCGGCCTCGAAGCGGTCGAAGTGATAGTCCATCGACGCATAGCCGCGCGAAACGGATTTCAGCCGATCGAAAAAGTCCATCACCACCTCGGCCAGCGGCAACTCGTAGCGGATCTGCACCTGGTTGCCCAGGTACTGGATCGAGCGTTGCACGCCGCGTTTCTCCTCGCACAGCGTGATCACGTTGCCGATGTAATCCGGTGGCGTGAGGATGTTGGCCACGATGATCGGCTCGCGGATCTCCTGCACCAGGCTGGAATTGGTCGGCAGCTTGGCCGGGTTGTCCAGCATCAGGATCGAGCCATCGGTCTTGAGCACTTCATAGACCACGGTCGGTGCGGTGCTGATCAGGTTCAGGTTGTATTCGCGCTCCAGCCGCTCCTGCACGATTTCCATGTGCAGCATGCCGAGGAAGCCGCAGCGAAAGCCGAAGCCCATCGCCTCGGAGGATTCCGGTTCGAAGAACAGCGAGGCATCGTTGAGGCGCAACTTGTCCAGCGCCTCGCGCATCGCCGGAAAATCATCGGAAGCGACCGGAAACAGTCCGGCGAACACGCGCGGCTGCATGTGCTGGAAACCAGGCAACGCCTTGTCGGCCGGCTTGCCCGCATGCGTGAACGTGTCGCCCACCGGCGCACCGTGGACATTCTTGATCGAGGCGTTGATCCAGCCCACCTCGCCGGCACCGAGCGACGCCGTCTTCGTGCGCTTGGGCGTGAATACGCCGACATCGTCCACTTCGTGCGTGCGCCCGGTGGACATCACCAGCAGCTTGTCACCGGCCTTGATCTCGCCCTGCATCACGCGCACCAGCGAGACCACGCCCAGATAATTGTCGAACCACGAATCGATGATCAGCGCCTGCAGGCGATCGGTGTCGCGCGGCTTGGGAGGCGGGATGCGCGCCACGATCGCCTCGAGTACCTCGACCACGTTGAGCCCGGTCTTGGCGCTGATCGCCACCGCGTCGGTGGCGTCGATGCCGATCACCGCCTCGATCTCGCCCTTGACCTTTTCCACGTCGGCCGTAGGCAGGTCGATCTTGTTCAGCACCGGCACCACTTCCAGGCCCATCTCGACCGCGGTGTAGCAATTCGCCACCGACTGCGCCTCGACGCCCTGCGCGGCATCCACCACCAGCAGCGCACCTTCGCACGCGGCCAGCGAGCGGCTGACCTCGTACGAAAAATCGACGTGGCCCGGCGTATCGATGAAGTTGAGCTGGTAGGTCTTGCCGTCACGCGCCGTGTACGGCAACGACACCGACTGCGCCTTGATGGTAATGCCGCGCTCGCGCTCGATCGGGTTGTTGTCCAGCACCTGCGCTTCCATCTCGCGATCAGCCAGGCCACCGCAGATCTGGATGATGCGGTCGGCCAGGGTCGACTTGCCGTGATCGATATGGGCAATGATGGAGAAGTTGCGGATCAATTCCATGGAGCGCAGGCGGCCTTTCGGACTGGGTCTTCCGCCATGCACCATGCGTGGCGACGCATCACCGTTGGGCAACGCCAACCGCCCATTATCGCATGGAACCGACGGCTGGCATCCGATGGTGGAACCCTGACCAGGCGGAAAAGCACGGGCGCCGCCCTGTAGCCATGGCGGCGCCCGTCCCGGTCGGGGTGCGCCGGCAACTATTTGTCGGCCGGCACGGTCAATCCGATGAACTGACTCTGGTCGCCACGACGCACCAGCAGCAAGACCGTGCTGCCAACCTTGACGCCCTTGGTCGCCGCCTCGAATTCGGCCACGCTGCCGACCTTCTGCTGGTTGACCATCAGGATCACGTCACCGGCACGCAGATCCTGTTGCGCTGCCACCGGACCGGTGATGTCGCTGATCACCACGCCCTGCCCGGGCTTGAGCCCCAGCTGCTTGCGGGTGTCGCTGTCCAGTGACTCCACCGTGAGACCCAGGGCCGCCGACCCGCCTTGGCCCGACGGCGAACTGGCCGAGCGATTGTCCACCGAGTCACTGTCGCGCTTGGCCTCGCCGATGGTGACCTGGAACGTCTGCTTCTTGCCATTGCGCAAGACCTCCACCGGCACCTTGCTGCCCGGCTTGGTCATGCCGACCAGCGGCGGCAGGTCGGACGCCTGCTGCAGCACATGGTTGTTGAACGCCAAGATGATGTCGCCGGCCTGGATGCCGGCCTTGCCCGCACCGCTGGTCGGATCAACGTCGACCACGGCCGCGCCCGCCCCGTTTTCCAGCTTGAATGCCTTGACGATGTCGTCGCTGACCGGTTGCACTGTCACGCCAAGCATGCCGCGCGACACATAGCCCTTGGTCTTCAGCTGGTGCACCGCGTTCATCGCCACGTCGATCGGAATCGAGAACGACACGCCCATGTAATCGCCGGTGTTGGAATAGATCTGCGAGTTCATGCCGATCACCTGGCCTTGCAGGTTGAACAACGGACCACCGGAATTGCCACGGTTGATCGGTACGTCGGTCTGGATGAACGAGGTATACGGCTGGTCGCGCTGTCCCAGGTTGCGGCCCACCGCGCTGACGATGCCCTGGGTCACGGTGTAATCGAAACCGAACGGTGAGCCGATGGCCAATACCCACTGCCCCGGCTTGAGGCTGCGCGAATCGCCAATCGTCACCGTGGGCAGGTTGCCGCCCGCGTCGATCTTGAGCAGGGCGATGTCGTAGGTGGGGTCGGTGCCGACCACCTTGGCGGTCAGCGTGCGCCGATCCTGCAGGCGCACGGTCACCTTGTCGGCGTGATCGACTACATGATTATTGGTGAGGATGTAGCCGTCCTTGGAGATGATGAAGCCGGACCCGAGCGAGGTATGCCGCTGCTCCTCGGGTGAGGGCATCATCGGCATGCCGAAGAAACGCCGCAGCATCTCCGCACCGGGGTCATTCGGCCCACCCTGCCCTGGCATCATCTGGCCGCGCATGGATCGAGTCACCTGCTGCTGCCGCTCGCCACTGTACTTCGCCTCCACATGCACCACGGCGGGAGCATTGTCCTGCACGATCCCGGTGAAATCAGGCAGCGCTGGGGTGCCAGCGACCGGTTGCGCCTGCACGCTACCGACGCCGCCGACCAGGCCCAGCAGGGCGCAGCACGCCAGACTACGCAAGATGGAATGATTCATGACTCCTCCTCGGGTTGTACTCAAAGCGGGTTTTTACTCAAAGCCGGCAGCGCCGACCGGTGGAAGACTTCGGTCAGATACAGGTGCTGCTCGCCAGCCACGCACACTGCCACGCACACTGCACCCTGGGCACACTCGAGCGGGCATGCGCGAGCGAGCCGGGAAAGCGATCAGCGGGGAGCGCCGCATGCCGTCACATGCGGGCTGGGTTCACTGCGCGCCGGCACCTGCACGGCGTGGCGCATTCGGCACGCCGGGCTGCGCCGGATCCAGCAACAGCAGGTAGCTGCCGTCGTTGTTGTCGAGCGTGCGGTAGCGGTGGATGGCCGGGTATGACGACAGCCGGCGCAGGTTCTGCGCCTGATCATTGTCCAGCGGCCCCCCCAGCGTGGCGGAAGCCTGCTGGCTCAGCAGCCCGGCAGAATTGCCACTCAACCACGGCGGCACCGAAGGCGGCGCCACCGGTTTGATCGCAGGCGACGCGACCGCAATATGGCTGGCGCCGGAATCGGCCGCGGGATCCATGCGTCCACGATCACCCGCAGGCTGGCTGATCATCAACGCGGCGGCGGCCACGCTGGCGGCAATCACGCCGCCACCAGACCAGCGCAACCAGTGATGGCCCCGGCTCACGACCCGGCGCGAGGTCGACTCCGCCTCGATGGCCAGCATCACCCGCGCGGCGAATCCGGACGACGCCCGTACCGATCCTTCCCGGCGCAAGCCGTCGCGCACGAGATGGTAGCCAGACCATGCCTGTCGCAGCGGTGCATCGTGCTCGAGTCGGCGCAGCAGGAAGCGCAGCTGCTCGACTGGCAGCTCGCCATCCATGCCGGCCGAAAGGCTTTCAAGGGCGCCCTGGTTCTTACCTGCCTGCTTCATGTCTAATCCTCGCGGCCAGGTAATAGCGGCCGCAGCTTTTCATCGATCGCCTCGCGTGCCCGGAAGATGCGCGAACGCACCGTACCGATCGGGCAGCCCATCGCTTCGGCGATTTCATCGTAGCTGAGGCCGTCCACTTCACGCAGCGTGATAGCCGTCCGCAGTTCTTCGGGCAACGCTTGGACAGTGGAAAACACCGATTGTTCAATTTCCTGGCGCATCAGTTCGTGCTCGGGTGTGGCGCTGTCGTGCATGCGCTCGGCACCGGCCATGAACTCGGCATCGTCGGCGTCGATATCGCCGGAAGGCGGGCGCCGGCCCATCGCCACCAGGTGGTTCTTGGCGGTGTTCACCGCTATCTTGTAGAGCCAGGTGTAGAACGCGCTATCCCCGCGAAACGAGCCGATGGCGCGCCAGGCGCGGATGAACGACTCCTGCGCGATGTCCTCGCATTCGGCGTGGCTGCGCACATAACGGGAAATCAGCCCGATCAGCTTGTGCTGGTACTTGCGCACCAACAGGTCGAACGCGCGCTTGTCTCCCTGCTGCACCCGCTCCACCAGCGTGCGATCCAGTTCGTTTTCGACCACGCGGGTCGTGTCCATCGTCAATGCCGTCATCCGCTGAGGGTGCCTGAGGGGAACTGAACCCGGCGCTCAGACCGCCAGGTACCGCCCAAGTTCAGTGTAAGCGTGTAAGCACGCCGGAGCGGGTCGACATGCCGCGTCGGCTACCCCGGGTGCCAGGCCGGACCTGTCGCCACCCGTTATGGGGTCGCCTTGCGCCGGCTCAAGCCGGCTCGGCCAGACGCGCATCGAGCAGCCGTCGGCGTTCGGCCAGCAATTTGTCGAAGCTGACCGGCTGCAGCGGACGACAGAACAGGTAGCCCTGCAGCTCGTCGCAGTGATGCTTGCGCAGGAACTGCAGGTGCTGCTCGGTCTCCACTCCTTCGGCGACCACGGCACGATTCAACCCATGCGCCATCTCGATGGTGGCACGCACGATGGCCTCGTCATCCGGATCCAGGCCGATGTTGCGCACGAAGCTCTGGTCGATCTTGATCCGGTCCGCCGGCAGCCGGCGCAAGTAATCGAGCGAGGCTGCACCGGTGCCAAAATCGTCGATCGCGATATGGCTACCCAGCCGATGCAGCGCATTCAGGTTCTCCACCAGGTTCGGCGCTGTCTTGATGCTGACGCTCTCGGTGATCTCCAGTTCCAGCAAAGTCGGGTCGAGACCCGTATCGCGCAGCACCCGAACCACCATTTCCAGCAGTTGCGGCTCCATCAGTTGCACCCCCGACAGGTTCACCCCCAGTCGCAGGCGCAAGCCGTAGCGCTGTTCCCACTCGCGCGCCTGGCGACAGGCGGTCTGCATGACCCATTCGCCGATGGACACGATCAGACCGGTCTCCTCGGCCAACGGAATGAACACTGCCGGGCTGATCATGCCCAGTTCGGGGTGCTCCCAGCGCAGCAGCGCCTCCATGCCCACGATGTCCTCGGTTTGCGCATCCACCTGCGGCTGGTACACCACCCGCAATTCGCCGTTGCCTTCGGCATGGCGCAGGCGCGTCTTCAGTGCGATGCCGTGTTCCCTGGCGTATTCCGGACTGACCTCGTAGATATGGAAATTGTTGCGGCCCAGGCGTTTGGCCGAGTACATCGCCTCGTCCGCATGCTTGAGCAAGGTTTCCGCATCACCGGCGTCGTCGGGGAAAAAGCTCAACCCCATCGACACGGTGACCTGCAATTCGATGCCGTCGTCCAGGAAGATCGGGGCCTCCATCGTCTGCACGATCTTCTCGGCCACCCGCGACACATCGTCGTTCTTCACGATGTGCCGCAGCACGATGGTGAACTCATCGCCGGCGTAACGCGCCACCGTATCCGACGCGCGGATACTGCCGCGCAAGCGTTGCGCCACGATTCGCAATACCTGGTCGCCAGTGGCATGCCCGTGGGTATCGTTGATCGCCTTGAAATGGTCGAGGTCGACGAAAAGCAGGGCGAAACACTCGCCATTGCGGACCGCTTCGCGCAGAATCGTCTCCAGCCGATCGTGGAACAACAGCCGGTTCGGCAACCCGGTGAGCGCATCGACCAGACCCTCGGCACGCCCCTGCTCGCGCGTGCGATCGAGCTCGAGCACGTGCGCGAAACGCGCGGCGGCGCACTGCAATAGCGGCTCGACCACGTCCATCTCGGCAAAACCCCGACGGGTGCCGACCAGCATGGCCCCGAGCACGGCATGCCGTTCGTCGAACAAAGGCAGCCCGATGAACCCGGCCAGGTCCAGTTGTTGCAGCAGTGGATCCATCACGGCCAGCTTGCCGGCGTCGTGCTGGCAATGCATCGAGTTGCCGCCCAGCACGAGTTGCAGCGAACCCTGGAGATAAGCGGGCGGCCACTGCACCTCTTCGCTGCGGCACAGCTGCAGGATCTGGACCGGCGCATCGGCCGCGTCGCTGCGCGCGGACCACACCGCCAGGTAATCCAGTGCCAGCTCGTCGAACAACAGGCGGCTGGCCGCGGCGTGGGCATCGACACCGCTGCTCGATGCAAGGAAGCGCGACAGCAACGACAACGCGGACTCGGCCCGAAGATCAGCACGGTCGCTGCGAAACTGCACGGCCAGCGCCGCCTGACCGCCGTGTCGGACACGCCGCACGTTCACTTGACCCGGGTCATACCCGTGGACGGATTTGCGCCGGGCGGGGTGCCAGCGACAGTCAGCTTCCGCATAGGGGTCGGCCGGGGCGTCGCCATCGAACTGGATGGCTTCGGACAATGCCAGCCCCACCCACTTGTTGGCCGGCAAATGACTGTGGCGGATCACGCCCGGACTCACTTCGAGCAGGCAATGAGTCTGCGTATCCACCATCAACCACTCGCCGTCGTCCTCCTCGAAGGCGCAGCGCCAATCCTGCTGCAACGAGTCGCCCGTCGACGGCGTGCCCGACCCGTCGGTGCTTGCGTGCTGCCAGCGCGCCAGCAGTTCCGTGGCGATCTGCGACGCGTACAGCCAGTCGGTGATTCCCGGCGGTAGCTCGGCTGGACTGCAACTGGCCTGCTCGGTCAAAACCACGATCAGCGCCGCCGCGGACGCGCCGGGCAGGCAACGCAATCGCTCACAGCTGCTGCGCGCCTGTTCCTGGTCGCCGTCCAGCACCAACACCATGAGTTGCAACGACTGCTGGGAGGCCTTGTCCTTCATCAGGTTCGCCGCGTGGGCCACATCCCGCGCACTGTGGATCTGCGAATAACCGGCCTGGTCGAGCACATCGAACATGCCGCGACGCAGCTCGCGCTCGGCGGCTACCAGCAGGACACCGGCATTCATGCGGACAGCCGCTTCATGCGAGCCAGCGACCATCACGCAGACGCAATTGCCGCGGCTTGCCATCCTCGCTGTTCAGCTGTACGGCGAGGTTACCCAGATGGGAAACCAGCGCCGGCGGGGCATCGATGAGCACGACCCGTCGCAGATGGTCCTTCGGTGTCCGTGCCAGTTGTCGCAACACCGCGGCATCAGCTGCCGACAGCGGCAACTCCAGCCCGCGCAGGAAGTAGACGCCGAAGTGCATGCTGTGCTGCATGTAGCGCAGCGCATTGCCCAGCCGTTCGCAATCGGGCACACGCGCATGGGCATCGCGCAGGTTGCCCAGCCCGGTATCCGGCTGCCAAAGGTACACCGCCTGTCCGCTGTGCCGGGCCAGCGCACGCACCTGCTCGATCAGCGCTTCCACGCCCTTGCTTTCGAGCACAACCAGCCCGCTGGGCGCAGCCAGTATCCGTTCGAAGATCTCGGCGCCCGCTTGCAGTGGCGCGGAGGCCATGGCGATATTCATCAAGTAACCGTCCTGCGACATCGGTGCTGACGCCATGGTGAAACCAGACGCCCGCCACGGGCGCCGCTATCCGTCGGGCACGGCCCGACTCCCGGTTGATTGAGGCTGCAAGCGACCAAAGTGTCCAGCCTCCCGTACGTGATCACTACCGTGTCGTCACATTTGGCTGGTTTCGTCGAATACTCTCCCCCGACAAGCTGATTTCACACCGGCATCACGCCCGGGTCAAGCGCAACCGCCACATCTCGCATTCACGGCGGCGGGACGGTATGGTTCAGGCCTCCTCCATCATGTACCCATCCCCATGTTCGAAGGATTGCGTTTCAAACACTGGCAAACCCAGGACGACGAGGGTGTGGTCACGCTCACGCTCGACCGCGCCGACAGCCGTGTCAATGCGATCAGCCGTGCCGTGCTGGACGAACTGGAACAGATCGTCGAACGGCTGGCGATCGACATGCCCGCTGGCGTCATCATCCATTCGGCCAAGCCGTCCGGTTTCGCCGTGGGCGCCGATATCCGCGAATTCGTCGAATACGCCAAACAGGACTCGGTACGCGAGAACATCGAGCACGGCCAGCGCGTCTACGAAGCGCTGGCGCGGTTGCCCTGCCCCACGGTGGCGGCGGTGCACGGCGCCTGCATGGGCGGCGGCACCGAGTTGATCCTGGCATGTCGCCAGCGTATCGCAGCAGACGACGAGACGACCCGCATCGGCCTGCCCGAAGTGATGCTGGGCATCCACCCTGGCTGGGGCGGCACGGCCCGTCTCCCGCGACTGATCGGGGCCGTCGATGCGATGCCGGTGATGCTGACCGGAAAGCCCCTTTCCGCGCGTCGCGCCTTGGACCTGGGCGTGGTCGATGCCGTGGCGCGTCCACAGGAACTGCTGGCCGAGGCACGCGTGCTCCTGCGTCGGGCGCCAGCGCGGCCGTTCACGCGTCGCGCCAAGTCATGGGCCAGCAATACCTGGCTGGCGCGCCAGATCCTGGCACCGGTGATGCTGAAGCAGACCGCGGCCAAGGTACGCAAGGAGCATTATCCGGCGCCGTTCGCGCTGATTGATGTGTGGAAACGGGGCGGCGGCAACATTCACCAGCGCCTGAAGCTCGAGGCCGGCTCGGTGGCGAAGCTGGCGCGGACGTCGACGGCGCAGAACCTGATCCGGATCTTCTTCCTGCAGGAACAGCTGAAGCACCAGGGCAGTGGCATCGATCCGGCGATCAAACACGTGCATGTGGTGGGCGCCGGCGTCATGGGCGGCGATATCGCGGCGTGGGCAGCACTCAAGGGTTTCGCCGTGACCTTGCAGGATCGGGAGATGAAGTACATCCAGCCCGCGCTGGATCGGGCCCGCAAGCTGTACGAGAAGAAGCTGAAGACTCCGGAGAAGGTTGAGGCAGCGATGCAGCGACTGCGCGCGGATGTCGAAGGCAACGGCGTCGCGTCGGCGGATCTGGCGATCGAGGCGATTTACGAGAATGCCGAGGCAAAGGAGGGGCTGTACGCCACCATCGAACCGCAGTTCCAGGCCGACGGGATCCTTGCCAGCAATACCTCCAGCATCCCGCTGGACGAGTTGCGCAGCAAGCTCGCCGCACCACAGCGTTTCCTGGGCCTGCATTTTTTCAATCCGGTGGCACAGATGCCGCTGGTCGAAGTGGTGCGGCACGACCAGCTCGATCCGGCCATCGAAAAACGTGCACTGGCTTTCTGCAAGGCAATCGGCAAATTGCCGTTGGCGGTCAAGGGCACGCCCGGCTTCCTGGTCAACCGCATCCTGATGCCCTATTTGCTGGAAGCCATGCGCCTCTACAGCGAGGGTGTCCCCGGCCCCGTGCTGGATCGCCAGGCAAGGAATTTCGGCATGCCGATGGGGCCGATCGAGCTGGCCGACACCGTCGGACTCGATGTTTGCGCCTCGGTCGGCAAGGAGCTGGCGCCATTCCTCGGCCTCGAATTGCCACCGGGCATCGACGAAAAGGTCGAAGCGGGCCAGCGCGGCAAGAAAGACGGCCAGGGGCTCTACCTGTGGCAGGACGGCAAACCACAGAAGCCCGAAGTCGACAAGGACTACGTGACGCCGCCGGATGTGCAGGACCGGATGATCCTGTCGATGGTCAACGAAGCCGTCGCCTGCCTCGCCGAGGGCGTCGTCGACGATGCCGACCTGCTCGATGCCGGCGTGATCTTCGGGACCGGCTTCGCGCCGTTCCGCGGCGGCCCGATCCAGTACGTGCGCAGCGAGGGCGTCGACAAGCTCAAGGCGAAACTGGAGCAGCTGGCCCGGCGCTACGGCGATCGTTTCAAACCGAAGAACGGCTGGGACAATCCCGCGCTGGCGCAAACGACCGACCAATGATGCGTGGGGGCGAGCCCCGCCCACCACGTGCATGTGGCGGGCACTGCCCGCCACATGCGTACGGCAGACAACAGACCTGTCATGGATCCGGAACCGGCGGGCAGTGCCCGCCCTACACCGACGTCACCACATCAAGTCGTCGGGCACACCGTCATCACCCGTGCCATCGGCGTGGGGATCAACCAGCAATGCCACCAGATGCGCGTCGATCTCACGTACCTGTTCGGCAATTTCGCGGCTGACCAGCAGATAGCGGCCACCCTGCTGCACCACACCCAGCTCGCCGGCATTGAGCGCCGCCAGTTGCACGGCATCGACATGCACCCGCCGGATCTTGCCGCCGTATTCAAAATTGCGCGGCTGGTCGGCCTCGGCCTTGTTCAACGCCTTGCCGTCGAGCAGTTGCTGGATCTTCAGCTTGCGTTCGCGACGCAACCTGGCCTGCTCGGCCGCTTCCTGTTCGATCCGCTTGCGTTCACGGGCTTCGGTCTGCGCACGCAGGGCATAAGCCTTGGCCAGATCGATTTCCTCCCTGCTTCGGCCCGACGCCGGTGCCGCCTGCTGCGACGATGCATGCCGCTTGCCACCCTTGCGCACGGGCTTGCCTGACGGGGGTGACGACGAGCGCGGCTTGGGTTCGCGCGCCCGGTCTTGTTGGACCTGTTTGACGATGCCGCTCTTGAGCAATTGATCGCGCAGGGATTCGGCCATGCGTGCAGTCCGTGGTCGGTGGGCGCGGGAGCCCGGGTCAATAATGGGGAGGAGGTGGCTCGTCATGCGGGTCGTCGCCCTGGGCCACGCGCATCGACGCCATCTCTCCGCGCAGATCGCGCAAGGCACGTTCCAGTGCCGCGATACGCTGCGACTGGCCGGCATCCGCCGACGTCAACGCCTGCACCGTGTCATCGATGAAGGTGAGCTTGACCTCCATGTCGTCGAGCCGCTGGCCCAACTCATTGCTGCCGTCGCTCATCGCGCCATCCTCAGGCTGCGTCCACGACCGATACCGTAGTAGGCCAACCCGGCTTCCTCCACCGTAGCCGGATCGTACAGATTTCGACCGTCGAAGATGACCGGCTCCGCCAAGGCGGCGCGGATGCGCGCGAAGTCCGGGCTGCGGAAGGCTTTCCACTCCGTGACCACGACCAGCGCGTCGGCACCGTGCAGCGCGGCCGCAGCCTCCTCGCACAGCACCAGGTCGGGGCGATCGCCGTACAGCCGCGCCGTTTCCTCCCGCGCTTCAGGATCGAACGCACGGACTTTCGCGCCGGCTGCCCACAATGCTTCCATCAGAGGCCGGCTCGGTGCTTCGCGCATGTCGTCGGTGTTCGGCTTGAATGCCAGGCCCCACACCGCGATCGTCTTGCCGGCGAGCTGCCCCTCGAAGTGCCGTGAGATCAATTCGAACAGCTTGCCCTTCTGCACCCGGTTGACCGCCTCGACGGCGCCAAGCAACTGCGCCTGGTAACCGTAGCTGTGCGCGGTACGCTCCAGCGCCTGCACGTCCTTGGGAAAGCACGAGCCGCCATAACCGGCACCGGGGTAGATGAAGTGATAGCCGATCCGCGGATCCGAGCCGATACCCTGGCGTACCAGCTCCACGTCCGCGCCGACCCGTTCGGCGATATTCGCCATCTCGTTCATGAAACTGATCTTGGTCGCCAGCATCGCGTTGGCGGCATACTTGGTCAGCTCGGCGGAACGCTCGTCCATCACCACCATGCGATCGTGGTTGCGGTTGAACGGCGCGTACAACTTGCGCAGCACGTTCACCGCCCGCGTGCTCGAGGCGCCCACGATGATCCGGTCCGGGCGCAGGCAGTCCTCCACCGCCGCACCTTCCTTCAGGAATTCCGGGTTGGAGACCACGTCGAACTCGACACTGGCACCACGCGCGGCGAGTTCCGCCGCAATGGTCTCGCGCACCTTGTCGGCGGTGCCCACCGGCACGGTCGACTTGTTCACCACCACCGTATATTGGGCCAGGTGCCGGCCGATGGTCCTGGCCACTTCCTGCACGTACTTCAGATCGGCGCTGCCATCCTCGTCCGGCGGCGTACCCACCGCGATGAACAGCAGCTCGCCATGCGCGATCGCCGCTTCCGGCGCGGTGCTGAAGTCGAGCCGCCCCTGGGCATGGTTGCGCCGCACGATGGACTCGAGGCCGGGCTCGTAGATGGGGATGTCGCCGTGCTTCAGGCGCTCCACCTTGTCGCTGTCGACATCGACACAGCGCACATGGTTGCCCATCTCGGCCAGGCAGGCGCCGGTAACCAGTCCCACATAGCCGGTGCCGAAGATCGTGACCTTCATCATCGTCGCGACGATTCCCTTGAACGTGAGCCGCCTATTCTAACCCGCTGCGCGTGCGGCGCAGTGCTTGCCGGGCCCTGACAACAGAAGGGCGCGAATCGCTTCGCGCCCTTCTGCGTGATTGGCGAACCTGCGCTTACTGACCGCCGGGACCACCGGCAGGAGCAGCAGCACCGGCAGGCGTCGGACCGGTCTTGACCAGGGTCACGTCGAAGGTCAGCGTGGCATTCGGCGGCATCGGCGGCTGCGGTTCGGCACCGTAGGCCAGCGAGGCGGGAATGAACAGCTTGTAGTGACCACCGACCTGCATCAGCTGCAGGCCCTCGCGGAAGCCCGGGATCACATTGGCGATCGGGATCGACGCCGGCGTCGGGCCATGCTTGGCGGACGAATCGAATACCTGGCCATTGAGGAACGTGCCGGTGTAGTTGATCTCCACCGTATCGTTCGGGCCCGGACGGGCGCCGGTACCCGGGGTGATCACCTGGTACTGCAAGCCGGACGCGGTGGTCTTCACGCCAGCGACGCTCTTGTTCTTGGCGAAGAAGGCATCGCCTTCGGCCTTGTTCTTGGAGGCTTCCTTGGCGCGCTCAGCCTCGAACTTGGCCTGCACCTTGGTCATGAAGGCTTCGTACACCTGCTTGGCGTCGGCCTCGCTCACGGTCGACTTCTGACCGGACAGGGCCGCCTGCACGCCACGCGCCACAGCGGCCGGATCCATCTCTTCACGCAGGATCGGCGGTACGCTCTCGCCCATCTTGTAATAGCCGAACACGTAGCTGGCCTTGGCCTTGTCGACGGGGGCAGCAGCGCCGGTCTTGGCCGCCTGGGCGTAGGCGCCCGCGGTCATGCCCAGCGCAACGGTCAGCGCGACCGCCGTCAGCGTGGGACGCAGAAAGTGCTTCATTCGTAACTCCCTCATGAAATGGAAACGCCGGCAAGGCCGGCTCGAGCCCCCTCGGTGGAGGCAGGCCACGCATTGTGCGGTGCCAACTCTCTCTTGGCAACGACTCCCCGCTGTGACCGTCAGTCGGGATAAAGGTTCAGCCTTCCCCGTCTCCCGGCAGCTCCGGCTTGTTCAGGGTGTCCTTCAAGGCCGCCTGCAGGCGCGCGTGCATCTGCACCAGCCCGCGCCACAACACCACGGCCAGGACCACGCCTGCCACCATCAGGGACAGCGCGATACCACGTGGCGGCAGGATGGCAGAGCTCAGCGCACTCAACAGAATGCCAAGCAACAATAGCGTGGCCAGCGGAATCAGTCGCGCCAGCACGTTGCGAATGGGCTGGGTATATGAGCCGGCAAATCGTTCGCGGATGCCGATCTCGGCCAGCAACATGCCCAACGCTTCCGCCTTGCGGTACACCGCGATCAGCATCGGCAGAGACAGGAACAGCGCGCATGCCCAGATCAGGGTGTGGCGCATCTCGCGCCCGATGCCGAGGCTGGAGAACCAGGTCCAGCCATGCCCATTGACGTAGGCGCCAACCATGAACAAGGTCACCACCAGCAGGATATTGACCCCGATGTGCCACAGCAGGCGGCGGAAGATCGCGGCCAGCGCGGCATTCTCGTTCACCGGTTTCAGCTGTTCCAGCCAGCCGCTGTAGCTGGTGGCCAGCAACAGCAATGACCGGGGCGTCACCTCCCGCAGCCCGGTGACCATGCCGTTTGCCGAACGCGACAGGTAGGGCGACACGGCCATGCACAATACCGAGACCGCAACCGCCACCGGGTAGATGAAATCGCTGATCACGCCGAGCGAAAGCCCCAGCGTGGCGATCACGAACGAGAACTCGCCAATCTGCGCCATGCCCAGTCCGGCCCGCAGCGCCGTACGCGGCTCGCGCCCGACCACGAAGAAACCCAGGCTGCATGCCACCGTCTTGCCGGCAATGACCACACCGGCAATCAACAGTGCCGGCACGGCGTACTGCAGCAGCATGGCCGGATCAATCTTCAGTCCAATGGCCACGAAAAACAGCGCGGCGAACATGTCGCGCAGGGGCTCCACCAGATGCATCACGCGCCCCACGCTGCGCGATTCGGCCACCACGGCGCCGGCCAGGAAGGCGCCCAGCGCCACGCTGAAACCCATCCAGACGGCCAGCAGGCTTGCGCCAAAACAGATCCCCAGAACGCTGACCAGCAGGGTTTCATCCCGACCGAATCCCGCCACGTAATCCACCAGCCGCGGCAGCAGGAGCAAGCCCAGGATCATTCCCACCACCACGAACAGTCCCAGGTGTCCGATCAGCGTGAACGCGGTCTCCGCCTGCACTGACCCGCCGATCGCCACCGCGGTGAGCAGCGTCAGCATCACGATGGCCAGCATGTCCTCGGCAACCAGCAGGCCCACCACCAGTTGCGCGAATGGCTGATGGCGCTGTCCGTTCTCGGACAGGGTGCGGGTGGCCACCATGGTCGACGACAGCGAGATGATGGCGCCAAGGAACAGCGCATCCATGCCCTTCCAGCCAAACGCGGTGCCGATACCGAAGCCGATCCACAGCATCAGGCCCACCTCGCCCACCGCCACGGCAAGCACGCCGACGCCGACCTCGCGCAACTTGCGCACACTGAACTCCAGCCCCAGCGTGAACATCAGCAACACCACGCCGAGGTTGGAGATGTCGTCGATCGCCTGCGCATCGCCGACCAGCAGCACACCCGGCGTATGCGGCCCAATCAGCACGCCCGCCAGGATGTAACCCAGCAGCACCGGCTGGCGCATGCGCTGGAAAAGAATAGTGGTGGCACCTGCCACCAGCATCACCACCGCCAGGTCACGGATGAAGCCGATTTCGTGCATCGTCTACCTTTGCAATCACACTCGTCTCGTCAGCATAAACGAGTGCCGGGCAAGATCCTGTTTCATCGACGGCACGCAAGGCTCAAACAGGATGACGCGATGGTCCGCCTCGGCAAAAAAAGCTTGACGCACAGGAAGGTCCAACCTATTCTTCTCGGCTTCCAGCGGCGGGGCCATAGCTCAGCTGGGAGAGCGCCTGCATGGCATGCAGGAGGTCGGCGGTTCGATCCCGCCTGGCTCCACCAACTTGACAAGTCCCCATCGTCTAGAGGCCTAGGACACCACCCTTTCACGGTGGACACCGGGGTTCGAATCCCCGTGGGGACGCCAAGTTGGCGCGCAAAGCTGGAAGACAAGTTGCAACTGCGGAGTGGTAGTTCAGTTGGTTAGAATGCTGGCCTGTCACGCCGGAGGTCGCGGGTTCGAGTCCCGTCCACTCCGCCACTATCCAGACAAAAAGCCCGCTGACGCGGGCTTTTTGTTGTCTGCCGACGCCGACTGCGCATGATCCGCGGCACAGCGGCAGCTGCAAGGCACAAAGGTGGCGGACCAGGCAGGTCGGACAGAGCCCCGAACTGTCAATCCACGCGCTTCAGTGTGTCGATGGAGTGCCGCTGGCCGGCGAGATACTCCAGCCAGCGCGAGAGGAAGCGGCTCATGCGCAAGCGGTGCTCGAACACCGTATGCGCCGGCGAGAACGGACCCAACACCTGCCACAGGTGGCGCCCCGGGTGGCAATGCAGCGCCTCGGCGACATGGGCATCGGTATACATGCGCAACTGCGCCGACGGCGCGCGATTCCCCGTGTGCGCATCAACGAAGTCGTAGGTGAGTTCAAGTTCGAGCGTGTACGGATGGCACTCCTGCACATGAAGATGCACGTCGAGGCTGTCGTCCACCCGCGAAACATAGCGGCCCAGTGCCAGTTCCTGCGGCGCGAACAGTCGGCTCAGGCGATGATAATTTTCCGCATACAACCCCATCAGGAACTCGAAGCGTCCCGGCAACAGGCTGTGGCGATTGTCCAGTACGGCACTCATGGCTGGCGCGTAAACTCCGGTTGGCAATTCAGAACATCGTCCGCTCGATACCAAAGCGGTCGAAGATCTTGCTGGCGATCTCCTCGATCGACACGTGGGTGGTATTGAGGCTTGGAACGCCGGCTTGTCGCAGCAGCCGATCGGCCTGTTCCAGCTCCCAGCGACACTGCTTGAGCGTGGCATAACGGCTTCCGGCACGACGTTGCTCGCGAATCTGGGCCAGGCGCACGGCGTCGATGGTCAGCCCGTACAACCGCTCCTTGTAAGGTCGCAGGCGCGCCGGCAGTTCCAGCTTTTCGAGGTCCTCGTCGGTCAGGGGATAGTTGGCGGCACTGACACCGTAATGCAAGGCCATGTACAGGCAAGTCGGGGTCTTGCCCGAGCGCGACACACCCACCAGGATCAGGTCGGCATCCTCGTAATTCACGTCGATGCCGTCGTCATGCGACAAGGCGTAGTTCGTCGCGTTTATGCGTGCCTCGTATTTGTCGAAATCGACCATGCCGTGGGAGCGATTGACTCTGCCGGAACGCCGCGTGTCAAGCTCATCTTCCAATGGTCCGATAAACGGCGCAAACACGTCCAGCATCAGTGCCCCGCTGGTCGCCACGATGTCGCACAGGGCGCGCTCGGCCATGGTATTGACCACGATCGGGCGCTTGCCGGTTTGCGCATAGTTGGTCTTGATTCGCAGCGCGGCCACCTCGGCCTTGTGCGCGTCGTCGATGAAGGGTAACCGATGCTTGTCGAACTTCACGCCTTCGAATTGCGCCAGGATGCTGTTGCCGATCGTCTCTGCGGTAATACCCGTAGAATCGGAGATGAAAAACACGTTTCGTTGCATGCGGGATGGCGCCAGCCGGGATACTTGTCGGTACCTTAGCGCAAGCATCAAATGCTGTCGCCAACGGACTGCACGCTGACTGGTATCACGTTGGAATGACATCGTCATGCAATGGTCTTGTTGTGCTTCGCACCATCGACAGCGGACAATACCAGTTCTTTGCAGCCCGCTTCGGGCTTGCATGTCGCGCGCATTCCACTATCCGCAACGCTTCCCCAGGAGGAGACACCCTTGAACGATCTGGTGCTTTGGCTCGACCAACTGCGCATGACTGACTTGGGCAAGGTTGGCGGCAAGAACGCCTCGCTGGGCGAGATGATCGGCAACCTCGCCAAGCTCGGTGTTTCGGTGCCGGGCGGCTTTGCCACCACCGCCGACGCGTTCCAGCAATATCTGGAAAAAAGCGGCCTGGCCAAGCGCATCCAGGATCGACTGGAGCATCTGGATGTGGACGACGTCGACTCGCTGGTCGTCGCGGGCAAGGAAATTCGCGGCTGGATCGTCGACACCGCCCTGCCCGCCGAACTCGAACAGGCGATCGGTCAAGCCTACGAAAAGCTGTGTCAGGAAGCTCTTGGTGAAGAGTCCGGCCATGGAAGGCCGGTTCTTGACTCTCGCGATCAGGGACGATCGCACGGGATCGCCGTCGCGGTGCGCTCCTCCGCCACCGCCGAGGACCTGCCCGACGCCTCGTTCGCCGGCCAGCAGGAGACCTTTCTCAACGTGGTCGGCATCGATGACGTGCTGCACAAGGTCAAGGAAGTCTTCGCCTCGCTGTACAACGACCGCGCCATTGCCTATCGCGTGCACCAGGGCTTCAAACACGAGGAGGTATTCCTCTCCGCCGGTGTGCAGCTGATGGTGCGCTCGGACGTGGGTGCCGCCGGCGTGCTGTTCACGCTGGACACCGAATCCGGCTTCCGCGACGTGGTGTTCGTCACCGGCTCCTACGGCCTGGGCGAAATGGTCGTGCAGGGTGCGGTCAATCCGGATGAGTTCTACGTGTTCAAACCCACGCTGCGTCAGGGCAAGCCGGCCGTGCTGCGTCGCAATCTCGGCGCCAAGCAGTTGCGCATGGTCTATTCCGATACGCCAGGCGAACGCGTGCGCACCGAAGACACCCCGGCCGAATTGCGCAACAAGTTTTGCATCAACGACGAGGACGTGCAGGAGCTCGCCCGCCAGTCGCTGATCATCGAAAAGCACTACGACCGCCCGATGGACATCGAGTGGGCGAAGGACGGCAACACCGGCAAGATCTACATCGTGCAGGCGCGTCCGGAAACGGTCAAATCGCGTTCGCATGCCACCCAGCTCGAGCGCTTCCACCTGAGCGAAAAGGGCAAGGTGCTGGCCGAAGGCCGCTCGATCGGCCAGAAGATCGGCGCCGGCAAGGCGCGCGTGATCCGCTCACTGTCCGACATGAACAAGGTGCAGGCCGGCGACGTCTTGATCGCCGACATGACCGACCCCGACTGGGAGCCGGTGATGAAGCGTGCCTCGGCGATCGTCACCAACCGCGGTGGGCGCACCTGTCACGCGGCGATCATCGCGCGTGAACTGGGCGTACCGGCGGTGGTCGGCACCGGCAACGCGCTGGAGTTGATCCCCGACGGCGTCGACGTCACCGTGTCGTGCGCCGAGGGTGACACCGGCACCATCTACGAAGGCATCCTGAAGTTCGAGCGGATCACCGCGGATCTGGGCGATATGCCCGAGGCGCCGTTGAAGATCATGATGAACGTGGCGAACCCCGAGCGCGCGTTCGACTTCGGTCAGTTGCCGAACGCCGGCATCGGGCTCGCTCGCCTGGAAATGATCATCGCCAGTCATATTGGCGTGCACCCCAAGGCGCTGCTGGAATACGGCAAGCAGGATGCCGAGACCAAGGCGAAGATCGACGAGCGCATCGCCGGCTATCCCGGTCCGGTGGAGTTCTACGTCGATCGCCTCGCCGAAGGCATTGCCACCATTGCAGCCTCGGTCTATCCGAAGCCAGTGATCGTGCGCTTGTCCGACTTCAAGTCCAACGAATACGCCGGGCTGATCGGTGGTTCACGTTACGAGCCGCACGAAGAAAATCCGATGATCGGTTTCCGCGGCGCCAGCCGCTACGTCGACCCCAGCTTCGCCGAGGCATTCGGCTTGGAGTGCAAGGCCCTCAAGCACGTACGTGAGGTGATGGGCCTGGATAACGTATGGGCGATGATCCCGTTCGTGCGCACCCTGGACGAAGGCCGCAAGGTGATCGAGGTGCTCGCCAGCAATGGCCTCAAGCAGGGTGAGCACGGATTGAAAGTCATCATGATGTGCGAGGTGCCGTCGAATGCACTGCTTGCCGATGAGTTCCTCGACATTTTTGACGGCTTCTCGATCGGCTCCAACGACCTCACCCAGCTCACGCTGGGCCTGGACCGCGATTCCAGCATCGTCGCCAGCCTGTTCGACGAGCGCGACCCAGCGGTAAAGAAGCTGCTTTCCATGGCCATCAAGACGGCCCGGGCCAAGGGCAAGTACATCGGCATCTGCGGCCAGGGCCCGAGCGATCATCCCGATTTGGCCGAATGGCTGATGGAGCAAGGCATCGAGTCGCTCTCGCTGAATCCCGATACGGTGGTCGATACCTGGCTGCGCCTGGCGAAGAAGAAGGCGGGTTGATGCGTCCAGCCTGAATGGCTTGCAAGTGCTGATGTTGCAATGCACCAGAAAGGGCCGGATTCGTCCAGCCTTCCTCTTGCCCTCCAAGTGCGGCGCCGCGCCGCGCCGCAGGCCGGGCAGTGCTTGCGGGCGTCAAGGCGACGCTGCCCGGCATCCGGAGAACATCGTCGGATCCATCTTGCGCTGCAGCTTGCCTGCCGTCGACAGCACCGTTAGCGTTCATACACGTGTTTCAAGTTCGTATTTGAAGCGGTTGCGAGTGAACTATCCACGAAGCATCACAGGGGCACAGCTTGGGCAGGACTCCACGTACCGGCGGCAGCGATACCCGCAAGCGTCTGCTCGAGGCCACCGAGTGGCTGTTCATCGAGAGTGGCTACGAGGCCATGTCGCTACGCCACATCACGGCACGCGCCAGCGCCAACCTGGCCGCGGTGAACTATCACTTCGGCAGCAAGGAAGCGCTGATGCAGGAAGTGCTGTCACAGCGCCTGGACCGGCTCAACCGCGAACGCCTGCAATTGCTCAGCGCCTGCGAGCAGGAACCTGCGATCGGGCTGGATGCAGCGGCGGTGCTGGCAATGTTGTTCATCCCCGCATTCCGGCTCAGTCACGGCGACGCGTCCGGCCCCGCTTTCATGCGCTTGCTTGGGCGCGTCTACAGCGACCCGTCCCCGTTCATCCGCAGTTATCTGGAAGCTCATTACCGACCGATCTCCGGACGCTTTTTCGAGGCCTTCTCGCACGCCCTGCCCGCACTCCCGCGCCGAGAGCTCGGCCTGCGCCTGCACTTCGCGCTGAAGGCGCTGTCCGGGATGCTCGCCGGCGAGGACATGCAGGCACTGATCGCCAGCATCAGCCAAGGCGAAGAGATCAACGACACTGAACTGCTGGCAAGACTGGTTTCCCTGCTGGCCCCCATTCTCACCGCACCGTTTGGCACGCCGGAGCAGCTCACCGTGATAGCACAGGTGCTGACACTCGACAGCATTACCGCCCGAGCCAGCGACGAAGCGCCCGTCTCGCCAGAGCAGGAACCGCCGCAGTATTCGACGCCACTGGAGTGGCTGAAGGGAGGAGCGCTGACCTCCTGAAAAAAACCGTACCCCATACATCCAGCCATTGACGATACCGATACCCGACCAACGCCCCGCCTCAATCCGATCACAACCATACGAATCGGACCTCACAGGAGAATCCACTTGAACCGTCAAATCCCACAACGCCTCATCCGACTTGGAACACACGCCAGCCTCGCCCTGGCCGTCGCCGGGGCACTGGCCCTGCCTCTGCGCGCGCAAGCCGGTTCGTTCCAGCTGCCTACCGACAATGCCGCCGGCTGGGCCCGCGCCAATGCCGGTGGTTCGCTGTTCGCCAACGATCCCACTGCCGTCTACAACAACCCCGCGGCAATGGCATTCTTCGACGCGCCCATACTGCAGATCACCGGCACCGGCATCCGGCCGAGTGCCAAGTTCCAGGGCACATTCACCGATGTGACGGGCAATCCTGTCAGTGGCAACAACCCGGACGGTTTCGGCAAGTTCATACCGTTTCCCAACATCGCGTTCGCCGCACCGGTCACTGATCGCCTGACCGTGGGCGGCAGCCTCAGCGTCCCGTTTGGCCTGGTCAGCGAATACGACCCGAATTGGCAGGGGCGCTACTTTGGTACCAAGACCAGTTTGCAGTCGATCGCCGTGAGCTTGTCCGCCGGCTTCAAGGTCAACGATCAGTTCTCCATTGGCGTGGGCGTGGTCGGCCAGCGCACCAAGGCACAACTGAACACCGTACTGGACACCACGGGCACCGCGACGGCCTTGTACGGTGCCCTCGGCGCAGCCTCCCCTTATGGACCTCCGCAAGGCGCTGATGAGCAGCTCAATGTAAACCTCAAGAAGACTGCGGTCGGTTATTTTGCCGGATTTGAGTACAAGCCGACCACGGCTGACAGCATCGGCTTGAGCTACCATTCCCGGATCAACCAGACATTGGGTGGCAACTACGCGATTTACGGCGGCGCCGCGGGCAAGGCTCTCATTGTTGGGGGCCCACTCCTCGCGCCAACCGCCGGCTTGCCGATGCTCAACCCGGACGGCGGTCCGGCGAACGCGGCGCTCAACACGCCCGCCTTCGCCAGCCTGGATTGGGTGCATGCATTCAGTGATCGGTTCAGCCTCGCCGGGTCGATCAAGTGGACCGGTTGGTCGAGCTTCAAGAGCCTCACGCTGACCTCCAACGGGCAGACGTTGGTCAGCTTGCCAGAACAGTACAAGAACACCTGGGTGTACTCAGTTGGCGGCGATTACAAGCTGAGCGACCAGTGGACCTTGCGTGCCGGCGTGGGTTATGACGAATCACCCACCAATATCGTCAGCCGTGATCCACGCATCCCCGACGGTAATCGCCGACTGCTCGGCTTTGGCTTCGGCTACCAGCCCACCAACCATCTGGCGGTCGATTTTGGCTACCAGCACCAGTTTGTCAGCGATGCTCGCGTACACATGACCAACCAGCTTGGTCTGGGTGCCGGTCACATGGACGGCAAGTTCAAGGATCACGGCGACGTGGTCAGCGTGACCGGCACGTACAAGTTCTGAAGTCAGTCTGATTAGTGGGACGACAAGGGCCGCGTGAGCGGCCTTTGTTTTTGGGAACTACGCAAAACGCCGCTTCAATGGAACGCCACGCTGCGTGGCGATGGCGGGGATTGTGAACCCCACCCATGGCGTTCATCCTTTCGCGCTTTGCGCTACGGGGCCGACCTGCGGTCGTCCTTGTCGTTCCAGACGAATTTTGTGTTCGTCCCATCCATGGGGTTCACCCTTCCGCGCTGCGCGCTCCAGGGCCAGCCTGCGGCTGTCCGAATTCGCTCCCGGCGAATTCGTCGACGACGAAGGCAGGATGCCGTAGGCGAACATCGGCGCAGCCGATGGCCCGAAGGGCGAGGCACAGGAGGTACCGAGTAACCGGTGGGTTCGTCCATACTGCCCTCTCCGCCGGATACGCAGAACGCCGCTTCGATGGAACGCCGCGCTGCGTGGCGATGGCGCGGAAGGGTGAACCCCATCCATGGGGTTCACCCTTCCGCGCTGCGCGCTACAGGGCCAGCCATTCGGCTGTCCAAATTCGTTCCAGACGAATTTGTCGAACCCGGGTGGGTCCGTCCACACCACCCTCTCCGCCAGATACGCAAAACGCCCCATTCGGGGCGTTTTGCGTATCTGGCGGAGAGGGTGGGATTCGAACCCACGGTAGGCTATTCACCTACGCCTGATTTCGAGTCAGGTACATTCGACCACTCTGCCACCTCTCCGGTGGTATGCATGGTGGCGCATGCGAGCCGGGAATGATACGCGAGCCCGGGTATCGTGACAATAACCCGGGCTTGCGCCATGCTGCGGCAGTTTGCCCTGACTGAAACCCCATGATTGAGCTCGGACACGGAACACACGTCGGACTACGCCGCACGCGCAACGAGGATACCTACTACGCCGATGCCTCACTTGGCCTGTTTCTGGTGGCCGACGGCATGGGCGGTCACCAGCACGGCGAAGTGGCATCAGCTCTGGTTCGCGATACGCTGGTCGAACTGGTCGGTTCCGGACACGGGCTGATCGAAGCGGTCAATGGCGCCGCGGAGCGCCTGCTCGCGTGCACCCGGCCGAGTCTGGATGTGCTGCCCATGGGGACCACGATTGCTGCGCTTCGGATCATCGGTGACAGCTATGAAGTCGCCTGGGTCGGCGACAGCAGGGTGTACCTGTGGCAGCAGGCATTCCGCCAGATCAGCCACGATCACTCGCTGGTGCAGGCCCTGGTCGAAGCGGGGCAGCTCGATCCCGCGCATGCCTCACGACACCCACAACGCAACCTGCTTACCCAGGCTCTCGGAGTCACCGCGCCCGAGCAACTGCACATCGGAATCGCGCGAGGCACGCTCGAGCCGGGAATGGCGTTCCTGATGTGCACCGACGGGCTGACCGAATCTGTCGACAACGCAGCGATCGCGCGAATCGTCGCACGCACCGACCTGGCCGCACAGGAAGGTGTCGATCAACTGCTGCTGGCAGCGCTCGACGCTGGCGGCGACGACAACATCACCGCCGTCATCGTCCGTTGCCGCGGATGAACGCAGGAAACCCACGCACGTGTCAGTTCGGGCGTCGCCACAAACTCTGACCGCCGGCACTCTTGTCCAAAGCATCCAGACGCTGCTCATGAGCCCACATTTCATCGGCCGAGGCGCGCAATACGCGCGGACGTACCTGCAGGAATATCTGTGTCACCGTGATCGCACCAAGGGGTTCCGTGGCCGCACCGAACCCGAGATCGAAACCCGCCTGCCCTGATGTCATGGCCAGGTAGACATCAGCCAGCAACTGGGCGTCGATAAGGCCGCCGTGCAGCTCGCGGCGTGCATTGTCCACGCCAAGCCGTTTGCACAGGGCGTCGAGACTGTTGCGCTGGCCCGGATAGCGCACCCGTGCCATGACCAGGGTGTCGAGCACGCTGCAACGGTCGCCAATACGTCCATGCGTCGGGCCCAGTCGGGCCAGCTCGGCGTCGAGGAAACCGATATCGAAGCTGGCGTTGTGGATGATCAGCTCCGCGCCGTCGATGAAGGCAAGCAAATCGTCCACCACATCGCCGAAGCGCGGTTTGTCGAGCAGGAACTCGTCCTCGATGCCGGTGACCTGGCGTGCACCTTCGTCGATCGCCCGGTCCGGATTGAGATAGGTCTGGTAATGGCGACCGGTGAGTCGACGCTCTACCAGTTCGACACAGGCTATTTCCACCAGCCGATGCCCCTGCCGGACTTCCAGGCCGGTGGTTTCTGTATCGAGTACGACCTGCCTCATGCGCTTTCCCTGACCAGTTCGGCCTGCTCACGCGCGGCCTGGTCGACGCGTTCGTTTTCGACGTGACCGTTGTGGCCCTTGACCCACTGCCAGCGCACTTGATGAGGGCCAACGGCGTCGGACAGACGCTGCCACAGGTCCTGGTTCTTCACCGGCTTCCTGTCAGCCGTGCGCCAGCCGTTCGCGCGCCATTTCGACATCCATTGCTCGATGCCCTGCATGACGTAGCGCGAATCGGTGGTCAGGGTTACCGCGCACGGGCGTTTCAAGGCTTCCAATGCGCCAATGGCCGCCATCAACTCCATGCGGTTGTTGGTGGTGGCAGCCTCACCACCGGCCAACAGGCGCTCGCTGCCTTTTGCGCGCAGCAACGCGGCCCAGCCGCCCGGGCCCGGGTTTCCCAGGCACGCTCCATCAGTAAATGCTTCCACTTCGCCCATGGGTGTCACGCTTTTCCTGTCGTTCGCAAGGCCGCACTGCGCCGGGTACCAGGCGACAATTGACGACCCGTGGGTACCGGCAGGTTGACCGGCTTGATCCTCAGCGGCGTGCCCTGCCGCCGATGCTTGCGCGCAATCAACACATAACCGCCACCAAAAGCGTTGCTCGATGCCCTGCACGATGTCGGCTGTCCCGGCCAACCCCGGCCCACCCGCTGAGTCAGTTCGATGTCGAGCCCTGCTTGACGCAGCAGCCGCTGCAACTGCAACGGCAACTGCAGGCTGAGTGATTGTCCCCGACACTGCCAGCGCAACCATGGCGTCCAACCACTGACTGGATGCACGCCGGTGAGCGCGAGCAAGCCGCCAGGTGCCAACACCCGGATGGCATCAAGCAGCAAGGCCGGTGTCGCCGGGGAAACCTCCAGCGCGTGGTTCAGCAACACCAGCTCGAAAGCATCGTCGACAAACGGCAATGGCTCATCCGCCGCCGCCCGCAAATCACCCGCATAGCCGTCCTGATCCAGGCACAAGTGGACCCAGCAGCCCAGCATCGGCAACGCTGGGGGTGTGTCATTGCGTACGGCACTCAGCAGCAGCGCGTGCGCGCCGACACAGCGTTGCAACTCGGGCATCAGCACCCGCGCCTGTGCCTCGCGCAACCGGCGCAGCGGTGCGCTGACATAGATGTCGTTGCCATGTTGATGCATGCAGCCACTTCCGGATGCGCTCGCGAACCTCCAGTCTAACGGTTGAGTGCATGGGATCGCAGTGACCAGCGACCGAGGAGTCTGTCGGACTTTGGTTGGCCGGTCTGCGAATCCGCCTGTGCGGTCCATATCCCCGCCGATTCTTGGTCCATAGAACCACTATGGACCGGCGAATCGTCAGGAATCTGTCCTCGCACAGTCGAATTCTCGCCTCGACCACCAAAGCCCGACAGACTCCTAGCACACGCAACTGAACGCCCAGCCCACGCGTTAACGTCGAACTAACGGACCGCCGCCGAAGCCCGTCTATAGTCAACGCCCTCACGCCGCCCGGCCGAGTTTGCATTTGCCGTTTGATCCAGGCGGCACCTGACATCCTGCCGATGCCCATCGAACCCCCGCGGGAACCGCCTTGCAACTGATACCGTTACCGGCTCTGGCTGACAACTACATCTGGCTGCTCCACGACGATGACGGCCAGGCCATCGTCGTCGATCCGGGCGAGGCGGACGTGGTTGAACACGCGCTGCGCGCGCGACAGCTGCAATTGCGCGCCATCCTGCTGACTCACCACCATCCCGACCACATTGGTGGCGCCGCCCTCTTGAAAGAGCATCACGCGGCGCCCGTCTACGCGCCCGCGGACGAGCGCATCACGTGTACGACACACCGGGTCGCCGATGGCGACACGCTGACGCTGGCCGCGCCCGCGGCAAGTTTCGAGGTGTTGTCGATTCCGGGACACACGCTCAGCCACGTCGGCTACGTCGGCGCCGGATTGCTGCTGTGCGGAGACACGCTGTTCAGCCTCGGCTGCGGTCGGTTGTTCGAGGGTACGCCAGCGCAGATGCTCTCTTCGCTGGATCGCCTGGCAGCGCTTCCGGGGGCAACACTGGTATGCGCCGGGCACGAATACACCGAGGCAAATGGCCGCTTTGCAAACGAGGTGGAACCGACCAATCCCCTGCTGCAGTCGCGCCGACAACAAGTATCCCGCCTGCGCGCCATCGGCCAACCCACGCTACCGGTCGCGCTGAGCGACGAACTGGCAACCAACCCGTTCCTGCGGGTGGACTCCGAGGACGTCATCCGGTGGTGCGCCAAACGCGACATCGTCGGTGATCGCGTCGCCCGATTTGCGGCCGTGCGTGCGGCCAAAGACGCGTTTCGCGCATGACCAGGCCTCTACGACGCGCACTGCCGCTGGCCATGTCTGCCTTGTTGGCTGCCTGCGCCGGAATGCCCCCACAGGCGCCGCCCGCACCTCCTGCCGCTACGCCATCCCTCTCTGCACAACTCCCGGAACTCCCGAGCCCACCTGCCACGGTGAGCATGCCTGCACCGGCGCCCACCACGAACGTGTGGGACCGGCTGCGTAGCAGCTTCGCCATGCCCGACTGCAACGCCGACCCGTCGGTGTTGCGGTGGGCGCAGCGCTACACGCGCAACCCGCAGCACTTCGAGAAGACGCTGCGCCTGGCACTCCCGCGACTGGACTACGTGCAGCAGGTGGCGGCGCAATATCACGTGCCCGGTGAGTTCGTGCTGCTGCCGTGGGTGGAGAGCCATTACCGCTCCGTTCCGACACGCAAGCGCCAGCCCGCGGGCATCTGGCAGATCATGCCGACTACCGTCCGAGCCTTGAATCTGCGCGCAGACCGCCACTACGACGGTCGACTCGACATACGCGCCGCCACGCACGCCGTGATGCAACTGCTGGCGCAATACCACGACCGATTCAACGACTGGCGCGTTGCCGATTATGCCTACAATACCGGCGAATTCCGGCTGCGCAGGCTCGTCCGCGACCACGGATCACCGCCCGACGAGCCGGTGATTCCCAACCTGCCGGTGAGCACGGTCACACGTGAGCATCTGGTGAAACTGCTGGCGATGGCCTGCGTGGTACGTGAGCCGGAGCACTTCCACGTCCGTCTGCCGGTACTGCCGGAAACCGAGCGGCTGACGGATGCGCCCTTGGCTCATTCCATGTCATTCGCCCAGGCAGCTGATCTCGCCGGCATCCCGGTCGCCGCGTTGCGGCAGCTCAACCCGGCATTCCGCGGCGACACCATCAATGCAGCCTACACTTCGACCCTGGTCCTTCCCGCCAGTCACGCCAAACGTTTCCGCAACGCCGAGCCAGCGTCAATCGCCGCGACCTCCGGCTCCGCGACACGGCGCCACGCCGACAGCCAGTCGACACGCATCCGACACAAAATCCACGTCGTCAGTCCTGGCGAGAGCCTGTGGCAAATCGCGCGCGACAACGCAACCAGCGTTACCCGACTGAAACAACTGAACGATCTGCAGGGGCCTGCGATCCAGTCTGGCGAGGTGCTGCAGCTGGATGACGTTGACTGATCCGATCGTGGCACAGGATTCCGGCCGACGATCGGTGATCACGCACCAGGAGCCTGGGCGGTAGAAACCAAGCAGGCGAGGCAAAGCCGCTAGAGGCAGCTTGCGTGACGCTTTTCGGCCCATAGTGGTTCTATGGGCCGAAAAGCGTCGCGGGAGATGGCCAAAACGGCGCAGCCGCAGCCGCTTGCGTTTCTACCGCCCAGGCTCCCGGCCGCGGCCACTGGATTGAAAGCATGCAACCCACAGGCAAGCGGGGCGACCCATGGCCGCCCCGCTTGCTTGTGCCGCTTCCGCTGTCGCGAGAAGACCTGATTTCGGCAACGTGCCTACATCCGCTCCTTGCTGATCTTGATCTTGGTCTTGGCACGCAGCATCTCCACGAGCTCGCTGGTCGCCTCCGCACCGTAAGCCTGGGCCATCTGGCGGCTCAGAGCCTCACGCTGGTCTGACGTGATCCTGGACAGGTCGCCGTCCTGCACCTTGTCCACCGCCAGCAGCGCAAAACCACCGCCGCCCATATCCACCGCGGCGTACTCCGGCTTGTCTTTGGCCGTCGGATGCGGCAACAGGAACGCCTCCTTGAGCAGCGGCGCCGGCACCTGCAGCGACTGCTCGCGCACGGCCTCGGGTACGGTCACAACCGACGCACCAAGGGACTTGGCGACAGCGGGCATGGCCTCGCCCTTGCGCAGGCGTGCCAGCGCTTCATCCGCCAGCTTCAAGGCTGCCGCCGCCATGCGTGCCTCAAGGATGCTGTCCTTTATCCCGGCCTGGACCTCGGACAGTGGCTTTACCGCAGCGGTCAGATGCTTGTCGACGTGGATCACCACCGAGTGGTCATTGCCCAGATCGATCAACCCGGAGTTGTTGCCCTGCATCAGGACGTCGTCGCTGAAAGCCGCGGCGACAAGCTTGGGATTGGCAGTCAGGCCGTGGCCGTTGGTACGCGAGAACAGCGGTGTAGTCTTGATCGGCAGGCCCAACGCCACCGAGGCCGGCTCCAGCGAGCTTGGATTCGAATAGGTGTTGTCGGCCATCTTGCCGGCCAGATCGTTGTACTGTCGATCCCGCTGAGCCGAAGTCGCCTCCTTGACCAACTGGTCGCGCACCTGTGCAAACGGCTTCGACTCACCACTGCGGACGTCGCGCAGCCAGATGATGTGATAGCCGTCGGAAGACAGCACAGGCTTGGAGATCTGACCCTTCTGCAGGGAGAACATCGCCGAATCGAACGCGGCGTTCGTCACGCCCTTCTCCAACCAGCCCAGGTCGCCGCCCTGCCGCTTCGAACCCAGATCCTGCGAGTCCTTCTCGGCCAGTTTAGCGAAATCGGCAGGTGTCGCCTCAGCCGCGATCTTGTCAGCCCTGGTCAACGCGGCCTTCTGCTGCTCGGGCGTGGCATTCGGCGGCACGTCGATCAGGATATGCGAAACCAGGCGCTGCTCCGGTTGCACGAACCGCTGCTTTTCATCCTCGTAGCGCTTCTTCAACTCTTCGTCGCTGGGCGCCGCGTCCGCTTTGAGCGTGGCGCTGTCCACCTCGATGTACTTCATCGAGACCTGTTCGGGATTCATGTACTGGGTCTGGTGCGACTTGTACCAGGATTCGATCTGGGCGCTGGTGACCTGCTGGTCGGTGAGGTCGGGCTTGGGCAGCACGAAGTAGCGCAGATCCCGGCGCTGGGTGAGCAGGCTCAGGAAGTCGTCAACCCGATCATCGCTGATGATCGTGCTGTCGGCGATCGCCTGCGGCAACAGCTGACCGGCCAGCGACGCGCGGATCTCGTCCTCGAACATTTCAGAGGTCTTGCCGTTGCTGGTCAACCACGCACGATAGCTGGTGGGGTCGAATTGGCCGTTCACCTGAAACGCGGGGATGCCCGCAATGGTGTCGCGCAGCGCCTGACTGGACACCCGCATGCCCCAGTCCGCATTCGCCTGCAGCAACAACTGTTGATCAACCATGGAGTCCAGCACGCGCTGCTTGGTTTCTGGCTGTTCGAAAATCTTCGGATCGAATTTCTCGCCCTGCTGGGCGCTGGCCTGCTGCCGCAGCTGGTTCATGCGATCCTGGAAGGCACTTTGGCTGATCTCGCGCTTCCCCACTTTCGCCACGAACGTGTCGTTGCTCGAGGTGAAGTAGCTCTCCATGCCGAACAGCGACATCGCGATGACGGCCAGACCAAGCACGATGATCGACGGCCACCCGTGCATCTTGTTACGCATTGCCTGCAGCATTGAACTCTTCCCGCAACGTTGTTGGATGCGCACGTGGCGCGTCGTGCATGCGAAGCACCGAAGGCCCCGCCCGCACGCTCCAGGTCGTCAAAGGCACGGCCCGGGCACGCATGACTCAAATGGCAAGGGCGCCACGCGGGCGCCCTTGCGAACTGTGGCGGAGTGGACGGGACTCGAACCCGCGACCTCCGGCGTGACAGGCCAGCATTCTAACCAACTGAACTACCACTCCGCACTATCTGGTGGGTGCTGTAGGGATCGAACCTACGACCACCGCCTTGTAAGGGCGACGCTCTACCGCTGAGCTAAGCACCCCTGAACCAAGCGCAAGCCGCTTAGTTTAGGGCATCCTTCAGGCTCTTGCCAGCCTTGAACGCAGGCACTTTCGAGGCCTTGATCTTGATCGTTTCGTTGGTGCGCGGGTTGCGACCCGTACGGGCAGCGCGGTTGCGCACGGTGAACGTACCGAAGCCCACCACCGACACGTCCTCGCCTTTCTTCAGCGATGTCTGCACGGCCTCCAGATAGGCTTCCAGCGCACGACCCGCGTCAGCCTTGGTCAGCTCGGCCTTCTCGGCGATGGTATTGATCAGATCGGTTTTGTTCATTGAGAAACTCCCAGGTTCGGATTTCGCCAGCTTGACCGGACCCGAAGGCGGTCATCGCCGGCATGGATGGTTGGCTGTCGCCAGGACCGTAACGCAATCCCATGCGCTGTCAGGCAATGCAGGGGCTGCGGTAACGCCTTTATACCAGTGCGTTGCCGCAATCCGCAACACAAGTCACAGCAACGCTTTCGCCAGATCGACGGCGCACAAATTCGACAACGGAACCTGTACTGAAAGACTACTGGGCAACTTCGCCGACCAGCGGCGAAAAACTCGCAACGCCGCCCCATCGCGCCTGCGCCGCGATGCGCTCCCGGCACGCCCGATCAGTGCGTCAGGGATGGCGCTTCTGCCAACTTCCCCGGGACGTCGGCGGCAGCGGCCTCTTCGGCCGCCTTGGGCTGCACTGGACGCTCCAGGGCGATGTCCAGCACCTCGTCGATCCAGCGCACAGGGTGGATATCCAGCGACGCGGTGATGTTTTTCGGCATGTCGACCAGATCTTTCTTGTTGTCTTCCGGGATGATTATCGTGGTGATTCCACCCCGATGCGCCGCCAGCAGTTTTTCCTTCAGGCCGCCGATCGGCAGCACGCGACCGCGCAGGGTGATCTCACCGGTCATCGCCACTTCGGAACGTACCGGAATCTTGGTCAACACCGACACCAGCGCCGTGCACATGGCAATGCCCGCGCTCGGACCGTCCTTCGGCGTGGCGCCCTCGGGTACGTGGATGTGCACGTCCAGCTTCTGGTGGAACTCCGGATCGATACCCAGTCGATCCGCGCGCGCGCGGACCACCGAGAGCGCGGCCTGGATCGACTCTTTCATGACGTCGCCGAGTTGGCCGGTATGCACCAACCGCCCCTTGCCGGGAACGACGGAACCTTCGATGCTGAGCAGTTCGCCACCGACCTGGGTCCAGGCCAGCCCCGTGACCAGACCGACTTCATTCTGCAATTCCTTGCGGCCAAAGTCGAAACGACGCACGCCAAGATACTGTTCGAGGTTGGTTGATTTGACCTTGACGCTGTCCGGGCCGGACTTCGCCTTGCCTTTGGACGGCCTGGCAGCAACCTGCGCGGACGATGCCCTGGCCTTGGTTTTCTTCACCTGGCCCAGCGTCAGCTCCTTGACCACCTTGCGACAGATTTTGGAAATCTCCCGCTCGAGGTTGCGCACGCCCGACTCGCGCGTGTAATAGCGCACGATGTCACGCAATGCATCTTCGGCAACGCCGAGTTCCTCCGGCTTCAGGCCGTTCGCTTTCAGCTGCTTGGGCAGCAGGTACTTCTGGGCGATGCCGAGCTTTTCATCCTCGGTGTAGCCGGGGATGCGGATGACCTCCATGCGGTCCAGCAACGGGCCGGGGATGTTCAACGAGTTGGCCGTGGCAATCCACATGACTTCGGACAGATCCAGGTCGACTTCCAGATAGTGGTCGTTGAACGCGTGGTTCTGTTCCGGATCAAGCACCTCGAGCAGGGCGGACGACGGATCCCCGCGGAAGTCCATCGACATCTTGTCGATTTCGTCCAGCATGAACAACGGGTTCCTGGCGCCGGCCTTGCTGATGTTCTGCACGATCCGGCCAGGCATCGAACCGATATAGGTGCGCCGATGGCCGCGGATCTCCGCCTCGTCGCGCACACCACCCAGGCTCATCCGCACGAATTTGCGGTTGGTCGCCTTGGCGATCGACTGGCCGAGCGACGTCTTGCCCACACCTGGCGGGCCGACCAGGCAGAGAATCGGCCCTTTCATGACCGATACGCGCTGCTGCACGGCGAGGTACTCGAGGATGCGCTCCTTGACCTTCTCCAGTCCGAAATGATCGGCGTCGAGCACCACCTGCGCCATCTGCAGGTCCTTGCGGACCTTGCTGCGCTTCTTCCAGGGCACGCCCACCAGCCAGTCGAGATAGTTGCGCACGACGGTCGCCTCGGCGGACATTGGCGACATCTGCTTGAGCTTGTTGAACTCCTGCCGCGCCTTGCCGAGCACTGCCTTGGGCATGCCGGCGGCATCGATCTTCTTGTGCAGCTCCTCGACCTCGTTTGGGCCGTCCTCGCCATCACCGAGTTCCTTCTGGATCGCTTTCATCTGCTCGTTGAGGTAGTACTCGCGCTGACTCTTCTCCATCTGCGACTTGACCCGGCCGCGAATGCGCTTCTCGACCTGCTGCAGGTCCATCTCGCCATCGACCAGCCCGATCAACAGCTCCAGCCGCTTGCCGACGTCGGCCGTCTCCAGCACCTTCTGCTTGTCCGCCATGCGCACGGAAAGATGCGCCGCAATGGAATCGGCGACGCGTGAAGGGTCGTCGATACCCGACAGGCTGGCCAGCACCTCCGGTGGCAGCTTGCGACTCTGCTTGACGAGTTGCTCGAACAGCGAAATCAGGGTGCGCGAAACCACATCCAGCTCGCGCTCCTTGACGTTGTAGGCCGGCTCGATCAGGCGCGATCGCGCCGTCAACATGCCGTCCACCACCTCGAAGCCCTCGACCGCGACGCGCGACTGGCCCTCGACCAGGACCTTGACCGTGCCGTCAGGCAATTTCAGCAGTTGCAGCACGCCGGCCAGGGTACCTACCTCGTGCAGGTCGGAGATCTCCGGATCATCGATGTCGGGGCTTTTCTGGGCCAACAAAAGGATCTGGCGCTCGCCCTCCATCGCACGCTCCAGCGCACGCATCGACTTGTCACGACCGACGAACAGGGGAATGACCATGTGCGGATAAACCACCACATCGCGCAAGGGCAATACCGGCAGGGCGTCCAGCGCAACGGGAAGGGGGGCGTGCTTGGCCATGAAAAATCAATTCCTGGTAGTCGAATCTGGTTTCGTCCCGACACTGCACCGGGCCTCTCTACTACGTCAAGTGGAGGCGAAGGCACGGCGGTGCAAGGTGGGCGGGTTCCCGAAATAAAACGGCGCCGGTAACAAAACGGCCCCGGTGAAGCCACCGGAGCCGTACGGACAACGCGTGCGCGGTGGATCAGGCTGCAGCGTCGCCGCCCTCGCCCGCCACGCGTTGCTGCATGTTGCCCCGATAGATCAGATAGGGCTCGGCTTGACCATCGATCACCGCATCGTCCACCACCACCTTGCTGACGTGCTCCAGCGATGGCAACTCGTACATCGTGTCAAGCAGGACCTGCTCCAGGATCGTGCGCAGGCCACGGGCGCCGGTCTTGCGCTTGAGTGCCTTCTTGGCGATCGCCAGCAAGGCTTCCGGGCGGAATTCCAGTTCGACTTCTTCCATCTCGAACAGCTTCTTGAACTGCTTGGTGACGGCGTTCCTGGGTTCGGTGAGAATTTTCACCAGCGCCGCCTCGTCCAACTCGTCCAACGTTGCCACTACGGGCAATCGACCGACAAACTCGGGGATGAGGCCAAAACGCACCAGATCGGCCGGCTCCACGTCGGCCAGGACCTTGCCCAGATTCTGGGTGCGCTCCTTGCTGCGAACCTCGGCGCCGAAACCGATGCCGGTGTTCTCGGAACGCTGCTGAATGACCTTTTCCAGGCCAGCGAATGCACCGCCGCAAATGAACAGGATGTTCTTGGTGTCGACCTGCAAAAACTCCTGCTGCGGATGCTTGCGACCGCCCTGCGGTGGCACCGAGGCCAGCGTGCCTTCGATCAATTTCAGAAGCGCCTGCTGCACGCCTTCGCCCGACACATCGCGGGTGATCGACGGGTTCTCGCTCTTGCGCGAGATCTTGTCGATCTCATCTATGTAGACAATGCCCGACTGCGCCCGGTCGACATCGTAGTCGCACTTCTGCAGCAGCTTCTGAATGATGTTCTCGACATCCTCGCCCACATAACCCGCTTCGGTGAGGGTGGTGGCGTCAGCGATGGTGAACGGCACATTCAGCAGACGGGCAAGCGTTTCAGCCAGCAGGGTTTTGCCCGAGCCGGTGGGGCCGATCATCAGGATATTCGACTTGCCCAGCTCGATGTCGTCGCTCTTCTGGCGCGACTCGATACGCTTGTAATGGTTGTACACCGCCACGGCCAGCGCCTTCTTGGCGCGAGTCTGGCCCACGACGTACTGATCCAGCGATTCACAGATCTCGCGCGGCTTGGGCAAATGGGTGCGGCCGGAGGCGGCTTTCTCCTCCAGTTCCTCGCGGATGATGTCGTTGCACAGCTCCACGCACTCATCACAGATGAACACGGACGGGCCCGCGATCAGCTTGCGTACTTCGTGCTGGCTCTTGCCACAGAACGAGCAATAGAGAATCTTGCCGCTGTCGCTGGAACGCCCCTGCCGGTCGTCGCTCATACTCTCGATCCCGCTGGTCAATCTGGATGCGCCGCGAGAATACCACACGGCCCCGCGTCTGCCTGCAGACGCAGAGCCCATCTCGCGAACTTGGGGTGAAACCTGATCTATCAGGCGGACTTGCTATCAGGCGGACTTGACGGTGTCGACGGCGCGCCTGTCAAGTACCTCGTCGATCAGACCGTAGGTCTTTGCGTCCTGCGCGTTCATGAAGCGGTCCCGCTCCATGTCCAACTCGATCTTCTCCAGCGGCTGACCGGTATGTTCCACGTACAGCTTGTTCAGCCGTTCGCGGATATACAGGATTTCGCGCGCCTGGATCTCGATATCCGTGGCCTGGCCCTGCGCACCACCGGATGGCTGGTGAATCATGATGCGCGCATTTGGCAACGCAAACCGCTTGCCCTTGGCGCCGGCCATCAGCAGAAACGAACCCATGCTGCAGGCCTGGCCAATGCACATCGTGCTGACCGCCGGCTTGATGAACTGCATGGTGTCGTAGATCGCCAGCCCGGCCGTCACCGCCCCGCCGGGACTGTTGATGTAGAAATTGATGTCCTTGTCCGGGTTCTCCGACTCCAGGAACAGCATCTGCGCCACGATCACGTTGGCGACCTGGTCGTTGACTTCGCCCACCAGGAAGATCACCCGTTCCTTGAGCAGGCGCGAGTAGATGTCATAGGAGCGCTCGCCGCGAGCCGTCTGTTCGACGACCATCGGTATCAGATTGAGATTCGTGATGGGGTCCATGGTCATGCTCGCGCCGTCAAGGAGGGAAGGGCCTGGCGTTGTTCGTCAGGCGTTCGCGGGGCGCATCACGTCGTCGAAACTCAGGTCCTGCCGGGTGGTCCTGGCATGCTCGGCCACCCATTCAGCCACCTGGTCTTCCATCACGCGATTCTGCAGCCCAGACATCAACTGGGGGTCGCCGTTGTAGAGTTCAATGACCTTCTCGGGTTCTTCGTAGGTCGACGCAATCGCCGCCAACTGCTCGGCCACGCGCTTGCGATCGATCTTGATCTCCTGCTTGCGCGCGATCTCCCCCATCAGAAGACCGGCAATGACGCGCTTGCGGGCGATCGGCGCAGCGGAGTCGATCAACTGCTGGGGCGGCTGCTGGCCCTGCGGGACGCTGCCGGCAGCCAGGCTGCGTGCCTCGGCCTGCACCATCATCTTGGGCACATCCACTTCATCGTGCGTGTCGGCAAGCTTTTCCGCCACTTCGGACTTCAGGCGAGCCATCAAGGCCGCCTTGAGCTCACGCTCCAGGTTCGCACGGACTTCCTTGCGGAAGGCGTCCAGGCCACCGTCCTCGATTCCGAAAAGCTTGGCAAACTCGCCGTCGATCTCGGGCAGCTTCGGCTCCTGCACCTTGATCACGTGAAAATTGACGCTGGCGACCTTGCCTGCCAGCTGCTCGTTGCGGAAGTCCCCCGGAAAGGCGATGTCGGCGTCGAAGTTGTCACCTGCCAGGTGGCCAGTCAGGGCCTCGTCCAGCGCAGCGAACAACGTTCCCGAACCCAGTACGCTGCCAGCGCGCTCGAGGCCCTCGACCGGGAAGCGGTAATCGCCCGCCACCGCAGCGTACTCGAACATCACGAAATCGCCCTCGATCGAGGCGCGCTCCACTTCGTCGAAACTGCGCCGCTGCATGCGCAGCGTTTCCAGCATCCGGTCGATATCGGCGTCGGTCACCTCGGCAACCACGCGATTGACTTCCAGCGCGGACACGTCGACCTCGGGGAGTTCCGGCATGATCTCGAACGTCGCCGTGTAGGCGATCTCGCCGTTCTCGGGCTTGCCGGTGGTATTGATTGCCGGGTTCGCGATCGGCCGCAGTTTCTCCTGCGCCACCGCCTCGCGCAGCGTGCTGCCGATGAGGTCGGACAATACTTCGCCACGCACCTGTTCGCCGAAGCGCTGCTTGATCACCGTGGCCGGCACCTTGCCCGGCCGAAATCCCTTCAAGCGTACTGTGCGGCCCATCTGGGCAATCCGCGCACTGACCTGCGTCTCGAACCGCTCCGCGGGAAACTTCACCGTGAGCTTGCGCTCCAGCGAACCGACATTTTCAACCGAAACCTGCATGACGTCTCCTGCTACTGCTTGATGTTGTGGCCCTGCCACAGGCGCCATGGCGGGATCGCCGCCTGCAAAAAAAACCGGATGGACATGGTGCGAAAGGGGGGACTCGAACCCCCACGGTGTTACCCGCTGGAACCTAAATCCAGTGCGTCTACCAATTCCGCCACTCTCGCATTGCCGCCATGACCCGGACGCGTGCCGGAGGCATGCTACCCGGGCCGGCCAGCGGATGCCGCTGTTGACCGCCGCGCACACTCCGCCACGGACTCGCCCAAGCCGATCATTCCCTGGTACGAAAGCAGACCATTTTACGATTGCACGACCTTGCAGCACAAGCGTCGCAGCCGATCGCGTAGC
Organism: Rhodanobacter sp.; assembly: GCA_035655635.1. GTDB lineage: Bacteria > Pseudomonadota > Gammaproteobacteria > Xanthomonadales > Rhodanobacteraceae > Rhodanobacter. The sequence goes on along the minus strand of DASRUB010000413.1, from coordinate 215 downwards.
CACAAAGCAAAACGCCGACCGCTGGTCTGGCGGTCGGCATTGTGCTTGTTGGTGGGCCGTGAAGGATTCGAACCTTCGACCAATTGATTAAGAGTCAACTGCTCTACCAACTGAGCTAACGGCCCATTGACTGGGATGTGCCCGGAAAACCGGGTTGAAACTGGGGTGGATGATGGGATTCGAACCCACGACAACCGGAATCACAATCCGGGACT
>DASRUB010000412.1:0-3305 GCA_035655635.1 Rhodanobacter sp. | reverse complement strand
GCTTTTGTATAGCTCCCGCGCGGCGCGGAAATGGACGTCCATTTTCAGGTGCGGGAGCTCATCGGCCATGCTCAGGAGGCGCCCAGCTTCTTGAGCAGCTCCTTCGCATGCGCGGCGGATTCCGGCTGCTGGGCAGCCTTCTTCAGTGCAGCGATTTGCGCCGCCTTGTTGTGCAGCCCTCGTTCGGACTCGGCCAGCACCAGATAGGCATTGCCCATCTGCTTGACGCCCTTGCTGATGGCGGTGTTGATCATCGCCTTGGCCTGGCTGTACTTGCCGTTGGAGAGTTCCAGGTTCGCGATCTGCAACGCGGGTTCGCCGTCGGTCGCCAGTGGCAGTGCCTTGTCGAAGGCCTGCCTGGCGGCCTGCATGTCGCCGGCAACATACTCGGCCTTGCCCAGCAGCACCTCGTTGTCGGCGCTCGGCTTCATGATGCCTTTGCCGAGACCATCCTGGATGGTCGCCACGGCCTTGTTGGCCATTGGTTTGGGATCGTCGCTGGACAGCGCCTGGTTGTAGTACAGCGAGGCCAGCAGCACGTAGTTCGCCTCACCGCTCAACTGGCCCTTGGCTCGTGCACCCTCCATCAGCTTGATGGCCTCGGGATATTTCTGCGCCTGCTGCAGCGCCTGGATCGCGGTCTCCATCGCCTTGGGATCGTCCGGATGCGCAGCAAGGTTCTGCTGCGCCACCTGCACCAGTTGGTCGCCCTGGCCCGAGGCGGCGTAGCTGGCCATCAGGATCTGGTTCCACTGCGGGTCCGGCTTGTCGGTCAGCGACTGGGCCTTCTTCACCGCCGTGATGGCTTCGGGGTATTTTTCCAGCCGGTACAGATCGTTGCTCTCGACCGCATAGGACTCGGCGGTTTCCTTCTTGCCCTCGGCGCGCCACTTCTTCAGGGTATCCAGCGAGGCCTGGTATTGCCCGTCGGCCTGCTGGGCAACCGCCAGCGTGTATTCCACGCCGAAATAATCGTCGTTGGGCAATACGCCGTTGGCCAGGGCCTTCTGCAGCAGCGCGATCGCGCCCTTGTAGTCGCCACCGCGGTATTTGATCAGGGCCAGGCCACGCAACGCCGTCGCCTGGGCGTACTTGCTCTTGCTGCTGTCCAGGACGCCCTGCAGGGTGCTTTCGGCCGTGGTCATGTCGCCCTTGTTGACGGCCTCCAAGCCTTCCTGCAGCTGCTTCTGGTCTTTCGGGCTGGTCAGGTCGAGCTTGGGAGCCTCGCGCGTGGTGTCCGGGTATTCCGTCGACTGCTTGGACTTGTCGGGATGCTTGGCCAGCACCGGCGAGCTGGCCAGACCCAGCACAAAGGCCGCACAGGCCAGGATGGTGAACCCTCGAACATGCTTCATGGTGATCCTCATTTCAGGGTCGGCGTACGTCGTCAAGCGAACAACAGACTTGGCAGCGTAACCCGATCAGCGGATGGATGACAAGTTGCGGTGCCGCATGAAAGTTCGTTTAGAATCAATAACTTGTGAAGACAGCCTACGAACCTGGCGATTCTCGCGGCGATAACCTCCTGGCGGGGACTGCCGTGGCCGCCTCGCCCCGACCTGCCCGTACCAATGGGTCCGCTGGGGCCGGCGTCCGCTGCAACCGACTCAGACGTCGAGGTTGGCTACCTTCAGCGCATTCGCCTCGATGAATTCACGACGCGGTTCGACCGCCTCGCCCATCAGCATCGAGAACATCTGGTCGGCGGCAACCGCATCCTCGATCCCGACCTGAAGCATGCGTCGGGTGTCCGGATTCACGGTGGTGTCCCACAACTGCTCGGGGTTCATTTCGCCCAGACCCTTGAAGCGCTGGATGCTGCGGCCCTTCTTGGCTTCCTCCAGCAACCAGTTGCGTGCCTCGACGAAGCTGAGCACCCCGCGTGAAGCGTTTCCGCGGCGCACCACCGCCTCGGGCTGAACCATGCCGGCAACCTGCTGACTGACTGCCAGGATGGGACGGAACTCGGCACTGCTGAAGAACGGTTGTGGCAACAACCAGGTGTGGCTGAGTCCGTGCTGCTCGCGCACCACCTCGATCGCTGCGGGCTGCTCGGCGACTCCGGCCGGCCGCAAGCGCAGCGTGTAATGCGGCTTGCCCAGACCGCTGGCCGCCAGTCGCAACGCGGCGGCATCCAACCATGCCTGCATCGCCGTGGGATCACCCCACAAGGCCGGTTCCAGCGGGGCATGTTCGAGCAAGGCGTTCAATACCGCCGGGTCACAGCGGTGCGCCAGCTTGGCGATCTGGTCCAGGGCGTGCTGATAGCCGCGCAGCAGCTTCTCCAGCGCCTCGCCGGTGATGGGTGGGGCGTCCGGGCTGTAGGTCAGCGCCGCGTTGTCCACCGCGCTGGAGATCAGATAGTTGTTGAGCGCGGTGTCATCCTTGATGTACAGCTCCTGCTTGCCCTGCTTCACCTTGTACAGCGGCGGCAGGCCGATGTAGATGTGGCCACGTTCGATCAACTCGGGCATCTGGCGGTAGAAGAAGGTCAGCAGCAAGGTGCGGATATGCGAGCCGTCGACGTCCGCGTCGGTCATCAGGATGATGCGGTGGTAGCGCAGCTTGTCCGGGTTGTACTCGTCCTTGCCGATGCCGGTACCCAGCGCCGTGATCAGCGTGCCTACCTCGGCCGAGGCCAGCATGCGGTCGAAACGTGCCTTCTCCACGTTGAGGATCTTGCCCTTCAGCGGCAGCACGGCCTGGGTCTTGCGGTTGCGACCCTGCTTGGCCGAACCGCCGGCGGAGTCACCCTCGACCAGGAACAGTTCGCACAGGGCCGGATCCTTTTCCTGGCAGTCGGCCAGTTTGCCGGGCAGGCCCGCGATATCCAGCGCGCCCTTGCGCCGGGTCATTTCGCGCGCCTTGCGCGCGGCGTCGCGGGCGCGCGCGGCATCGACCACCTTCGAGGCGATCGCCCGGGCCTCACTCGGATGCTCAAGCAGGAACTCGCCGAGCTTCTCGTTGACCGCCTGCTCCACCGCGGTTTTCACCTCGGACGAGACCAGCTTGTCCTTGGTCTGCGAGGAAAACTTCGGATCGGGCACCTTCACCGACAGGACGGCGATCATGCCTTCGCGCATGTCGTCGCCGGACAACGCCACCTTGGCGTGTTTGGCCAGGCCTTCCTTCTCGATGTAGGTCTGCAGCGATCGGGTCAGCGCGGCGCGAAAGCCGGTGAGATGGGTGCCGCCGTCGCGCTGCGGGATGTTGTTGGTGAAGCAGAACATCGTCTCCTGGTAGGAGTCGGTCCACTGCAGGGCCACCTCCACCAGAATGTCGTCCTGCTCCGCCGTCAGGCTGAT
>DASRUB010000411.1:0-11528 GCA_035655635.1 Rhodanobacter sp. | reverse complement strand
CCTGAGCGGAGCAGCAGCCATGCGAACCTCCGGGCGCGTCAAGCGCTACAAGCTCAAATCCGAAATCAACGTGGTGCCTTACATCGACGTGATGCTGGTGCTGCTGATCATCTTCATGGTCACCACGCCGATGATGAAGTCCAACGTCGACGTCAACCTGCCGCAGGCCGACGCCAAGTCGTTGCACGACAAGAAAGATCCGGTGCTGGTCACGGTCAAGCAGGATGGTCAGATCTTCCTCACCTTGCCCGGTACCGAGAAGGAGCCACTGGACGCCGATGCGCTCAAGCTCAAGGTGGGCGCGTTCGTGCGCCAGAATCCCGAAGTCAACGTGCTGGTGGCCGGCGACGATCAAGGTCACTACGGCGGGGTAGTCAAGGTTCTGGCCGATCTGCAGCAGTCCGGTGTCACCAAAGTAGGTCTGATGGCCCAGCCCGAGCAGGGCAAGAGCACGTCCCATGGACGAAAGTAGGGCGACGCCGAAGGCGGTCGTACTTTCCGCCATCCTGCATATCGGCATCGTGGCGTTCCTGTTCCTCGCGATCCTGCCGTGTTCGAAGTACGAAGCCTTCGTGACCGCGCTCGGCCTGCCGGCGTCGATGAACCCGATCACCTGTTCGGTGCCCTTGCACCTGCAGGGGCCGATCATCGAGGCAACCCTGATCGGGCCCACCGGCAGTCCGCCGCCGAAGGCCGTCAAGGTCAAGCCCGTACCCAATACGGTCCCGCCTCCCCCCAGCGTGACGCCGCCCACGCCGCCGCCGCCGGAGAAGCCAACGGTCAGCCAGCTGCCGCCGCCGCCGAAGCATCCGGACACGGTGGACCAGGAACGCGTAGTCGAGGACGCCGCGCTCAAGGCCGACCAGGCCAAGAAACTGCAGGAAGAGAAGGAGCGCCAGCGCCAGTCCGAGCTGGACGCCCAGGCGGCCAAGAAGAAGGAAGAGGAAAAGAAGAAGATCGACGCACTGTTTGCCAAGATGGACGCGGCCTCGGCCCAGACCAAACAGCTGGACAGCAAGGCCAAACAGGCCAGGCAGCAGATGGAGGACCTCAAGAACGCCCAGGACAATGCCCGCTCCGATGTGCCCAAGGCGAGCCAACTGCAGACCGGCAACAACAGCCCGGACAGCGACCTGAGCAGCGAATACGCAGCGGCCATTCAGAATGCGGTCACACCGAACTGGCTGCGGCCGGATAACATGCCGGGTGTTCCGTGCGATGTTCATATCGTGCAATCACCTGGCGGCGACGTCCTGAGCGCCACCGTTGACCCAAGTTGCCCCTACGACGAAGCTGGCAGGCGCTCCGTCGAGAATGCGGTTTTGCGAACCAAGACCTTGCCTTACAAGGGTTTCGAAAAAGTGTTTCGACGCAACCTCACCTTCACCTTCAGGCCGCAATGATCAAGCCCATGCGCAAATTCAGCTCAAGCTTCGCCATCGTCCTGCTGGCGGTGGCCGCGTTATTCGTCGGCCCCGTTGCCGCGCAGTCGCCGCTGACCGTCGACATCGTCGGCGGCGTCAAGACCGCCACGCCGATCGTGGTGGTGCCGTTTGCCCAGCAGGGCGGCACGCCGTTGACGACCGACGTCGCCGACGTGATGCGCAACGATTTCAACCGCTCGGGCAAGTTCCGCGCGCTGGCCAAGAGCGATATCGTCGAAACGCCGTCGCAAGGGTCCGAGATCAAGTTCGCCACTTGGCGCCTGCTCAAGCAGGACTACATCGTGGTCGGGCGCATCAGTGATGGCGGCAACGGCAGCCTCAACGTCGCCTATGAATTGTGGGACGTCAACAAGCAAAAAGAGCTGCTTGGCGGCACCTTTACCACGCCTGCGGCAGACCTGCGCGGCGTGGCGCACCGCGTGGCCGACAAGGTCTACGAGAAGATCACCGGCGTGCGCGGTGCATTCTGGACCCGCATCGCGTACGTCACCGCGGTGGGCCTGGGCGACAAGACCAGCTATTCCCTGATCGTGGCCGATTCGGATGGCTACAACCCGCAGGTGGCGGTGCGCTCGCGCGAGTCGCTGCTTTCACCGGCGTGGTCCCCCGACGGTTCCAGCATCGCCTATGTCTCGTTCGAGGACGGCAATTCATCGATCCGCATCCAGAACATCCTCACCGGTGCGCGCCAGCTCGTTTCGGCACGCAAGGGCATCAATGGCGCGCCGTCCTGGTCGCCCGACGGCAAGAAGCTGGCGGTGTCGCTGTCCTATGTCGGCAATCCCGAGATCTTCGTGATCGACCTGGCCTCCCATCAGGAGACCCGTCTCACCAACAGCCTGGCCATCGATACCGAGCCGGTATGGGCGCCCGATGGCCAGAGCATCTATTTCACCTCCGATCGCTCGGGTCGACCGCAGATCTACCAGGTTTCGGTGAGTGGCGGCGCCGCGCAGCGAATCACCTTCCAGGGGCCGTACAACGCCAAGGCCTCGGTGAGCTACGACGGCAAGCAGATCGCCATGGTGCAGGGCAGCGGGAACGTGTATCGTATTGCCATTCAGGATCAAAGTTTGGGCGGACAGCAGCGGTTCGTCTCGCCCGGCCCGCTGGACGACTCCGTCAGCTTCGCACCCAATGCCAGCATGCTGTTGTATTCGGCAACCGAAGGTACCCGCGGCGTCTTGTACTGCGTATCCAACGATGGCCTGGTTCGACAGCGGCTCAAGCTCGCCGATGGCAATGTCCAGGAACCCGCCTGGGGGCCATACCGCGAGCGTTGATTTCCGTGTTGCCGTGCAGCAATTCGCACGGCGTTACCATGCCCAGGGAGTGGGCCCGAACAGCGCCCTCAGCGCGTTTCGGTTTCCGGCGAGGACGCGCTAGTCGCGGCTTCACCAGCCAGGCCGACCATGCAGCATCACGCGTTGTCGATCTTTAAGATGTGAAAATAACAGCCGGTAAACCGGCGAAAGCTGTCCCGTAACCCCCAATCATCATCTGTTTGTCGGATCTCAACCGTTAAAAGGAACGTCATCATGAATAAGACTGTTCGTGTCGCCCTGGTTGCCCTGCTTTGCGTAGGCGCGGCCGCGTGCTCCAAGAAGCAGGAAGTCAAACCGCAACCGCAACCCGTGGAGCAGACGACCCAGACGCAGGCTTCCACGTCCAATGGCAAGTACACACCTGCCGATCTCGATAGCGATGCCTGCCTGCGTCAGCGCGTCGTGTACTTCGATTTCGACAAGAGCGAAATCAAGCCCGAGTTCCAGCAGATCATGGCGTGCCACGCCAAGTACCTGCAGGATCGCCCGACCGCGCAGATGCGCCTCGAAGGCAACACCGACGAGCGCGGTACGCGTGAGTACAACCTGGGCCTGGGTGAGCGTCGTGGCAATGCCGTCGCCAGCGCGCTGCAGGCCAATGGCGGTTCGGCCAGCCAAATGGCAGTGATCAGCTATGGCAAGGAAAAGCCCGTGTGCCGCCAGCACAATGAGGATTGCTGGAGCAAGAACCGGCGCGTCGAGATCGTCTATACGGCGCAGTAATGATGAAGCAACTGGCTAATAGTCTTGTGGCCAGGTACGGCATGGCGGGCGCAATCGCGTCCGCCATGCTGTTTGCGTCTCCGCTGTTTGCCCAGAACTCGCGATTGAGCCTGGCGGACCGGGTCGCCTCGCTGGAGCAACAGGCTCAGAACAAGGATCAGGGCGTCGCCTTGGTCAACCAGATGCAGCAATTGCAGGCGCAGGTGCGCCAACTGCAGGGACAGATCGAGGAATTGCAGCACCAGCTGCAGCAGTTCGAAGACAAGAACAAGGCCCAGTATGCCGATCTCGACGCCCGTCTGGCGCGCCTTGAGGGCGGCGGCACGGGCAATAGCGGGGCCAACAACGGTGCGCCGGGCAACAGCCCGCAGGCGCCCTCCAACATTCCGGCAACCGCGGCAACAACAGCCGCCGGCGCCACCAGTTCATCCGGCCAGCCAGCCGCCGCTGCCAGCAGCGCCGTGGCTGATCCGGCCGCGGCCCAGGCAGCCTACGACACGGCGTTCCAGTCGATTCGCGCAGGCAGCTATGCCGCGGCGTCACGTGAATTCCGCGCTTTCATCAAGCAATACCCGAACCACGCGCTGGTACCCAACGCCTGGTACTGGCTGGGGCAGTCGTATTTCGTCACCACCAATTACTCCGTGGCGCTGGATGCCTTCAAGCAACTGGTCAGTCAATACCCGCAAAGCGACAAGCTGCCGGATGCGCTGCTCAAGGTGGGCTATTGCCAGATTGAGCTGAAGCAGGTCGGCGCAGCGGAGACGACCTTGAAGCAGGTCATTGCCAAGTATCCGGGCTCGGACTCTGCCAGCCTGGCGCAGGAGCGCCTGCAGCGCCTGCAACTCCAGTCCGGCCGCTGAGTTCCGTGATGAGTGGCGATGAGGCGCAGGTGGCCGTCACGGGCGCCGCCGAGCGCTTGCGCATCACCGAGATTTTCCATTCGATCCAGGGCGAGGCCGATGCGATCGGCTGGCGCACCGTATTCATCCGGCTCACCGGTTGCCCGCTGCGCTGCGTCTGGTGCGACACCGAGTATTCGTTCTACGGCGGCGACTGGCATGCGATCGACGACATCCTCGCCGAGGTCGCCACACACGGTGCGAAACACGTCTGCGTGACCGGCGGCGAGCCGCTGGCACAGAAGCGCTGCCTGATCCTGCTGCGCAAACTGTGCGATGCCGGTTACGAAGTGTCGCTGGAGACCTCCGGCGCGCTGGATGTCGCCGCGGTCGATCCGCGCGTGCGCAAGGTGATGGACCTGAAGGCGCCCGATTCGGGCGAAAGCAAGCGCAACCTGTGGTCGAACCTCGATCATCTGCTGTCGCACGACCAGATCAAGATCGTCATCGCCAGCCGCGCCGACTACGAGTGGGCGCGCGCAATGCTGGCCGAACACGCGCTGGCGGATCGCTGCATGGTGCTGTTCTCGCCGGTGCACGGCGCAGTCGAGCCGCGCGAACTGGCCGAATGGATCCTCGCCGACAAGCTGGATGTGCGTTTCCAGATGCAGTTGCACAAGCTGCTGTGGAATGACGCGGCCGGTAGGTAATTCAATTGCCGTAAATGACAGAAGACCTGCGCGCCGGCCTGTGTTGCCGGTGGCGCTTTCCGACCGGTGACCGGTCGCACCCGAGTGGATGCTGCACATGTCTGATGATTCCCCCCGCAAGGCCGTCGTGCTGGTCTCCGGCGGCATGGACTCGGCCGTCACCATCGCGCTGGCGCGAGAGCAGGGCTACCAGGTGCATGCGCTGAGCGTGGCCTATGGCCAGCGCCACAGCTCCGAGCTGGCGGCATCGGATCGGGTCGCGGCGATGCTGGGCGCGATCGAGCACAAGACCGTCGCCATCGATCTGCGCAGCATCGGTGGTTCAGCACTTACGGCGGATATCGACGTGCCACTCGATGCGGGCGACAGCAACGTCATCCCGGTGACCTACGTGCCGGCGCGCAACACGATCATGTTGTCGATCGCGCTGGGCTGGGCCGAAGTGCTTGGCTCCGCCGACATCTGGTGTGGTGTGAATGCAGTCGATTATTCCGGTTATCCGGATTGCCGCCCGGCCTTCATCGAGGCTTTCGAGTCCCTCGCCAATGTCGCCACCCGGGCTGGCGTCGAGGGCGCCGGCATTCGCGTCCATGCCCCGCTGATGCGCATGAGCAAGGCCGACATTGCACGCGAGGGCATGCGCCTGGGCGTGGATTTCTCGGCCACGGTCAGCTGCTATCAGGCGGACGAACTGGGTCGGGCCTGTGCCCACTGCGATGCATGCCGCTTGCGTGCGCAGGGCTTTCGCGATGCGGGCATCGCCGATCCCACCCGTTACGTTTGAGGCAGGATTGCCTTGTGCCGTCATGGCGCAGCCCGTAAAATTACCGGCTTGGCCTGGCTTTGCCGGGTGAAGTTCCGCAAGATCCGGGTCGTTAGCTCAGTTGGTAGAGCAGTAGACTTTTAATCTATTGGTCCCGGGTTCGAATCCCGGACGACCCACCAGTTACCAGGGTGCCCCAGCGGCACCCTGTTTTTTTTCTGCGGTTTTTCAGCGGCCCTGGCCGCTGGCAGCCAGCGCTGCCAGCATCGCGTTGCGCAGCTGGTGCGGCGATACCGGCTTGTACAGCAGCGGGATCTTCGCGGCGATGACGTCGTGCAGGCGATCGGCACGGGTTTCTCCGGTGACCAGCAGGCGGGCGAAACGCACCTCGCCATCGCGTTCGTACAGGCGGTCGAATTCGGCGAAAAGGTCGGGACCGTGTTCGCCGGAACGCAGGTGCAGGTCGCAGATGACGAGGTCAGCCGGCGCCGGCCAGTTCTCGATGACCTCCAGCGCCTGCTGGCGATCCTCGGCCACCGCCACCTCGCAACCCCAGCTGCGCAGCAGGAAACGGATGCCGGAAAGAATGGCGGGATCGTTGTCGATTACCAGCACGCGCCGATCCGCCAATCCACCGGGCAGCTCTTCGTCCACCGCAATCGGCAACGTGCCCGTATCGGCGAGTGGCAACTCGAAACGGAAGACGCTGCCGCGCCCGGGACGCGACGTTGCCTGCACCGTGGTGTCGAGCAGTTGTGCCAGCCGTTGCGCGGTGGCCAGGCCCAGACCCAGGCCGGAGCGCGATTCGTCATCCAGTCCGGCCCCGGCATGATTGTCGATGCGATAGAACTCGTCGAACACATGCGGCAGGTGTTCCGGCGCGATGCCGGTGCCGGTATCCCAGACCTCGACCCGCAGCCGGCCCGGGCCGCTGCGGCGTGCGCCGATCAGCGTACCGCCCTGGTGGGTGAAGCGCAGGGCATTGCTGACCAGGTTGTTGAGCATGCGCGTCAACATGGTCCGGTCGCTGCGTACCCAGTATCGGGTCGAGGGCGTTTTCAGCTTCAGTTCGCGCTGCTCGGCCACCATGCTGAAGGTGCGACTGACCTCGGCAAAGACGCGCTCCAGCGGAAACTCGCTGATCTCGACCTGGATCGCGCCGGTCTCCAGCCGCGACAGGTCAAGCAATTCACTGAACAGATGATCGAGTGACTGCACACATTCCTGGATGTGGGCGATACGGTCCAGGCGTTGCGGATCGAGCTCGTCCACCGCCAGCGCCGCGGAGAACAGGGTCAGCGCGTACAGCGGTTGGCGCAGGTCATGCGAGGCGGCGGCGAGGAAGCGCGAGCGGGTTTCGCTGGCCGTTTCCAGCGCCGCGTTCTTCTGCTCCAGCTCCTGCGTGGCCTCCTCGATCTGGCGTTGCATGCCGCGTCGGTTCTCGAACAGTGCGGCGGCGGCGTGATTGAACCCGCGTTGCAACTCGCCGATTTCAGTGCGGTCGGTAATCGTCACGTTGACCGGTTCGTCGTCGCGGCCGAGCTGCTGTACCGCGCCCGCCAGATGGCGCAGCGGCGCGCTGATCCAGCGTGCCGCCTGCCAGCCGATCACGCCAGCCACCAGCAGACTCACCAGCAGGGCGAGCAGCGCATGCTGCAGGCTGGCGCGCTGGGCGGCGAGAGCTTCGTGCAGGCTCACGTCGACCAGCACGGAACCCAGCACCTGGGGCGTGGCCTGCTGGGTATCGACCACCTGGTGGACGACGCTCATGACATCGTGCGGACTGTCCTCGACGGTGCGATGGTCGGCGACGATCTGCCCTTCGGCCGTGCGGATCTGCACCCGCGTCACATGCGGCAGCTCGCCAATGGAATCGGCAATCCGCAGCAGTTCGCGCAAACGCATCGTGCGCAAGGGCTGCACGCAGATCGAGGCGGTCTGGGTGGCAATGGCGTCGGCATTGGTCTGCGCCATCTGGCGCAAGGTCACCAGTTGGCGTTGGGTCAGCAGGGTCACCAGCAGCACGGCGGTGATCAAGGTGGGTACCAGGGCGACAAACGCCATGCGCTGCAGCAGCGACGTGCGCTGCCACAACCGCACCAGCCACGAGTTCCGCATCTGGTCCATTCTTCCACGTACTCCGTCGGATCGCTCGCCACCGCTAGGCCCGGCCGGTCGCGGCACAACACTAACTCGAAACGGCCTGATTGACAGCTGGCCGACCTGGCTCCTGGCGACGCCCGGGTTCAGTCGGCGATGCCCGGGTTCAGTCGACGCTGTGACGATCGCGTCGGCGCGAGGTCACGCGCTTTATCAGCAACGCCAGCAGAACCAGTATGGCAATCGCACCCAGCGGCAGCAGCACTTCGCGGTGCAGCAGCAGGCTGATGCCGAAGTTGTCACTCTGGCTCATCGCATCCCCCAGCCCGGCGCCGATCGAGGTTTCGAACAGGAGTGACAGCGTGCCTCCCAGCCAGCTGGCGCCGAGGAACAGCCACAACGGACAACGCAGCCACGCCAGCGCCACGGTTACCGCGCCGAACGGCAGCACCGGCACGAAACGCAGGAACAACGTGTAGCCGACCGGATGTCGCTCGAACCCCTGGTGCAGTTTGGCTACCACGCTCGGAGGTTGCCGATTGCCCGGGCCAAACGCGTAGCGGCTGGCGAGGTAGAGGATCAGCGAGCCGAAAGTGAGACCGATCGAGGAGGTCACCGTGGCATCGATCACGCCGAAGGCGAAGCCGCCGGCGAGAATGATCACGATGGTGCCCGGAATGCCGGTGGCCACGCCCAGCGTGAGCAGACCCATGTAGGCGATCCGGCTGAGCCAGGGATGGAGGGCGATCTGCTCATGCAGCTCGACCTGATGGGCCACCAGTTGGCGTGGCGTCAACGCATGCAGCGAGCCGGACGCGAACAGCACGATGCCGGCCAGCAGGAGCAGGGCCAGCGGCAGCGCGGCGCGCCAGCGGTTCAATAGGTCGTGCCCGTGGCGCCGTAGGCGGCGAGTACAGTGCGCGCCTGCGCGCGCAGGATATCGCGGCGCACGGCGATGCCGCGGCGGACCAGTTCACCGCTCCAGTCGGCAGGCAGCGGTCCCTCGTCGAAGTCGGTGAGTTCCTCGACATCCTCGGCGCGCGCCCCGATCAGCAGCTCATCCAGGCCGGCCCAGACGCTGGCGCCATAGCATTGGCAACACGGCTGCGCACTGGTGGCCAGCACGTAGTGGCCGCCGTCCTCATTCAGGCGGTGCCGGCCGAGGCGTTGCTGGGCGATCATCATCGCCATGGTTTCCGCGTGCGCGACCGAACAACTCTGCGGCACCACCCGATTCACGCCAACGGCGACCAGACGCCCGCTGTGGTTGTTGAACACCGCGGCGCCGAACGGGCCGCCACCGCCGCGCTCCACATTCTGCCGCGACAGCTCGATCGCCAGCCCGACACGTTCCTCGTCGCTCTGGTAACGCTTGTTGGTGTCCGCCACATCGCCGATCCACGGCGGCAGGGTCAGGTGAATTTGCAGCGGCAACATGCTGGTCTCCGTTTACGCGCCGACGCCGCGCGCCCAGACATCGCGCAAGGTCACCGTGCGGTTGAATACCGGCGCGTCGGCACGATGGTCGACCCGGTCGGCCACGAAATAGCCGAGACGCTCGAACTGGAAGCGTTGTTCCGGCGCAACGTCCGCCGCAGCCGGCTCCAACCAGCCCTGCACGACGCGCTTGGCGTCGGGATTGACGTGGTCGAGCCAGCTCTTGTCGTCCTCCTCGTGCTCCGGCGCGGCCACGCTGAACTGGCGGTCGTACAGGCGCACCTCGGCGGCCACCGCGTGCCTCGCGCTGACCCAGTGGATGGTGCCCTTCACCTTGCGGTCGGCGCCGGGCAGGCCGTGACGGGTTTCCGGATCGAGCGTGCCGTGCAGTTCGCTCACGTTGCCGTCGGCATCCTTGATGACGTCGGCGCATTTCACGATGCCGACGCCGCGCAGACGCACCTCGCCGTCGGGCTTGAGCCGGTGGAACCCCTTTGGCGGCACCTCGGCGAAGTCGTCACGCTCGATCCATACCTCGCGCGCGAACGGCACCTCGCGCGTGCCGAAGCTCTCGTCCTTGGGATGATTCGGGAAGCGCAGCATTTCCTCGTGGCTTTGCGGCAGGTTGGTCAGCACCAGCTTCAGCGGATCGAGCACCGCCATGCGTCGCGCCGCGGTGGCGTCCAGATCCTCGCGTATGCAGCCCTCCAGCACGGCATAATCGATCACGCTGTTCTGTTTGCTCACGCCCACGCGCTCGATCAGCAGGCGCAGCCCGGCCGGCGTGAAGCCGCGGCGGCGCAGGCCACGCAGGGTATTCATGCGCGGGTCGTCCCAGCCATCCACGAAGTGTTCGTTGACCAACTGCGCCAGCTTGCGCTTGCTGGTGATGCAGTAGCTGAGGTTGAGACGCGAGAATTCGATCTGGCGCGGCTTGGCCGGCTTCGCCTCCAGCCCGGCGTCGAGCACTGACTGCCACAACTGCGGATGGGCCGGAAGGTCGACGTTGTCCACGCACCAGTCGTAGAGCGGGCGGTGGTCCTCGAACTCCAGCGTGCACAGCGAATGGGTGACGCCCTCCATCGCGTCGGACAGTGCGTGGGCGTAGTCGTACATCGGGTAGATCGGCCAGGCGTCGCCGGTGTTCTGGTGGGCGATCTTGCGGATGCGGTAGAGCGCCGGGTCGCGCATGTTGATGTTGCCGGCGGCCATGTCGATCTTCGCGCGCAGGGTCCTGCTGCCATCGGCGAATTCGCCCGCGCGCATGCGCTTGAACAAGTCGAGGTTCTGTTCGATCGGGCGTTCGCGATACGGCGAGTTGCGCCCCGCTTCGGTGAGCGTGCCGCGGTACGCGCGCACTTCGTCGGCGTCGAGGTCGTCGACGTACGCCTTGCCGTCCTCGATCAGCTTGAGCGCAGCGCGGTAGAACACCTCGAAGTAATCCGAGGCATGGCGCAGCTCATGCCATTCGAAGCCGAGCCAGCGCACATCCTCCTTGATGCCCTGGACGAATTCGGGGTTTTCCCTGCCCGGATTGGTGTCGTCAAGGCGCAGGTTGCACCAGCCGTTGAACTCCCTGGCGATGCCGAAGCTGAGGCAGATCGCTTTGGCGTGGCCGATGTGCAGGTAGCCGTTCGGCTCCGGCGGAAAGCGGGTGTGGATCGCCGTGTGCCTGCCCGCAGCCAGGTCGTCGCGCACGATCTGCCGGATGAAGTCCTGGGGTGCCGTCGCCGTCGCCAGGGGGGACGACTCAAGGACGGGTTTTTCGTTCGACATCGGGCGACGCTCGCGAGCGGTGGCGGAAACAGCCAAGTTTACCCTGTCACCCGGGTCCGACGAAGGAGGACTGGTTTGGTACGGTCTTGCCCCGTGGCGCGCCGCGGGTTAGCTTGCTTGTCATGCACACCGTCTACCGCGCCGAAAACCTGTTCGATGCCCATCTGGTCAAGGATGCGCTGGAGGCCGGTGACATCCCCGCTTTCATCGCCGGCGAATACCTCACCGGAGGCGTGGGCCAGTTGCCGGCCATGGACTACATCGCGGTGATGGTGCCTGAGTCGAGCCTGGGCCGAGCTCGCCAGATCGTCGCTGGCGTCGAGGCGACGATGAGCGAGGCGCGCGAGGCAGTCCGGGAAATGGGTGAGTTGCCCGACGACCCGATAGCGGCCCCTTGCTGAGCGCGC
>DASRUB010000410.1:0-10929 GCA_035655635.1 Rhodanobacter sp. | reverse complement strand
CGTGATAGTCGGCCATGAAGAAGAATGCATCGACGTCATCGCGCCGGCTGGCCTCGACGGCGGGACGAATCGCCCCGACGTAATTGCCCAGATGCGGCGTGCCGGTGGTGGTGATGCCGGTGAGTATTCGAGTCTGCATGTTGCGTCGCGCGAGTAAAAGCGCAGTTTACGACATCGCCCAATCTGGCACGCTCTCCGCGGCAGCCCGCCGCAGAGGACGCCCTGGCTATTCGCGGCAGATGCACTTCCTTCTCCCTTGGGAGAAGGTGGCCCGTAGGGTCGGATGAGCGTTCGGTCGGAGCTGGATTCCTCGCTCCAGCCGAACCCTCACCCCAACCCCTCTCACCCGCAAGGGGACTCCCGTCGGTCGCCGGAAGGAGAGGGGCTCAAAACCGACTGCCGTAAAAGTCAAACTCTGGAGAGTCCCCGACAGAGCCGGGGGTTCTCTTGACGCCAGTGACGGATGGCGCTGGCTGGCTGCCATCGGTGGTGCCTCAGGTCGCGCCGGCGGGCGAATGACCGGTGCCGGTGTAGCCACCCAACGCCTGCTCGAGGCTTACCGCGGGATTCGGGGCGACGACGCGGGGCGGCCCCTGCTCGCGAGCCTCTTGTTCCTGCGCGTCGGTCAGTTGCTCCGCGCCACGGAGGGTATCGCGACTCTGCTTTTCGTGCGCCGCGCCGGCCTGCGGGAGATTGGTATTACCCATCAGCGTTTTCCTCGTTGTGGATCACACCACGCAGTATTGCCCATGCACCGGGGTATGGTTCATGGGTCGGCGCGTGGATTCAGCGCTGGCTTGCCGCGTTCCACCCGACCGGCATCGAGGCAAACTGAAGTTGCATGGCGGTCGACATCGCTGGCGATACAAAAGCATGGCCAGCAAGGTCATCGCTCAACTCAGCGCCGTCGGGACGTCAAACGGCAGTTGCGTGAGCCCGCGACCGAGCAGAAGGGCATCAACCCGAGCAAGCAGGTCATCTTCGCCATCCACGGCCACGATGACCTTCCCTGCGCTGAGTTCATCATGAAACTTGCGCCGCACCGTATCCGGCACCGAGGAGCCGGTAAGCATCCCCATCCAGCCACCCACGGCCGCGCCGGCCACTACCATGGCGGCCGCGCCCGCGACGGGAATGCTGATGACAGGCACCAGCATGGCGACCAGGCCACACACCACGCCGGTACCACCGCCCTGCAGCAGGCCCTTGACGCCGCCACGCCCGAAATCGCCGCTGGTGTCGCGAAGGTCATCCGGAACGGCGGCGTTCTCGAGATCATCGCGCGCCATCACCCAGATATCGTCGTCGGATACCCCCGCCTCGCGCAGTGCATTGACCGCCGCGGCGGCCGCCTTGAGGTCGGGCGTGCTGAATACATGCCGCGTTTTCATGTCTGCTCCTGCGGTCGCGAACGAATACCGATTGATCTTCGCGGGCGCATCGATCTTCGCGGGCGCGCGGTGATCGAGGTGTGATGGCAAACGGGCGCTTTTACGCGCGCCGCCGGATGCATCAACGCCAGCCGGGGCTTGCAACGTCGGTCGACGCATCAACCCGTGCCATGCCGGCGAGCGGCGAACAGAACGGAGTCAGGCGGTAGCGCCCAGCGCGTCCATCAGCGCATCCGCGAAAGCCGGGATGTCGTCAGGCTTGCGGCTGGTGATCAACTGACCGTCACGCACGACTTCGCTGTCCTCCCATCGGGCGCCAGCGTTCTCCAGGTCCTTGCGCAGCGATGGCCACGAGGTCACCTTCCTGTTCTTCACCAGGCCCGCATCAATCAAGGTGCAGGGACCGTGGCATATCGCGGCCACCGGCTTGCCGGCATCGTCGAAAGCCTTGATCAAGGCGATCGCCTTCGGTTCCAGGCGCAGTTTGTCCGGATTCATCACACCACCGGGCAGCATCAGGGCGTCGTAATCAGCCACGTCCGTTTCCTCCAGCGGCTTGTCCACCTTTACCGACGCGCCCCAGTCTCCGCCGCTCCAACCCTTGATGCTGGCGGCATGGCCGGGCGCGATGACATCGGCCCGCGCGCCAGCCTTCTCCAGCAGGCGCTTTGGTTCAGTCAGTTCGGATTGCTCAAAGCCATCCGTGGCAAGAATCGCGACGTGGCGACCCACCAGTTTGTGCGTAGACATGGCGAACTCCTTGAGGTGAGCACGCAGCATCGCCAACCACACATGCAACTGCCGTCTTTTCACCGTGATGAGGATGTGACCCTTCGTCGGCGACCATGATCCAGCGCGACTGGGTGCTTGTTGATTTCCGATTGCGGTGGCTGTGGTGACACGCAGCGCGAACTGCCGCCACTCACGACCTCACGGGTGCGTGCCGTCCGCACAACGATCTGTCAGGACGCTGTCGACGCCAACCCGTGTGCACGGAACCTGGCTGGACGCACGCCCCGGCCATCCGGACTGCCCCGCCGCAGCGGTTGTGAATAGTCCAAGGGTTAGCGTGGCGCCCAGTTTTTCCTTCCCCTGCAAAGCGGGGGAAGGTGCCGACTGCGAAGGCAGGATGCCGAAGCGAACGGCGAAGCCGGCCCGAAGGGCGTGCCGCAGGAGCGGCACGTAAGGCGGATGGGGGTGCTCTTGATCCTGCTTTTGCCCGGCGAAAAGCACCCCCTTCCGCCCTTCGGGCACCTTCCCCCGCTAAGCGGGTGAAGCAAGAGCACTATTCGCAGCCTCTCAGCGGATCAGGGTCGATTTGCCGAACAACGACTCAAGCAGATCCACCGCTACCTTGGCCGTGGCGTTGCGTCGGTCGAAGGCAGGGTTCAGTTCGACCAGATCCAGCGAGGCCAGGCGTCCGTTGTCGCAGAGCATCTCCATGCACAACTGCGCCTCACGATAGGTCGGGCCACCACGCACGGTGGTGCCTACCCCGGGTGCGATGCTGGGGTCGAGAAAATCGACGTCGAAACTCACGTGCAGGTGGGTGTTCTCGTCGACGCCGTCCAGCGCCTGCTCCATCACCCGCTTCATGCCTTCCTCATCGATACGGCGCATGTCGTAGATGCCCACGTTGGCCTCGCGCACCAGCTGCTTCTCACCATAGTCGACCGAGCGGATGCCGATCTGGCGGAGCATGTCCGGCGTAATTGCCGGCGTGTGGGTACCGAGTTCGACGAGTGGCTTCGGGCCGCGGCCGCACAGGCAGGCCACCGGCATGCCGTGGATGTTTCCCGATGGCGTCGCTTCGGCCGTGTTGAAGTCCGAGTGCGCGTCCAGCCACAGCACCCGCAATTGCTTGCCGTTGGCACGACAATGATCCGCCACGGCACTGATCGAACCGATTGCCAGACAATGGTCGCCACCGAGCATGAGCGGCAGGTGTCCCGCCTGAAGCTCCTGCAGCACGGCCTGATAGACCGCCGTATTCCAGGCCACCACCTGGTCAAGGTGGCGGTAGCCATCGGTCGGCGGCTGCCAGGGATTGAGCGGCCCCTGCAGGTTGCCCTTGTCGATCACGGTCCGCCCGCGTTGCGCCAGCTTGGCGCCAAGATCGGCGACCCGCAGCGCTTCGGGCCCCATCGAGGCGCCGCGATGCCCTGCGCCGATGTCGGTCGGCACGCCTATCAACGAAATGGTCTGGTTGTTCATGGTTTTGATACCTGCTGGGACGTCCGGCCCGCACCGATGAGTCGCCCCGCAGCGGCACGAAGAGGGTGACGCCAAGAGCCTGTCGGCATCTCCCGCAATTCGCCGGCGTGGGCGCAAGAAAAGCTCGCGCGGCACCGCATGCCGCGCTCTTCCCCAAGTCTACCGGATTGAGCTGCACGACTCGCCACGCAGGTCGTTCAAAAAACGAACAACGGTGAATCGACCAGCATCAGGCAATGCAAGTGCGCGGCAACCTGGCTATGTCAGCGCCGCCTGCAGCGCTCGTGCGTCGCTGCCGCTGATGGGTGGCGAAGACGACCACGCTTCTGGTCCGGATGCTGGTTGTCCGGATGCAGGTTCCGTCATTTGCCGGCGCAGGCTCTGCGCCTCCGGGTGCGGCACATTGCCATACTTTGCGAGGATCACCGGTATCGAATATTCGCCTCGATCGACGTCTGCGCCCTGCGCATACACCAGCACGCCATCGCACTGCCCCGCCAATGCCTCGCCGCGGCTGCGCGCCAGTGGCTCCATGCCATGCAGGATGGGTCGGCAGGCAACCATGCCTTGCCCTACGCCATAGAAGCCCTGTACGACATAAAGTGTTTCCACGGCTTTGGCCTCCAGACTCGGAAGCCATCAGGTTGCGCAGCGCCACGTGCAGAAATCGCGATTGGCGTGTCAATTTTCCATGCAGTGTTCAGCTTGCGGAACGATCACCGCGACAACGCCGCCGATGGTGCAGCCGGAGTGGCGCGACGGTTGCCGGACTCGAAGCACGATCCCGGCCCCACTCATGCCTGAACCACCCACGAAAAGGCCGCCCCGAAGGACGGCCTAAACGCATGACTACGTGGTGCCGGCACCAGGAGTCGAACCCGGGACCTACTGATTACAAATCAGTTGCTCTACCAACTGAGCTATGCCGGCAAAGACCCGGGATTCTAGCAGCCCGTTGGGCTCTGGTGGTCGCATCGAGGCTTCGGCTGTGCGAGGACAGATTGCTGACGATTCTTGGTCCATAGTGGTTCTATGGACCAGGAATCGGCGGATAGTGGACCGCACAGGCGGATTCGCAGACCGGCCAACCAAAGTCCGACGGGCTGCCTGGCAGGCACGCCGACGGCTGTGCTCAGAAGCAGCCGGTGCTGTGGGAGCCGACGCCGCTGGCGCTGACGTACTTGCGCCAATCCAGGTGGCTGCCGTCGGCAACCATCAGGTCCAGCCAGTATTCGGGCACGCTTTCGCTGCGTTCGCCCATGCGTGCAGCGAAACCCGCGGCAGCGATCTCATTCAGGCGCTTGCGCGCGTTGGCCGGGTCCCTGAACAGGCCCAGCGAAATGGTGTTGGCCTGGTCACCCGAACCGACCACGAAGTAGTCCTTGATGTCATGCGCGCCAAGTTGCCTGGCTTGTTCGAGCGCCTGCGCCCGGTTGGCCGCCGCCGGCAGATAGACCCACCAGCCGGTGGTCTGGCTGGTCTGCTCCTGCCGCGAGCGCGTGCGCGCGGCGCGCGAAGTCAAAGCCTGGCGCGCGTTGCGCAGGTCCTGCGGCGTGTCGAAGGGCCCCAGCGTGGTGCAGCTGTAGCTGTGCGCGTCGCCAGCGGCGGACACACCCTGGGTCTCCGGTTCCGGCGGGTTCACGCCGGACGCGGGCATTTCCGAGAGGAGACGCAGCTCCGGCACATCGGGGTCGGTCGAGTTGCCGATGTGGGTATAGGGCTGGCCGAGCCACAGCCACGCCCCCACCGCGATATTCAGCGCCATCAGCAGGATGAACAGCAGACGCAGGAACATCAAACCCCCATCAACGCGCGCGGTGTCGCCATTCTAGGAGCTTGGGCGGCAGAAATGTTCGAGGCGAAAAATCCTGCCTGCGAGGACAGTTTTTCGACGGTTCGCCGGCCCATAGTGGTTCTATGGGCCAAGAAACGGCGGAAAAATGGACCGCAGGCAGGGTTTTGCAGCCCGAACGATTTCTGCGGCCCAGGCTCCTAAACGGTCGGTGGCGACACGGGATGCGCGTCAGCCCATAGTGCCAGGCCGCGCAAGACGCCGTCGCGAACAAGGCTGGCCGGCAGTGACAGCATCGACGCCAACTGCGGCGCGTCCCCGCCATCCAGGATCAACGCGGGCATCGCGCCAAGACGCGGCAACATGTGGCCGTGGAAACGTTCGATCAACGCCGCGGCAGCCTGCCAGCAACCGGAGGTCACCGCATCGGCCGTGTTGTCGGCCAGTTCCCGGATGTCACCCGGCCGCTGTGGTCGTACCAGGGTCGTCGAGTCGAGCAGCGATTGCTGCATCAGGCGCACGCCGGGCGCGATCAATCCACCCAGGTGCTGGCCATCGACACGCAAGGCATCCAGCGTCAATGCGGTGCCGGCGCTGACCAGCACGCATGGCGTGCGATGCGCGGCATGGGCGGCGACCATCGCCAGAAACCGATCCACGCCCAGGCGCCGCGGCTCGGCATAGGCACTGCGCACGCCGCAGGCGCTGCCGGGCGTGCGCAACCAGTGCGGTGCGCCGCCGAAAACCTGCTGCGCGAGCTCGGCAATGCGACCTTCGCGCGCGCTATCGACAACCGACGCCGCCACCATCCTCGTCGGTCGCGGCAGACCGGCCCAGGCCTCAGCCAGCTTGCCATCGATATCGTCGTCCCAGCCGAGCGCGCCGTGCGCAAACCAGTCCGCGGACTGCGCCTGCAATGCCCATTTCAGCCGCGTATTGCCCAGGTCCAGCAGCAGTTTCATGCGCGGCGCACCGTGACGTCGGCACTGTCGACACAGCGCTGGCTGCCATCAGGCATGCGCACCTGCAGCGCACCACGCGCGTCGACCCCCGCACCGATTCCGTCGAACGTGCCAAGTGCGCCGCTCAACTGCAACGATTGGCCGCGTAGCAGGTCATGCCGCGTGTAGTCCGCCAGGAAGGCGGCAAACCCCTCGCTCTCGAACTGCTGCAAACCACGCGCGAGAGCCTCGATCAGCGCCGCCGCCGCGCGGTTTCGGTCCGGTGGCGCTCCTGCGGTCAGGCTGGCCACATCGCACGCTGGTTGCCCGGCCTGGCGATGCAGCGCCGGGGTCAGGCGCAGATTGAGGCCGATCCCGATGATCGCCGCACAGGGGCCTTGGTATTCGCCACTCAGCTCAACCAGGATGCCGCCCAGCTTGCCGCGCGCGCCATGGCCGGCCACAGCCAACACGTCGTTGGGCCATTTCAGCCCGGCACCGGCGACGCCCAGCTCATCCAGCGCGCGCAGCACCATCACGCCGACCGCCAGCGACAATCCGCTCAACGCGGCGAAGCCCGATTCGAAACGCTTCAGGCACGACAGGTAGAGGTTCATTCCCGGTGGCGACAACCAGCTGCGGCCACGGCGCCCACGTCCGGCGCTCTGGCTTTCGGCCAGCACCATGCTGAGATCCCCGGCGCTGGCGATGCGACGCTGCAGCTCGCTGGAGGTGGAGTCGAGCTCACCATGCACCTCCAGCGTGCCCAGCGCCCCCGCCCCGGACTCCGACAGCCCGGCACGAATCTGCGCGACATCGAGCATCTGCAGGGGCCACGGCAGGCGATAGCCGGCGCTGCCGCGCGCCTCGATGGGTACGCCACACGCGCGCAAGGCTTCGACCTGCTTCCAGATCACCGCGCGGGTCACCCCCGTCTGCGCGGCGAGCGCCGACCCGGAAACCGGCTCTCCCGCAGCCAGCAAGGCCAGCAGTTGCAATGGCTGCATCAGCGATCCCTGCGCTCCGCGGCGCTCGCAGGCGATGCGCCGCGACACGACGGAAAATGGAGAATGGACATGGGCCGATTCTAGCCCGCCGACGCTGCGCTGCGACATGCGACAGCACTGGCAACCCCTTCCCGTTTCTGCGAGGATCAGGGCCTTCGCTTGCGGATTCGGAGAGTTCGACTGCCATGCGCGCCACCCATCGGATCATTGCCTGCACCCTGTGCGTGGCCTTCGCGGGCTCGGCGGCGGCTGCCAGCGTCGCTACGCCCGGGGTGGACAATGCCACGCACGCGGTGACCAGCCGAAGTGCGCATGACAGCGACTGCAGTGACTGCGACGCCGTTGGCATCAACCACGCCAGTGGCACGATCAGCAGCAGCGACTCGTCCCCCAGCACCTCCAGCAGCGGCAACGATCATTCCGGCGCCGCCTCGTCGGCGCCCACGCCCGCCCCGCGGCCACATCTGGGCTGGCAATCCCTGCTGCCCGGATCGATCCAGTAAGGGCAATCCGAAGCTGCGCCGAGTTGATTGAGCCGTATCACGGCCGCTCGCATGCCGATCGCGATGAGTCCACCGCGGCTTGTTGCCGCGGAAAGCCAGGCTCCCAGGCTCAGCTCGCCGCCAGCCGCACGCAGAATCGGGCACCCGCGAGATCGGGCGAGCGATCAACCACCAGCTCGCCCTGATAGGCGTGCACGATGTCCTGCACGATCGACAGCCCGATGCCGTGGCCCTGCACCCGCTCGTCGCCGCGCACACCCCGCTGCAGCACCTTCTCGATCTTGGCCTCGGCAATGCCCGGTCCGTCGTCCTCCACGCACAACAGCAGGCCGGGGCGCTGGCGCCCGGCCTGCGGCTGCATCTTCACCACCAGCAACACACGGTGACTGGCCCATTTGAAGGCGTTTTCCAGCAGGTTGCCGAGCAGTTCGAGCAGATCACCCTGCTCGCCGTAAAACATCGCGCCCTCTTCGAGATCGAACTCGCACAGCACGTTTTTCACGGCGTAAACCTTCTCCAGTCCCTGCACCAGATCCTCGGCATGGGAGGCGACCGGCACGGCGCTGGCAAACGTCTGGCGACCCGAGGTGGCCGCGCGCGCCAACTGGTAGGCGACCAACTCGTTCATCCGGCGCACCTGATCGAGCAGGCTGTTGCGCCGCGTGGCCTCGTCGGCGGTGGTCGATTCCAGTTGCGAGCGGATCACCGCCAGCGGCGTTTTCAAGCTGTGTGCCAGATCGGCCAGGGTATGCCGGTAGCGCGTGCGCTGCTCGCGCTCGTTGGTGATAAAGACATTGATGCGCTCGGTCAGGCCGGTCAGTTCCAGCGGGTACTGGCTGTCCAGTCGCTCGCTGGCGCCGCGCTCGACCCGACTCATGTCGCTGGCCACCTTGCGCAACGGCGTCAGGCTCCAGCGCAACAGCAAAAGCTGCAGCAGGATCAGCATCACGCCGAGGATCGACAGCCAGACCACCAGCGCGCGCCGGTAGGCCGCGTTGCCGCCCTCGAGTTGGTCCTCGGTCTGCGCCACCATGATGGTGAAGTGCACGGACTTGCCGCCCTCGGTATCCCAGGCCAGGCCATAGCTGTAGTAGTAAAGGCGGCCCATGCGCGTGTCGATCGGACCGACAAACCGGCTGACACCCGGCGCCAGCGGCGTGAGGAAACCGAAGTCGCGGCCGATCGCCGAGGGCGACTGCCAGTGGAAACCCTTGTCGCCCATGGCCACAGCGTAGAGGCCGGAGCCCGGCTGCGAGAAGTTCGAGTCCGGCGAGGTGTCCGGCGACAGGATCCTGCCGTAGCGGTTCACGTCGAAATTGGTGATGTAGGCGATCGCGAAATTCTGCAGTCGATCATGCAGCGTCGTCAACGCGCGCTCCTTGTTCGCCTGCGACAGGGTCAGCCCGACCAGCCCGAGAAAACCGGCCAGCACGAAACCGGTGGCGATCGCCGCTCGCGCCGCCAGCGACAGCGGGCGGCGCGGCGGCGTCAGCTCACTCGTCGTCGCCGTCGGTGCGCGGGATGGCAAAGCGGTATCCGCGTCCACGCACCGTCTCGATGGGTTTCAGGGCTCCTTCCGGATCGAGCTTGCGCCGCAACCGGCCGATGAACACTTCGAGCACGTTGGAGTCGCGGTCGAAATCCTGCTGATAGATGTGTTCGGTGAGATCGGCCTTGGAGACCAGTTCGCCGGCATGCAGCATCAGGTATTCCAGCACCTTGTATTCGTAGCTGGTGAGATCGACCAGTTTGCCTTCGACCGCCACCGTCTGCGCGGTGGTGTCCAGCTTGATCACGCCGCAGGCCAGGATCGGCTTGGACCAGCCGCTGGCACGGCGCACCAGCGCGTTGATCCGCGCCAGCAACTCCTCGACATGGAACGGCTTGACCAGATAGTCGTCGGCGCCGTGCTTGAGTCCCTCGACCTTGTCCTGCCAGCTGCCGCGCGCGGTGAGGATCAGGATCGGGTAGCGCTGGCCGGCTTCGCGCAGCGCCTTGACCAGCTCCATGCCCGACATCCTCGGCAGGCCCAGGTCGATGATCGCCAGGTCGAATGGCACCTCGCGGCCAAGATAGATGCCTTCCTCGCCATCCTGTGCCGCATCGACGGCGAAGCCGTCGCGTTTCAGTCGCGCCGCCAGCGTCTCGCGCAACGGTGCCTCGTCCTCCACCAACAGGATGCGCATATCAATGTTTCTCCTTGGTACCCGTATTCCGGCCGGGTGAATTCTTGGTTGACTGGGTTGATGG
This sequence comes from Rhodanobacter sp., assembly GCA_035655635.1. GTDB lineage: Bacteria > Pseudomonadota > Gammaproteobacteria > Xanthomonadales > Rhodanobacteraceae > Rhodanobacter. The sequence goes on along the minus strand of DASRUB010000410.1, from coordinate 831 downwards.
TGGATTCTTGCTCGCCTCGGAGGAAATCGCCATGACTTTCACATGCCCGTCGGGGGTCAACACCTTGATCCGGTACTCCACCCGCCGGCCAATGCCGCGCGATTCGGCCGAAAGTATCTTGCCGCCGGTCTCGTGCTGCACCTTGAGCACGGCCTGATCGAGCGTCACCGCGGGCTTCGGTGGCTTCGCCGACTGGGCCGCCGCCGCTCCCGCGAACGGGATAAGCGCGGCCAGCAGCAAGCTCTTGTACCTGATCATGCGTGAATATCCTGTCCGGGCATCGCTTAAACCTGCAGCCTAGGCGATCAGGCCTGAATACTGGCCGGACAGGCGGCGTCTGTCACGCGGCCAGCCGGCACGATGCCTGCGCGTGTTCCAGCAGAGCCCAGCCCGCGCCGGGCAGGTGCGCACCCTCGCTGATCGTGCGGCGAAACGCGCGGGCGCCCGGCTCGCCCTGGTACAAGCCCAGCAGGTGACGGCTGATGTGCTTCAGGGCGGTGCCGCGCGCCAGTTCGGCCTCCACGTAGGGACGCATCCGCGACAACACGTCCTCGCGCGTCGGCAGCGGCTCGCCATGCAGCGCGTGCTCCAGCCGGGCCAGCAGATAGGGATCGTGATAAGCCGCGCGCCCCAGCATCACCCCGTCGAGGTTGGCCAGATGCGTCTGCACCTGCCCGACCGTGGTGATGCCGCCATTGATCACCACCCCCAACTCGGGAAACTCGCGCTTCAGGCGGTACACCCGCGCGTAATCCAGCGGCGGGATATCGCGATTCTCTTTCGGCGACAGGCCCTGCAGCCACGCCTTGCGCGCATGCACGGTCAACACCT